>JAPYNQ010000009.1 GCA_028289815.1 Gammaproteobacteria bacterium | reverse complement strand
ATAGTAGCCAGGCATTATGTGTATTTTGAGCCCAGGATATTGATGCTAATGCCCACATTAAGAATGCCAATCCTAAATAATTGGCAGGTGTTTTGATCAATCGATAATGTTTGGCAAAACCATTGTTTGTCAAGTACAGGCTTAACAATAAAATAATTATCGGACTGGATAATAAGTATTTAAATAGATGTGGTCCTAGCAGTAAACCATTTTTCAAAGGAGCCAATAATGGCAATAAAAATAACCCTGCAGCCAGGAGATTGACAAATACTTTATTGTTCATTTGTGTTGCTGTATATTGCTGATAATGCTTTACCGGGGCCACCAAGCATCATAATACCTTCATGAGGGGATAGGCATTCTGGAAAGGCGGATGCTTTATCAAAACCAGGGGAAGAGTTCGTCAATGAGACCATCATAGAGTTGAAACTGTCATTGGTAGTGATCACGATAAATTGGCCTTGTTCTGATCAGACTTTGATATCGTCTGCGCGTAATTCAGCACTCTTGGCGATACGCTCTACCGTTCCATCGGGATGTTCATACCAGCCCGGACCTTGGTAGTTTGACAGTTTTTCTCTGACTTTGAATATGGTGAACAGTCCGCCCATGGTACCTTTGCCGTATTGCAGCGGCACACCTTCCATGTGACGTGAATTTTCTGGCATATCCATGTCAATCATATTGGTCAGGCCATGTCCCATCTGGGTCATGGTATGGTGGGCCATATGACAATGGACAATCCAGTTTCCCGGTGCATCGGCAGTAAATTCGATTTCGTGCGTCTGGCCCACTGCGACCAGTACCGAAGTCTCGAGCCATTGCGCAGATGCCGAAATACGTTCCCCATCGGTAGCTGTTGCCTTAAAGCGGTAACCATGAATATGAAATGGGTGATGATGCATTGCCGACAGGTTACCAATACGCGTGCGTACTCGCTGATTTTGCTTTATAACCAGGTTCAGTACTTGGAAACGAGCGCCCATTCAAGGTCAGTACGTTGAAATCGGTCATTTCATTAGGATCAATTTTTCGGGTTCCTACCTCCAGCTTGTATTCATTCATCAACAGCACAAAGTCGTGATCAACCTGATCATCGGGTTCCGGATTACGTGGATTAACAGTAAACATACCGATGAGAACCATTGCTTTTTGTGTCATGGTATCGTAGCGTGCGTGATACATGAATGTGCCGAACTGGCGCAATGTCCATTCGTAGCGAAAGGTCTGTCCGGGTTTAATCACTGGCTGAGCAGCGCCGGCAACGCCATCCATGCCGTTAGGCAGAAACAGGCCGTGCCAGTGTATCGTCATGGGTACTTCCAGGTTATTGGTGGCATAGATACGGATGTGTTCGCCCTCAACAGCCTCTATTACAGAGCTGTTGGTACGACTATTATAATCCCACATGTCCGTTTCCAGGCCGAGAGTGAACTCGTGGGCAACCCGGTCAACGGTGATATGAAACACCTTGGTGCTATTGACTATCTTGAATGCCATGGTTATCCCATCAGTTACTACGACCGGACGATAATGCTCCTCCGGTAAACCGGGTTCCAGCGGTTGCACATCCAGTGGTCCGCCACTGTATGATTTTTCCCAACGTTTGTAAACTCTAGCATCGTCTGTCATGCTAGAGGCTATCGCGGACCGGCCATCCACATTGGCACCTGCCAGTGTTTTACCCTTAGTTAATAAATCCCGTCGAGTCATTTTTATGTTAGTGTCCTCCTTCGTCGTTATCCATCATAATTAATGATCAGGTTATTCATGTTTGCTATTGTAACCGACTGATCGGACAGTAATGTTTTCAAGTCAGCCCCTGCTATGCAGTAATCGCTCAGTGCGCTCACAAATCGCTGGTAACTGACCGCCTGTTTTTCATGGGCCTTTAACAGTCTGAATACATCGATCTGCATGGCATTGTAATTTAGTAGTGCAAAGTCTTTAATACGGTGACCCGGCAACAGGATGGTATCGACATATTGTTCAACCACCTCCCTGCTGAAACGCAGGTGATCGGCCAGTAATCACGTATCGCCGCGTATCGAAATCATTCTGGAGGTGTAAGCAGTATTGAATTGCTGTATCTGTGCCTTTATTCGTGCGCGCCTGGCAAAGCCCAGACCAAAGACGGGTACATTGAATTCAATTATTGGTTCTTCTTTCCAGTGGCCGCTGTCTTCGCGGTCCCAAGCGTAACCGGGTTCTAGGTCATTAATTAGCGACTCAATGTCCTCCACGCCGGCTTGGTCGGCAAGAGCCTGTATCTGGTGTTTGGGCATGGTTAGTGTCAGGCTGCTTGTCAATCACGCGCTGCTCAATATCAATCAGGTTTATGGTCTTCAAAGGCAATGGCTTCAGGCCGCCTTCACCAGCCCATGGGATCGGATCACCGGTAACACCCATGAGTTGACCCAGTTTTTCACGATTGATGCGCACCGCCAGCTATGTTTCAGCGAGAGTTAATCCGGTCTCATTATCCTGTAGCTGAAAGTTGTCAAAGGTGCCCTTGCTAATATTACCAATCTTGTGTAGTCGGGTTGCAGTTTCCAGCGCAGCGGCAGTAGATGCCTTAATCTCACCTAATACACTTTCCATTTGTTGTGCCGTTTGTACGGTATAGAAAGCCTTGCGTGTTGCAGCCGCATGATCGAGTACACTCACGATAATCTGTTGCTTAATAGCTTCATACTGTTGTCTAGCAACCTTCTTTTTCAATGGAACGAGTAGAATATCAAGAAGCTCAAAACACAACTCTATGTCCAGTTCGTTGTCCGGTTTACCGCTTTTACCGTGGCCTTAGCCGAGTTAATTCCAATACCGGATTCTTCAGTAAACCGGCCTGTGCCAGATCTGCCCGGGATATGTCCAGATCGGCATATTTCACCTGTAATGACTGATTACGTAATAAGGCAATTTGGACAGCCGAATCTGCAGTCAGTGGTTGTGCCAGTATTTTTTTACAGACTCTTGTACTCGGGCATCTTCGGGGCTGTCGTCATACCAGTGTACTTGATTGCCGATTAGCTGTTCAATTTCAGTTTCAACTTCATTAAAACCCTGCTGGGGATGCGAGACTTGTCCCCGACTATGGAGATTGGGAAAGTATCCATCGGCGCTTTTGCCGTTGGCGCGATAACGGAATCTGGGAAGGGTTGCTTGAACAGCTCACTGAGAAACCGGATTACGAATGGCGGATGATAGATGCCAGCCATATCAAAATGCATCTTCATGTGGCAGGAACCAAAGGTGGTAATCCGGCGATGAATCGCACAAAAGGGGGCTTAGCACGAAGCGACATTTGACTGTGGATGCGCATGGTCTGACTATCCGCAACAGGCAGGCCGCTCCGAGTATTGTTACGCCGGGTGCCGCAGCAGATTGTGGGTCGGCTTTGAACTTGATTGAGGGCATGGATGCTAGGGCATTATTAGCCGACCGTGCTTACGATACCGATGAAATCCTGACCTATTGCGAACAAGCAGGGGATTGAACCGGTCGTCCCTCCCAAGCGGAACCGGAAAGAACAATGCGACTATGACCGTTATCTGTATCGTTTAGGGCGCTTGGTGGAGAATGCTTTTTTGCACTTGAAACGTTGGCGCGGTATTGCGACACGCTATGCGAAAAATGCCGCCTCTTTTGTGGCGGCTATTTAGATACGTTGTTTGATACTCTGGCGTGAAATCTCGTGACGATACTATCTAGCAGGGATTGCTCGTATCATGCGAGAGAAAAAAACACCGAAGGTTTGGAATTAGTGCGGGGTAGCGCACCTATGGTGCGGGTCCTGTACGAGGTTTTGTTGGGCTGGATGCAGACGAAGCTGCACCGAGAATGATCGTCAGTGGTGACACGCACATACTACCATCTCTTATCAGGCGAACTCATATGACCATTGCCGGTCACACGAACGCTTGAAGCTCTCGAAGTGTTTGATACCCAAAGAAGCTCTGAACTAATCAAAGCTTCATTTAGCCAGAATTTTGCGGTAAAGCTGTTAGTCCCTCCATCGACCAACGTGGCCTGCCGGCAAGGTTTGTGTCGTCCTGTTGTCCGGCAGATAGCCGTAGTGCACCTGCGTAGGCAATCATAGCACCGTTGTCGGTACATAGAGCCATGGACGGAAAAAACACTTGTGTGCCAGATTTTTCTGCTTCTATTACAAGGCGCTCTCGAAGGCATTTATTTGCTCCCACCCCTCCTGCGACGATCAGAGCCTGATATCCGGTTTGCCGGAGCGCACGCTGACATTTGTCCACAAGCGTTTCAACCACGGCCTTTTGAAAGGCGGCAGCAATATTTTTCTTTATTCCCGGTTCGTCTGTGTTGTTTCTCAGGGTGTTCATGGCAAAGGTTTTCAGGCCACTGAAACTGAAGTCCAGTCCGGGGCGGTTGGTCATGGGGCGCGGGAACGTAAACCGATCCGGGTCGCCTTGCTCAGCTAGTCTTGCCAATGCCGCGCCGCCCGGATAGCCAAGACCAAGCAAGCTGGCTGTTTTGTCGAAAGACTCCCCGACGGCGTCGTCAACAGATTGTCCCAGTATTTCATATTGGCCAACCGCCCGTGCCAACATCAGCTGTGTATGTCCACCGGAAACCAATAAGGCAACAAACGGAAATGGCGGTGAATTTTTTTCCATCATAGGTGCCAGTAAATGTCCTTCCATGTGGTGTACACCTATTGCGGGAATACCGAGTGAGAATGCTAGGGAACATCCAAGAGAGGTGCCTACCAGCAGGGCCCCCATCAATCCCGGTCCACGGGTAAAGGCGATACCATCCAGTTCGGACAGTCGCAGACTGGATTTTTCCAGCACTTCATGGATCAGTGGGGAAAGTTTTCGAATATGATCTCGCGAAGCCAGCTCTGGAACCACACCGCCATATTCCGCGTGCAGGATTACCTGACTGTATAAACTGTGTCCCAGCAGTCCGGTTTCAGTGTTGTAAACTGCAACTCCCGTTTCGTCGCAGGAGGTTTCAATCCCCAGTATGTTCATTAAGCTGTCTCAAAATCCACCCAGGTTTGGTTTCTCTTTGCATTTGTTATTGCCTGTCTGTAAAATGGTGTGCTTTTTAAGTTACTGTAGGTGAAGCATCAATGCCAAATGTAAAAGTCAAGGAGAATGAACCCTTTGACATCGCAATGCGTCGTTTCAAGCGTTCCTGTGAAAAAGCTGGTATTCTGGCCGAAGTTCGCCGCCGCGAATTCTACGAAAAGCCGACTCAAGTACGCAAACGCAAGAAGGCTGCTGCTGTAAAACGGCATATAAAGAAGATTTGGCGCGAGCGTATGGCACGCCGCCGCCTGTACTAGTTGTCCACCTTAGATTCAAGAATATTCCGGTAATGCTTTTCGCCATTGCAGTTCATTTTCGGTTCCAGCCAAGGTTCCACTTGTCCTCATCTTCAGCTATGACTTCCTAGGCCGGGCTGTTCACTCGGGCTTCACATGGCACTATCAGGAATGAACACTTTAATGTTGCAATCAAGCGATACTGATACGATGCGTTAGCAAAGACTTCACGTTGAAGAAGTTGCTCAGATTTTGGAGGTGAGCGTGCGTATTGCCTACAAGTCGCTGGTGCCGGCTTTGGGTTGATCCCATGCCCCTCGTGATGAGTGTCAACTGTAAGCACTTTAACCGCGCTGTCCAGAAACAGTTTACGGGTTTCCATGAGAAATTGCTGTTCGCCGACCTGGATTTGTTTAGAGAAAAACTGGCTGATTGGTCGATCAAATACAATGATATTCGGCCACACAGAGATCTGAGATTACAATCTCTATAATTATTAACCGCGACTAAAAGCGCGACTTGCGTTGGACTCATAATACCTTCTTGACACTGGCACGCCACATGCCCACAATGCGCATTTTAATGCGCCCGTAGCTCAGTTGGATAGAGTACCTGGCTACGAACCAGGCGGTCGGAGGTTCGAATCCTTCCGGGCGCGCCATTTTTTGTGCTTATGTCCACTATTTTAGCGCTGAGAGAATGATTGATTGTGTTACGCTCTTGTCTTAATGGTTCTGATATTGTCTGGCATCAGGCATCAGTAACCCGCCAGATGCGTGAGGCACTGAGCAGTCACCGAGGTATTGTTATCTGGTTCACTGGCCTGTCGGGTTCTGGTAAGTCCACGATTGCTAATGCCTTGGAAAGTCGCCTGTATGAGTTTGGCTGCAGATGCTGCGTATTAGATGGGGATAATATCAGACATGGTTTGTGTTCAGATTTAACCTTTTCTAAGGAGGGTCGCCATGAGAACCTGCGCCGTATTGGTGAAGTAGCCAAATTATTTCTGGAAGCGGGAGTTATAGCCATTACGGCACTTATCTCGCCATTTCGCAGTGATCGCCAGCGAGTGCGCTCAATGATGCCTCATGGTGACTTTCTGGAAGTTTATTGCAATGCTCCATTAGAAGTCTGTGAACAGCGTGACGTTAAAGGATTTTACGCCAAGGCACGCGCAGGAGTGATAAAGGAGTATACGGGTATATCCGCACCATATGAGGAACCACGGTATCCTGAATTGGAACTTGAGCTCAATACAGCAGATAATTCGATAGAAGACTGTGTTGAAAGTGTGATCAGTTTATTGATAGATCGGAGTGTAGTAAAGCCATAGAAGTTTCGACGCTTGCCATCCCTTCTATTGGTAGCTAACTAGAGATAATAGCGGGTGCTCGATTATATGATTCTTGACAACTGACAGCCAAGTCTGTTGCTTTGTTTTCAGGGCTATGTACGAAGTAACAGGCCGGTTTATTATTCTTAACCCGTCTTTGCGCATAAACTCTTAAACCTTTGCTGATTCCCGGAGTCGGTGGTGGGGTTATCGTATGATTTGGCGTACTTGTCAGGCCATATACAAGCAGTAGGCCTAGTATGAGAGAAGGGCAGTCCCAAAGACTAATGCAGACAATAGGGTTCAGAATATATCCATGTACAGTAAACGTGCCAACGACATATCAGATTAATGGTTCAGTGTAGCTGTCATGCTAACTCGTGCCAAGCGAGATAAAGAAAGGATGGTTCTCATCTGTGCCCGTTAGTCTGAGTCTTGTTGCCGTTTAAGTTGGCTATCTATTTCCTGGATTGGCCATAATCAGAGTGAGATTTTCCCGTGATCTATTCCAAGTTACTGCGAGATGGGATTGGGCTGATTGCCATCAAAATTCTGGCTGCAGGTGTTGCATTTGGTATTGATGTAACTCTGGCAAGGTCTTTGCGGGCCGAAGACTTGGGAGTCTATTTTATTATTGTAAGTATCATAGGCCTATTCGTTCTCTTAAATAATTTTGGCCTTGTGTTCGTGTTAACTAACAAAATTGCCTGCTATCATGTCACAAAAGAAGAATATAAAATTTTGTCTGTTTTTAAAAAAATACTATATTTCGTGCTGCTTAATGGACTTGTTATAGCTGTATTACTTTACGTATTTATCGGAAACTTTATTTTTTATAATATTTTTAAACTTGATATTGATTCGTCAATCATACTTTATATCATTATAAATATTATTCTGATCGCAATCATTAATGTTATATCAGGATGTTATCATGGATTCAAAGAGATATACTCGGCATCAATTTTTGGAAACCTGTTAGAAACTTCACTTTTTTTTATTATATTATTG
>JAPYNQ010000089.1 GCA_028289815.1 Gammaproteobacteria bacterium | reverse complement strand
CCAAGGAACCGACCATCCACCGATGGTCAGGTCTGCGCGACATCTGGTTGTCACCGACCGCTATCCGCAACGAAGGACACTACTGGCCACTAACCTACACCACGTTCTGGCTCGAACACAAGCTATGGGGTCTCTCGCCTTTCGGCTATCACCTCGTCAATGTGCTCCTGCACGCCCTCAATGTCATCCTGCTGTGGCGTCTCATGCTCAAACTCGCCGTCCCCGGCGCACTCGCTATCGCCGCCGTGTTCGCCGTCCATCCTCTGCACGTCGAGTCGGTGGCATGGATCATTGAACGCAAAGACCTGCTCTCGGCTTTGTTCTATCTCAGCGCCGTTTTCATGTGGCTCCGTTTCATCCAGGCACCACACCTAGGACGTTACTGTGCCGCCCTGGGTCTGTTCATCGCCGGCATGCTCTCAAAGTCCATCGCCGTGACCCTACCTGTCGCTCTGCTCATATGGCACTGGTGGAGATACGGTCGTGTCAACACTCATGACCTGCTCCGGCTAGTGCCGTTTTTCCTGGTTGGCCTCGTCATCACGGTCGCCGACCTGGCCTACTACACCTCGCGCGAAACACTCGAACTGGGCTACTCCGCTCTTGATCGCCTGATGATCGCCGCTCGCGCATTATGGTTCTATGCCGGCAAGCTGCTATGGCCGACTGACCTCATCGTCATCTACCCGATCTGGGACATTCGGGTCAGCGACCTGACAGGCTGGTTGTATGTCATCACCGCCGCAGGTCTGCCCACTTTGTTGTGGCTGTTGCGTCACCGGATTGGGCGCGGGCCTCTCGCCGGGGTATTGTTCTTCGCCGTTACCCTCTCGCCGGTGCTGGGCTTTATCGATTTTGGCTACATGCAGTTCTCTCTGGTGGCTGACCTGCTGGGTATGCTCGGGGTGTTGACCTGGCAGCAGTCCGGTATCTACCGCGATGAGATTACGTTCTTTAGCTACATCGTGGCTCATAATCCCAAGGCCCACGATGCCTATTTCAATCTCAGCAATGCGCTGTTCCGTGCGGACCGGATTAAGGAGGGGCATGCAGCAGCTCTTGATGCAGTCAAGCAACGTCCAGACTCCACCGGAGCACACGCCAATCTTGGTTATGCACTGATAGAGCTGGAGCGACTTGATGAGGCGGAGGTCAGTCTGCTGAGGGCGCTTGAGCTTTATCCCCGAAATAGCTACGCCCGGCGTAACATGGCTACGCTCAAGCACAGGCAAGGGCACCACGAGGAAGCAGCCGAGTGGTTCAATAAAGTGCTGGCAGAAAATGTATCAGATGCGAAGGCCCATGCGGGACTTGGGTTTGCGCTTTATAACTTGGAGCGTTATGAGGAGGCACTTACGTCAATGGAAAGATCGATTGAACTTGACCTCGAATCAGACAATGTCCCTATTCTCTATGCGCTTACTGGTCGCGCACTACAGGCGCTTGGGTACTTTGAAGCGGCAGAGCAACAGCTTCTACACGCCGTGCGGTTGGCTCCAGATGATGCAACTCTACTGGTGGATCTGTCACGTCTTAGTACCATACAACAGCGTTTCGACGAGGGTAACGAGTACCTGCGTCAAGCGCTTACGCTCGCGCCAGAGAATACCACAGTTCTGAATTATATAGCCACTATGCTCAGCGAGCAGAAACGCTATAAAAAGGCTATTGAAATGTATCGCAACGTGCTCGCCATTGAGCCCGAATCTGTGATAGCCCATGCCGGCATGGGCGAAGCCCTGTATCAACTGGAGCGCTACGAGGAAGCCATTGAGTCGCTCAGCCATTCGGTAGACCCGCATACCCACCTGCCTGCTGCGGCAAACCGCCTAGTGTTCATGGGCGCGGCGGCAGAGAAACTCGGTCGGACCGAGGCAGCAGTAGCATACTATGAACGTGCGATCAAAATTGAGCCTGAAAATACCACAGCGCTCGACCATCTTGCTATGAGGCGTTTTACGGAGAAACGTTACGACGAAGCACTAGCTTTGTACCAAGCTACACTCAAGATAAAGCCGGAGAGTGCGCTGACGCATTTCAATCTGGGTTCAACATTGTACCACCTTGACCGTCACGAGGAAGCACTGGCGAGCTTCGAGCGGGCGCTGGCACTTGATCCCGAGCTTAAGAGCGCACATGACAACGCCGCACGACTGCGCCAGTTCCTAAACCGAGAAAAGCGCTGAATAGCGGGATGCCCCATGGTGGTTCAGTGGTAAACAACATGATTAAAAAGCTGCGTAAAGTGTTTACTTATCCATTGTAATTATGGAAAATTCAGCGACAGTGAAAGGTTAGTCACTATAGCCTACAACAGCGGGCCAGTGTATCGGTGGATATTCCCTCAAACTATAAGCAGTTTTCCGACAATACCTCTTTGTACAGTGCCAATGGCGAATACATTGAAGCACTTTATGAAGATTATCTGCGTAATCCCGATTCTGTGCCCGATATTTGGCGTGAATATTTTCTCCAGCTGCCTAGCAGTTATAATGCCGAGATTCCTCATTCTCTAATACGCGAAAACATCAGGCAACTTTCCTCATCGGCAAAGCCGTATGGCAGATCGGCAAGTGGTTATTATTCTGTGGAAGCGGAAAAGCAGGCAGCGGTGCTTCGTTACATTAATGCGCATCGGGTTAGAGGGCACCAGTGCGCAAATATTGATCCCTTAAGGCTGCATGGTCGGGGAAATGTTCCTGATTTGGATCCGGCCTTCCATGGATTAACCCCCGCAGATTATCTGCGGAAGTTTAATACGGGTTCACTTGTAGCACCCAAGGAGTTGACGCTAGGCGAGATAGACAACATTGTTCGGAAGGTCTATACAGACACCATTGGTTCCGAATACATGCATATTACTAACACAGATGAGAAAAGATGGATACAACAACGCCTTGAAAGCAGCATGGGGACGCTTGATGCCGGCAACGAGGATAAGCACTGGTTATTACGTATGCTAACAGCAGCAGAGGGAATCGAACAGTATCTGCACCGTAAATATGCAGGACAGAAAAGATTTTCCCTTGAAGGTGGAGAGGGCCTTATCCCGTTACTGGATGATCTGATTCAGAAAAGCGGTAAACATGGAATTAAAGAAGTTGTCATTGGAATGGCACATCGCGGTCGCTTAAACGTACTGGTTAATATTCTGGGCAAGAATCCAG
The DNA here is from genome assembly GCA_028289815.1 of Gammaproteobacteria bacterium. Lineage (GTDB taxonomy): Bacteria > Pseudomonadota > Gammaproteobacteria > JAJDYQ01 > JAJDYQ01 > JAJDYQ01. The sequence goes on along the minus strand of JAPYNQ010000089.1, from coordinate 13,618 downwards.
GCAAACTGTTTTCAGAATTTGAAGGTAAGCATGTTGACGAACGAACCGGTTCAGGTGACGTTAAATATCATCAGGGATTTTCCTCTGATATCGATACTCCGGGAGGTGCCGTGCACTTATCACTTGGCTTCAACCCCTCTCATCTGGAAATTGTTAATCCGGTTATTGAAGGTTCTGTACGGGCCCGGCAGGTACGTCGCCATGATACTGAGGGCAATCGGGTATTACCGGTGCTGATACATGGTGATTCGGCATTTTCCGGGCAAGGTGTTGTCATGGAAACGTTGAATATGTCACAGGCGCGCGGCTACCAAACCGGCGGTACTATACACATCGTCATTAACAATCAGATAGGCTTTACGACCAGTAACCCACTCGATACTCGCTCTACATTGTATTGTACTGATGTCGCCAAGATGATTCAGGCCCCAATTTTTCATGTTAATGGCGATGATCCCGAGGCCATTATATTTGTTACCCGGCTGGCATTGGATTTCCGCATGGCTTTTAACAAGGATGTTGTAATTGACATGATCTGCTATCGACGCCACGGGCATAATGAAGCGGATGAACCGGCAGTAACGCAGCCCATGATGTATAGGATTATTCGTAATCATCCCACAACGCGGAAAATTTATGCTGACCGATTGATTGCAGCAGGCGTGATCTCTGAGGATCAACCCCGGAAGATGGCTGATCTTTATCAGCAAGAACTGGAAGACGATAATATCGTATCTCGCCCGATTATTGATGGCCTGACTAACCAGTATGCTACAAACTGGCAGCGTTACTTTAATAATCGTTGGGACATTTCCTATGATTCAAGTCTGCCGATAGAGAAGCTCAAGAAATTACAACTCTCGCTACTAAGCTTCCCTAATGGCCTGCAGTTGCATCCGAGAGTAAAACGCATCATGGACAACCGCCGTAAAATGGGAAACGGTGAATTGCCGATTGACTGGGGGTGTGCAGAAAATCTGGCTTATGCATCTTTGCTCGACAACGGGTTTTCGGTGAGACTATCTGGGCAGGACTGTGGGCGAGGAACATTTTTTCACCGCCATGCAGTCATTCATAACCAAGCTGATGACATAAACTCGAATTGGGTTCCGCTTCAGCATATAGGCGAACATAATGGTCAGGAGCAGAAACAGTTTATTGTGATTGATTCTCTACTTTCCGAGGAAGCCGTACTGGGCTTCGAATATGGTTATGCAGCAACAGAACCGCGGGGCCTAACAGTCTGGGAGGCGCAGTTTGGTGATTTTGCCAATGGTGCTCAGGTGGTTATTGATCAGTTTATCAGTGCCGCGCAGGCTAAGTGGAATTTATTATGCGGCTTGGTTTTGTTACTACCTCATGGCTATGAAGGCCAGGGACCTGAACACTCATCTGCTCGGCTGGAAAGATATCTGCATCTTTGTGCCGAGCATAATATGCAGGTCTGTATGCCAACCACACCGGCCCAGATTTATCACTTGTTACGACGCCAGATGTTACGCGATTACCGTAAGCCGCTCATCGTGATGACGCCAAAATCCCTGCTACGGCATAAAAATGCGGTCTCGACACTTGAAGAGCTGAGTGCTGGCAAATTTCAAAATGTTATTGATGATAATGACGTCAAGCATATCAATAAAATAACACGCCTTATTTTTTGTTCGGGCAAAGTCTATTATGATTTACTGGATTTGAGGAAAGAAGATAATACGGATCATGTGGCTGTTTTACGCTTGGAGCAACTATATCCATTTCCCCATGCCGATTTTATCCGCATATTTAGCCGCTATAAGAATGCTACCGAAGTAATCTGGTGTCAGGAAGAACCGCAGAATCAGGGGGCCTGGTATCAGGTACAGCATCGATTCAGAAAATATCTCAAGGATAATCAGCAGCTGCATTATGTTGGCAGAGAAGCCTCGGCTTCTCCGGCTGTTGGCTACTACTCCCTACATGTTGAACAACAATATGCTGTTGTCCGTCAAGCATTGTGCGGCGACCGCGAAAAACACACAGAGAAAGGCGTATGACTACCAAAGTAAAAACCCCACAGTTACCAGAGTCAGTTGCCGACGGTACTCTACTTGAATGGCATGTGGCCGTCGGTCAGAGTGTTCGACGCGATGATAATCTTGTTGATATTGAGACTGATAAAGTCGTTCTGGAAATTCCGGCTCCCAATAGCGGTATCATCAAGGAGATATTAAAACCAAATGGTGAAGTTGTTACCAGTGGTGATGTCTTGGCTGTCTTGGAAGAAGGTGAGGTCACTGCCTCTGCACCTGATGCGCAAACGGCAAAGCAACCTGATATTGCCGAAGCTGTTAATGTCCCGATGGGTCCGGCAGTGAGAAAATTAATTGTCGATAATAATTTAGATCCCTCAAAGATCAGTGGGTCCGGGAAATCAGGAAGAATTATCAAACAGGATGTGCTGGAATACCTTAATAGCACATCTGAATTCTCTTCCGAACCGGTAGATAGCCCTCAATCTGTGCACATTCAGGATATATCGGCGTCTCGGCCCGAGAACACTGCCAACGATATGCGTACGGAAGAACGTGTACCCATGACACGTTTACGGATGCGTATCGCAGAGCGACTCTTGCAGTCTCAGCAGACAACTGCAACGCTAACGACATTTAATGAGGTTAATATGAAACCGATCATGTCTTTGCGTACAAAGCACCAAGAACAATTTGTTCGCAGATATGACGTTAAGCTGGGATTCATGTCATTTTTTGTCAGGGCATGTACCGAGGCATTGAAACATTATCCCGTGGTTAATGCCTCTGTTGACGGCGCCGATATTATCTACCACGGTTTCTATGATATTGGTATTGCAGTGGGCTCACCTAGGGGGCTAGTAGTACCAATCCTCCGTGATACGGATACCCTGTCTTTTGGTGAGATAGAAACGACCATCAAGGACTTCGGCATGCGTGCTCAGAACGGAAAGCTTGGACTGGACGAGCTTGGCGGCGGAACTTTTAGTATAACGAACGGAGGTATATTCGGTTCTATGTTGTCAACCCCGGTCATTAACCCTCCACAAAGCGCTATCTTGGGAATGCACAGCATTCAACAACGAGCCATAGTAGAAGAAGGCAAGATAATCGCCAAACCGATGATGTACCTTGCACTTTCATACGACCATCGAATTATTGATGGTCGTGAAGCAGTTCAGTTTCTTGCCAAGGTCAAGCAGTCTCTGGAAAATCCAGCGCTCATGCTGCTAGCGTTGTAATTGCCATATAAATGTTAGCCCGGGTTATCACCTAGCAGGTTGCTAGAATTATGCGGCTATGGCATGAACCGTGCCCACAACATCTTATTCAGCGTCCCAAGAGGACTGGAGTGATGGAATTATTGTGCGGCTGATCTAATTGGGGCTGTAGATAGGAGAGCAAGTTGCCTGACAGTAAAGCATATGATGTAATCATTATTGGGGCCGGGGCCGCCGGCTATGTAGCTGCAATCTGATGCGCACAACTCGGGCTATCGGCTGCTGTTGTTGAAAAATGGCTCGGCAAAGAAAACATACCTGCACTCAGCGGCACATGTCTTAATGTCGTATGTATCCCCTCCAAAACATTACTGGATTCTACCGAGCGTTATCATGAAATAAATCATACCGCATCAGCGCATGGCATTAAGACAGGCAGGATTTCCATTGATCTGCCGAAAATGCTTGCCAGAAAAGACAAGATTGTCCGGCAACTTACCGATGGAATAGAGAAATTATTCAAGGCAAGTGGCATAGACTGGATCCAAGGGCATGGCAAGTTACTGGCCAATAAAAAAGTAATGGTCACCGCACATGCCGGTGACCAGGTAGAGTATTCTGGACACTCCGTGATTCTTGCCAGTGGTTCCATACCTATTGATATCTCGACGGTTCCAGTGGATAACGAACGTATATTGTTGACTCATCAGGGGCACTGGAATTTGATGATATTCCCAAGCGGCTTGCAGTTATCGGTGTAGGTGTACTGGCCTGGAACTGGGCAGTATATGGAATCGTCTGGGTTCTAAGGTTGTTGTGCTTGAAGCTCTGGATGACTTTCTTCCAATGGCCGATCAGCAAGTTAGCCGTGAAGTCTTGAAACAGTTCAAATCTCAAGGGCTGGATATTCGATTATCGTCGAAAGTAACGGCTTGCAGGAAAATAAAAACGGCAGTAACTCTAGCTTATAAAAATACTCTGGGTCAGCACAAGCTGCAAGTTGATCGCATACTCGTAGCAGTCGGGCGCCGCCCGAATACTCAGGATCTGATCGATGAAGCTATTGAATTAAAACAGGATGAGCGCGGATTTATCAATATTGATCGAAAAAAATAAACAAGTTGATCATAACCTTATACCTTGGGTAATATATACGGAACCTGAGATTGCCTGGGTCGGGATGTCCGAGCAAGCAGTAAAGCGAGCCGGTGTTGATTACAAAAGAGGCCTGTTTCCTTATGCGGCAACAGGGCGGGTGCTAGCAGCCGGCACCCCGGCAGGATCTGTCAAAATTATCTCCGATGCCAATACAGACCGCGTTATGGGCGTTCATATTGTCGGACGGAGTGCCTCTGAATTGATTGGCGAGGCAGTTACTGTAGTAACGTTTGAGGTTAGCACCGAAGATATAGCCAAGACTGCACATGCCCACCCGACGCTCTCCGAAGCATTGCATGAAGCCGCACTGGATGTGGATAATTTGGCTATTCACAAGGTGGTACCAAGAAAACATTAAGAAAGCTCTGAGCTGATTCGAGCTAGGGCTACCTAGAATTTATGTAGAAGTAGGCACGCATTGTGAAGTTACAGTATTTTTCAGATGTCCACCTTGAATTCGGTGACCTGCCCTCAGAGCAGACAGATGCGGATGTGGTCATTGCGGCAGGTGATATTGGTGTGGGGTTCGATGGTATCCGCTGGCTCACCAGTTTTGGCAAGCCTGTGATCTACGTATTGGGAAACCACGAATACTGGGGACAAGATTATACTGACTTTATTGACAAGATCTGGCAGGAAAGTAGTGGTACCAATGTTTACCTCCTAGAGAATGAGAGCGTTATTATTGACGATGTAAGATTTCTTGGTTGCAGCTTATGGACAGATTATGGCTATGAAAATCCGAAGATCATGGATGCAGCATGGGAAGGCATGAATGATTTTCGTTACATATCCGATAACGGCGTACCCCTTAAACCGGACCGACTGTTGGAAACACACAAACAATCTGTGAATTGGCTCGCTGATGTACTGGATGAACCCTTCAAAGGTAAGACAGTAGTGGTTACGCATCATGCACCGTCGATGAAAAGCTGGCATCGAAACATCAAAGATAGCTACCAGTATTTTTATTGCTCAAATCTGGAGAATCTACTGCTGGATACCCGGCCAGACTTGTGGATACATGGTCACATCCATCATGCTCAAGACTATACGGTCAATGGTGTACGTATTTTGTGCAATCCAAGAGGCTACTTTAATCACAAAGAAGTTAGCGGCTTTGTTCTAGGAAAATTTATCGAAATTTAGCAGACTGTTAAATCAGCAACATCCTTCATTTACTTCCTCAATCACTACCGAAATCAAATTGCGTAACGGTATCGGGTACTTGCAGAAAATCACCCTGAGCAAAATCGAAACCTAACTTAAACAGAGTAGCCATACTTTCCGCACTTTCTACCTGTGATGCAATAATCAGCTTATTTAAGGTGTGCGCAGTCTCTACCAGTTTCTGTACTTTTTGCATAGTGGCGGGATCATTGTTGATATTGCGCGTTAAATCAGGATGAATTTTGATGAAATCAACTGGAACTATCTTAAGCAATTTGAATGGATTACTGGTCGCATCAAACTGGCTGATAACTACGCGACACTTCATCATTCTCAAGATACGACTAAGATTTGCTGTCTTCCTGATGTGCGTGGTGGCACCTAGTTCTGTAATCTCAAAGATGAGTCTTTGCTGCTGTATATCCTTAGCCGACTTGATTCGTTGATACAACCAAGGGAGCAGGCTTTTGTCGCTACAAGCTGAGCCGGACAGCTTTATAAACAGGCTTATTTCGCTTTTCTCATATTTCTTTCTTGTCAGTATGTGGAGTGCCCGGCGAACAACCCAGCGATCAATAAGATTAATCATACCTATTTTTTCCGCTGCCGATAGGAACTCGCTGGTAGGTATCTTTCTGCCTTTTTCATCGTGCAAACGCAGCAATGCCTCATAAATTTCTTTACTGTCATCAGCAAGACTGACAACTGGTTGGAAAACCAAGCTGAAGAGATTGTTCTCCAACGCGCTTTTAAGCAGAGTAACCCAACGTAAATCATCCTCTGCTGTCCGTTTTTTTGCTTTTTTCTCGGTACCTTTATAAGCCTCTGCCTTGTTACCACCACTTTGTCTGGCGGTGTTACAAGCCTGGTCGGCGTAAGCCAGAACTTCATAAGAAGACTTGGTCGTACTATGGATGGATGCCAACCCCAAGCTGGCAGTTATCTGTACGGATAAATCACCTACCTCAATGATGGTATTAAGTGCCTTGATCAGTTTTTTGGCTTTGGCCCGGATTACTCTGACGCTACCTTCCCTTACCAGAATGGTAAAAACATGGTCACCAAAACGCGCAACAAAATCATTTGCTCCTAGGGTGGCAATGATAACTTTGCCGATATTCGATATCACTGCGTCAATATTTTCTATGCCCATGGTACTTTGAATCTGGCTGAATTTATCAATTACAATGTAAAAGACCACTGATGAGCGGCTGCCGCTTTTAACATCAGCAATAGCCTGCTCCACTTCTTCAAGAAAAGCCTGCCGATTATAAAGTCCCGTGACCGTATCCTGAGACCGGAGGACTTCCAGTTCGTTGACTACAGTCAGGCTGGTAGTCTGATCCCTGACGACGATCTGGGTGCAAGGTTCGCCGTCCATATTAACCGGGAAAAACTCTATGGCGGCATTAAATTCCGTACCATCATTGCGCTTACATTGAATGTCATCAATATTTCTCCTGTCCGTGTTTTTATCGTAGTCAGCTAAAAATTTCTTGAATCGAAGCTGATCATCTTCACTCACAAGATCAAGGATAGGTAAGCCTTCCAGTTCATCGCTGCTTTCAAAATCAAACATTTCCGCATAGACATTGTTTGAATAAACATGCATTCCATCGTGAATATACGCGATGGCATCGCGGGAGCTGTCCAACAGATTACGACAACGCTTCTCACTTTCCGTGTAGGCCTCTTGGTATTCGCACATACTTCTAGCACAGTATGTGTTCTTTAGTTCTCGCTCGGTGACAAGCCGAAGGTGGGCAGACTGATTTTTGTTGACCAGTTCCTTGGCACCTTTTTTCATAGCCTTAATCACGGATACGGTGTCAGTATCAGCAGCTATGGCAATAATGGGGATATGTACTTTGGTATCATCAACTATCCGACAGATAGCATCAAGATCGGCCTCGTCAGCGGAGCAATAAATAAGCTCAATCCGGTTTTTGGCCAGAATCTCCCTTAAATGCTCCGGGTCTTCGAAGGCGAAAGGCTTAGTCACATACCCGGCATTACGCAACTCGGTTGCGATAAAATCTACTTCGCCGGATGTACCTTCGTAAACAGCAATCTGAACCGCTAGGTTTCTCTTCAACTTACTTCCGAAATCGACGCTTGGAAAACATGTGCAAGGTTATTCTCTTGTGTTTTGCGCTAGGGCGTGTTAGTACAAACTGCTCCAGATATGGTATGCTCATCTCCTATCGTCATTGGCTGGAAAGGCAAGGAGATCAAAGATACGCTATTATTAATATTTTTTAGCAACACTGTCTGATTAAAAAGCCGTATTCCTATCCGATACACATACTGTTGACAGCTTCCGCTACCACACTATTTAGCTCCATTGCATGGTTACAGTGAATAACCATCGCAAGCATATCGCAGAATCCCTAAAAAGTCTCACTGATCCGCTCAGGCAGAACTACGGACAGTCGGAAATGGGTACGTATTCGTTGAATATGCGGTATTTTCCTTAATTGTGACAGCAGCCCGTCAAAAATATCGTCATCGTGCATCAAAGAGTCGCCGCTGCTGAGAATAACTTCATCAATCTCTTCATGGGATCTTAAATAATTCAGAGCAGGTTACAGACTATGTCCACCTGTGTGATTCCGAATACGTAAAATGACGCCGAAAACAATAACGACAGTGTACCCGCACAGGTACCTGTGATAATCATTAATGCCCTGCCATGATACTTATGGAGCAATCCTGTTTTACAAACCGCATCAAGGCCACTAAAGGGGTCTGATATGTATCCGGTCACAGCTTTCAATTCTTGTCCTAAAGGCAGAACCTGCAATAACAGCACAGGGGTCGGAGTCCCCCATTGGATTGCCCTTTTCCATTCGTTGTATGTATCCTTTGGGAACCTTGAGCGGGGAAAACCGGCTGGCCTGTATAGCACTATCAAGCCATAGCGATTTCGGTAGTTCCAAAAGGATTCCCGAGTGAACCACTGCTTGGCACAAAGCGGATTTCCAATCAGTGTCCTGAAAATAGGTTCGGGGTATCATGTGCGGCTTGAAGCAGTCCCACACTTACGTATTAGAGGAAAAAATGGCATCTTACAATACAAATGAATTCCGGTCTGGCCTCAAAATCATGCTTGATGACAACCCCTATAACATCATTGAAAATGAATTTGTCAAGCTTGGCAAGGGGCAGGCCTTCAACCGTGTCAAGGTCCGGAACCTGAAAACGGGGCAAGTGATCGACAAGACCTTCAAATCAGGAGAAAAGGTCAGGGCGGCAGATATAATGGATACCGATATGCAGTATCTCTATAGTGACGGTGAATATTGGCACTTCATGGATCAGGCGACATACGAGCAGGTACAGGCAGATAAGATGGCGGTGGGCGACCAAGCTCAATGGTTGAAAGAACAGGCCATCTGCAAGGTTATTTTATGGAATGGTTCCCCTATCGGTATTGAACCACCTAACTTTGTTAATCTGACTGTGACCGAAACCGAACCCGGTGTACGTGGCGATACCGCTCAGGGCGGCGTAAAACCTGCAACCCTTGAAACAGGCGCTACAGTTCGTGTACCACTCTTCATCGAAATTGGCGACCTGTTGAAAATTGACACCCGCACCAGTGAGTACGTCTCTAGGGCCAAAGACAAGTAACGGCTTTAATATTCGGAATGAGCTGGCGCCCTGACGCATCTATTGGCATGCTGCATATGCGGGCAGCATGGCTGAAACAGATACGAACATTTTTTGATGCACGCAATGTATTAGAGGTTGAAACGCCAATACTGGCTCCGACCACGGTTACCGATCCACATATTGACAGCCTTAAATGCCGTTTTCGACATCGTGATTATTATCTACAAACCTCTCCCGAATTTCACATGAAGCGCCTGCTGGCTGCAGGTAGCGGGCCAATCTATCAAATTAGTCGGGTATTACGTGATGACGGACCAGGCAGATTACATAACCCTGAATTCACCCTGCTAGAATGGTATCGACCCGGGTTTGATCAGGCCCGGCTGATGCAGGAAATCTACGAGCTACTAGCCCGGCTATGCGAACCGGAATCGGCAAACTGGGACCAGAACATAGCGGTTATCAGCTATCGGGATTTGTTTGGTAAATACACCGATATTGACCCGTTGGAGGAGGATATGACCGCATTTCTGGCATGGTGTGACTCGTCTGACCATGAATGCCCAATAGACACAACAGATAGCTGGGATACAGCGCTCAACTGGGCCCTGTCAATAGTGATACAACCACAGATGAAAGGGCTATGCTTTGTTAAGGACTACCCGGCTGACCAAGCGGCACTGGCGAAAGTGAGTACAGAAGATCCCAGAATTTCCCGACGATTTGAGTTGTACGCTGATGGCATAGAGATCGCCAATGGTTTTGAAGAATTAACGGATGCCAAGGAACAGCGTCGACACTTTGAAAGAGACAATAGACAGCGCCGTCTATATGGGCAGGAACCTATTGCCATTGATGAGCAATTTCTTGCGGCACTGGAGCACGGAATACCCGACACGTCCGGCGTAGCTTTAGGGCTGGATCGTTTGTTACTGTGGAGCAGTGATGTAAAGTCTATTCGAAGAACTATGACATTTGGCTGGCAGGAGTAGCAATGGTTGCTGACAATCAGGCCACCGCGATTGGTCGGTCATTGGGAGATTCCTCCTTCGCAGACTTCTTCTTGAAGCCGTTTTCTCCGCTCCATTGTCCATGCTTACTTACACTTGGACAGGCTCAATTGCCTCGCGCGCGCAAATGTATTCCGGACGCGGTGGCTGATTGCAGAAAGGCTCAACCACATGATTGCTGAGCGCGTTATATACAAAGAAGACATTAGAGCGTGGATAAGGGGTTATATTGCTATTGGAACCATGCATGGTATTACAATCGAATATGATCACACTACCCGGCTTACCGGTCGCGGTAACAATGCCGCTTTTATCAACCAATCGGCTTAAGTAGTCGATGCTCGGTACACCATATTCCTGTTTTTTCAGCGAGTCTTTGAAATGGTTTTTCGGCGTTTCGCCCTCACACACTACATAGTGCTTGTGTGAACCGGGAATCAGCATCAGCGGACCATTAGTCTCATAGTTGTCCGTTAGAGTAATGGACATGCTCAACGCTCGCATTATCGGCATACCATCCTCTACGTGCCAAGTTTCAAAATCCGAATGCCAGTAGAATTCCTTGCCGTAAAACCCGGGCTTGTAATTGAGACGTGACTGATAAATATAGACTCGATCACCCAATAAATACTGCGCTAACTGAACCAAACGACGGTTGGTTCCGAGTTTTCTGAATATACTGCTCAGCTGGTGGATCCTGAAGATTGAGCGTATACTATCGTCACCGGGTTCAGTAATTACCTCAGCACGGGTTCTGATTTTCTCGTTATTTCTTAGTAGCCCCAGCTCCCGCTGCAGGCTTTCAATCTCTTTTTTACCAAACACGTCTTCTAGAATAATAAAACCATTCTCTTTATAGCCTTCAACTAACGTCTGACTGATGGGAGATGGTGTCGTTACTGATGAATAAACGATCGGGTCCAAGCGCTTAAGCAGCTGTGCTTTTGATGTGCCTCTGGAAGGGTAATGATCCGACCGTGCCTGCTGTTCGGATGTTGCTATAGTACCCACAATAATCCGACCTGCTTCTTTCAACAATTCTTCAAGCCAATGGCTTCGGCATCCAGCTCGTAAGCACCCTCAGCATTGTGAACCTCTTTACCTTTCAGAGGCGGATTAAAGACACAGGCCATCTTCATTTCCTTGAAGACACGCAAAATATGCTTGTCATGTTTATCCAAACTGTAAAGTGTACCGGCAGTCACGGAATAAACTTTGCCGCTGACCAATGTTTCTACCTCACCTTCGCCAGAGATACAGTAAACGGATTCCAAGTGATTTTGATAATGCATCCGGAGGCTTGCGCCTTCATAAATCGTAGTGATGTGAAATGAAAATCCCATTTGGTCGTCTTTGAGCAATAATCGTGTACTTTCCCAGTTTCCATCAGGAGATATGATGCGCCTCTCGGTTTTTTCCGCATCCTCTAAGTATCTGACAATCATTGGAATTTTCCTCTTGTTGCAAAAGTTTAAGGAAACCCTGAAAAGTCCGGACCAGATGTTTCAGAGCAAAGAAAAAATCAAGATTTCTCCGGTTACACTATTATTTGCCTGATCGCATGTGCGGCTGATCTGTTGTGTTGCCTGCCTTTACCTGTCAGGCGTTGACAGCCCGATGCCCGTCAAAATAATCAATCTTTTCAGGGACTGGCCCCTCTTTGGCGCACACTTCCTGAATAGCGTTTTCGACAATATCAATACCTCTTTTCAGATTTGTGTCGCTGATAGTAAGCGGGCATAAAAACTTCACCACATGATCATCAGCGCCACTAGTCTCAATAATCAGCCTGTTTCTAAACGCATATCGGGTAATCGTTCTAGCCAACTCACCATTCACACAACCGATACCTCGAAACATGCCGCGTCCGTGCGTGGTAAAGCGCCCTCCGCCATATTGCTTTACGATACTCGCCAGTCGCTTTGATATGTACTGCCCTTTGCGCTTAATTTCGCTGGAAAATCGGCTATCTGACCAGTAATGGTCAATAGCAGCCTTAGCGGCCACGAAGGCAAGGTTGTTTCCCCGAAATGTGCCGTTATGCTCGCCCGGTTTCCACTGATCCAGCTCGGGCTTCATTAGTACCACAGCAAAGGGAAGTCCATAGCCACCGAGAGATTTCGATAATGTAATAATATCTGGTTCAATATCAGCTGCCTCAAAACTGAAATAATCGCCAGTACGCCCACAGCCAGCCTGAATGTCATCAACAATTAGTAATGCACCATGCTTCCTGCACACGGCCTGCAGATTATACAACCACTCGAAGCTGGCTATATTGATGCCGCCTTCGCCCTGTACTGTCTCAACAATGACCGCGGCAGGAGAGTTAATGCCACTGCTGGAGTCCGTCAGCACTTTATCCAGATACACGGTAGTATCAATATCCTCGCCCAAGTAACCGTCATAAGGCATGCGATGAGTGCCACTTAGTGTGATACCGGCTGCATCCCGATGATGGGAATTACCGGTGGCAGCCAGCGAACCTAGGCTGACTCCATGAAAACCATTAGTGAAGGTAACAATGTTGTGCTGGCCAGTAACATTACGGGCAATTTTCATGGCAGCTTCAACCGCATTTGTTCCTGTCGGTCCGGTAAACTGCACCACGTATTCCATATCACGTGGCTTTAGAATTTTCTCATTAAAGGATTCTAGAAACTCGCCTTTGGCGCGGGTGTGCATATCCAAGCCATGAGTAATGCCATCGTCATTGATATAGTCGAGCAGCCGTTTCTTAAACAACGGATTATTATGCCCATAATTCAGTGTGCCGGCCCCGGCCAGAAAATCAAGATACTGATTACCTTCCTCATCATAGAGAAACTCACCTCTGGCTTTGTGAAATACACGAGGAAACGCACGCGCATAGCTTTGGACTTTCGACTCAATCTCGTCAAATATTTTCATAGCTTAACTCCAGCTGTAGCGTTCATAGGGGTACCTACTGAGGCGATGCCACCGTTACGCACAAGTGGCCCGATAGTAACCAACATCTCCGTGTCGTGATGACCAGAAAAATGTTTATCTTTGGTAAACAATTCTTCCATTGAGAGAGGGGCACCGTAATTTTTCGCGGTTCGACCAAACAACGCCCAAGAGGCATCGTTTGCCTCAGTAATGGTTGTTTGGATAAAGCGAACAGGCTGGTAGCTCTCTCTGGCTAAAGTATGCTCGATCATCTCTGATGCAACACCATGTCCTCGCACTCTTTTGGATACTGCCACCTGCCAGATAAATAGTGTGTCGGGTTTACCGGGAATCAGATATCCGCTGAGAAAGCCTACCAGCTCACCATCCTGGCGGACAGCAACCGATGTATTGGAAAAGTGGTGGCATTGCAACAGATTGCAGTAAACCGAGTTGGTATCAAGCGGCGGGCAAGCCCCCACAAGCCGGGAGACAGCCCAACCATCCTCTTTTGAGGGCTGATAAAAAA
>JAPYNQ010000088.1 GCA_028289815.1 Gammaproteobacteria bacterium | reverse complement strand
AAGTAGAATCATCACTCATCAAGTGGCGAATCAGGCTGCTCACAAGTTGTTTCAACCATACGATACACACAGCCATATCGAAATCTCTCCAGCGCTGTGCTATGGAAAAGACCGCTAACTCACCCTGGTAGAGCAAAGCAAGGTCTTTCAGCATCGCATCCTGCTGAGCAGCCAGCTTCCGATCATAAAACTCCTTGGCCGTGACCGGTGAACCGTTTGCAAGCTCAAGATACCGTTCAGCGCTGTCCTCAATTTTTGGCTGAAGCCAATCCAAGGCAACTTGGTGCTCCGGCAGGCTCACAACCATACGATGGCATCGGCTTCTGATAGTTGGTGGCAATAAGCCGATATTATGGCTGATAAGAATGATAAGCGCATCACCTGCCGGTTCCTCAAGTGTTTTCAGCAATGCGTTGGCAGCCGCACCATGCATGGCTTCAGCCGGACTGATTAGCGCGACTTTATACGCTGAAAGCTGCGCCGTGAGGGATAATCGAGAAGTGAGCTCGCGGATCTGGTCGACAGAAATCAGAGTTTTGTCTTCAAAAGGGAAAAACTCCATGTAATCCGGGTGCGTTTTAGCCGTAAGCAGCTTAAATGCCCTGCTTTCGCTGATATTTGATGAATTTATCATTAGCACAAACATGGCGAAACTTTGTCCTAATTCATACATCCCGATGCCTTGTGGGCCCACCAGCAGCAAGGCATGAGGCAAGCGCCCATGCTGTTGGATATGAACCAGATTTTCATAGCTGCGGTACAACCAAGGATAGAGACCTGCTTTAGGATCCATCGACTTTTCCATTGTCGTTGCTATTTGTAAGCAGATGTGAATTTTCGATCATAAATACTACAAAAGCCAAGGTACTTCATTGAACAGCATGTTAAGTTTGTACACTTGGGCTTGCAGTACGGTAAAAAGCAGAGTCATTCTGTAAAGGGAAGCCCTTTTTCAGCACTTCTCTAAATCTCTTCTGGAGTATAAGTTTTCATACTCAGGGCATGTATTTCGGAATTCATCATATCTGCAACAGCAGCATAGACTATTCTATGGCGTTTAATCAGATTGAGACCGTTAAATTTATTACTGACGATGGTCACAGTAAAGTGACCCCCTCCCCCAGCACTGGCGTGACCAATATGCTGGGCACTATCATCTTCAATACTAAGAGATTCAGGATGCAGAGCATCCACTAGGCGCTGGCGAATCATTGCTACTCTTGACTCAGTCATGACATTTGTCCCTGGGTTGGGAAAATCTGCTTAAATGGTTTAACAACAACCTGGCTGTAAACACCAGCCGAGACATAAGGGTCGGCATCCATCCAATCCTGTGCTTCCTGCAACGAATTGAATTCAGCAACTATCAGTGAACCGCTAAAGCCTGATGCACCCGGGTCGGCACAGTCTATAGCAGGATTAGGGCCTGAGAGGACCAGCCTGCCTTTATCCTGCAGGGACTTTAGACGGGCAATATGATCGGATCTGGCGGATGAGCGTCTTTCCAGGCTGTCTTCTACATCCGTACCTACAATCATGTAAAGCATATCTACTCCTAAAACTTGTTAATGTAATGGTGTTGGCGGATTATAATCGTCATAATATTTTTTCATAATAACCCGAACATGCTCCGGGTAGCCGACACGCTCCATTTCAGACATGCCTCGGGCGAAAAAACCGGGAGCATCCTGCGGCAAGTTGCTTATCAAAGCGAGAAACGCCTCCTCCATTACTTCGGGCTTGTGTGTGCGGGTTGCGACAATGCCCCGATTAATATTCAAAATCCGCCAAGGGCGTCCGGGATTGGTATTGTCCAAGTCATTGCTGATCGCAGGACCGACTGCCTGTATCAACTTCCCAAGAATATCACTAAGCTCTATCAGCTCCTCAGGTTCAGTAAGCCGGTTTGCCAACCAAGCAAGGGTATCGACAAGTGACTCAAGCCGGTTAATGTGACCGCTATTCTCGCTAACCCACAAGGCAATACCCAATGCCAACATACTATTTTGTTGTTGCAGGCCAATATCACTCAGCCGCTGCAATATCTGCGCTGTATTGCTAAAGAGTTGTACAGCGTATTCACCTATTTCTGTGACTTCAGTGGGGGACAGGCCGTCGCCAGGATGCTGTTCGGATTGAATAGTCTCCCGCAGCTGTCTGAGAACCGTAATCGCCTGTTGTGGATTAACTGGCATGTCTTCAGAGGAATGCCGACTGATACATAAGGGGGTAATGCCGTCAATAATCACATCCAGCATTTGTGCAAGTACCTTGGGGTCGGCGGATGGCATCTGCATTCCCAGATCACACTCCTTAAATCAAATAACCTGATGTTAACAAAAATCCAAAGAAGCTGCCCGCACAATATGCGGTGAATTCATACACCTTTCCCGCATATGTATGTATGATTATATCTTATGAGTCAGTATTTTGAAGTGCATCCTGAAACCCCTCAGGCACGCTTGATCCACCAAGCGGTCAAAATTATCCGTGAAGGTGGTGTCATTGCCTATCCGACAGACTCCAGCTATGCACTGGGTTGCCATATCGGCGACAAAGCCGCTATGGCGCGCATCTGCAGAATACGTAAACTCGATAAAACACATAACTTTACCCTGGTTTGTCGTGATCTTTCCGAAATCGCCACCTACGCCAAGGTCGATAATGCCCGCTATCGACTTATGAAGACACTTACGCCGGGGCCGTATACTTTTATTCTGAGTGCAACCCGGGAAGTTCCAAAAAGATTGCAGAACCCGAAGCGTAAAACCATCGGCATTCGTGTTCCTGATTCTCGGGTTGTTGCCGAACTTCTGGATGAGCTCGGTGAGCCGATCATGAGCTCCAGCCTGATTATGCCGGGCGAAACGTTGCCAATGTCAGTAGCCTGGGATATACGAGAGATACTGGAACACGAACTGGAGCTGGTGATTGACGGTGGTTTCTGTGGCGTTGATGCCACCTCCGTCATAGACCTTACCGGTGACCAGCCCGTACTGCTCCGCCACGGCAAGCAGGACGACCACCATCTGGGGGATATCTTTGGGTAATTAACCGGCTCATTTATCTGTCTTCATAGTGTGCAGGAATTTACCAGGGTGAGGCTGCCGGATGAAGGGACTGTCAATAGCAGAATTGGAACATCGGCTGCGGATGGCTGCACACATTATCACGCCCCCTATTAGTAACGTCTGATTACGAAACTTACATCTTTCCGGTTCTGTTTCTTTAAGTGAACTATATTGACAGATATTGAAACTATGCGGAGACGAAAGCCTTGCTAATGGCTTGGGCAACACCAGAACCGGACTCCAAAGGCTTAGTCGGGGTAATGTTCTCCGCACCAACAGAGGTCAGCAAAATGCTTCCAGGCACATGGAGAAAGATAATATGGAATCTATGTGGCATCTTTGGTCATGCACCCTGATTAGTTAAGGACAGATTTCCAAAATAGCCTGATTAACTGACTTTTCAATCACTTCCATCAAATTTCTATGAGAGTAGTTGCATACTTACCAAGTCATCATCCAGCCTCAAAGACTGAACTCATGCTAGCCGGGTCACCGACCAACTTAATCGGTATGCCTATGGTAAGGCACTGAAGAGAAATAGCAGCTTTGTCCGGGTTACATACATATCATCCATTGGTGACGAAGCAAGCAGGATGATGGCAGTTGTCTCGCATTATGGCGTTTTATTCAGAGGCCACTCAGAAACAGAAATTTGCAGGGCACCTATCCAAAACGATTATTTGGATTATATGATTGGTCCGGCAAAAAACTTATGGCATCGGCATTCCAATCTGTATACTTTCATTTCGAAAAGATCAAAAATACTGAATCTCAAGAAAGCCTTACTAATCAACGCCGATCAAAGCTATACAGAAAGCCGTTGCCCAAAACCATGGTGAGCAATACGCCCTGCCGGATTTCCAAAAAACCGGTGTACCAATGATGTCTAGCCATATGATTTTGAAGGATCGTGCGATCATGCCGACAACTATGCCCTTGCCTAGTTAGTATCTCGGCGAAATCCCAATTCAATATGCAGTTCAATGATAGTCTTCGGGTAACAGGCGACAAGCCGGAACACACTACACTGTATTCAGTCCGGCTCATTCAGGTCGTGTGCCACCGCTTTGTAGTAACAGGCCTTTTTGCAGGCTGCTGTGATAAAATGCTGCAGGCTGAATTGATTAACATATCAGCTATCCTTGAATAATTTGCCTTAAGCTATGGAAATTCATTGAATTCTCCCGTTAGTGCCAACAGCCGTGTTTTGTCCGGTATGCGTCCCACCGGTCGTTTACATCTGGGCCATTATCATGGCGTATTGAAAAACTGGGTTGAGATGCAGCATGAGTATGACTGTTTTTTCTTTGTTGCTGACTGGCATGCGCTGACCACCCACTATGAAGACTCCGGCATTATCAGCAGGAGTGTCTGGGAGCTGGTGGTTGATTGGTTGGCCGCCGGAGTCAATCCGAATGCGGCAACCCTGTTTATCCAGTCACGTGTTCCTGAACATGCTGAATTGCACTTGTTGTTATCCATGATAGCACCACTGAGCTGGCTGGAGCGTGTCCCCAGCTTCAAGGACCAGCAGGAAAAGTTGCAAGGCAGAGACCTCTCCACATATGGTTTTCTGGGTTATCCACTACTACAGAGCGCTGATATTCTGGCGTACCGTGCTGGCTGGGTGCCTGTTGGTGAAGACCAAGTTGCTCATATCGAATTAACGCGCGAGATTGCCCGCCGTTTTAATTTTCTCTACGGACGCGAACCTGATTTTGAAGAAAAAGTTGAAGTTGCTATAAAAAAAATGGGAAAGAAAAATGCAAGTCTTTTCAATAATTTATGCAATAAATATCAAGAAAAAGGTGATAAGGAGTCACTGGAGGTAGCCCGGGAACTTCTGATGGGACAACAAAACATTACCATTGCCGATCAAGAACGCCTGTTCGGCTATATTGAGGGCAGTGGCAAGATGATATTACCTGAGCCCCAACCGTTATTGACCAGCGCATCCAGAATGCCGGGCCTTGACGGGCAGAAAATGTCTAAGTCTTATAATAACACGATCTCTCTGCGTGCTTCCGAAGACGAAGTGGAGCACAAAATACGTACCATGCCGACTGACCCGGCACGCATCAGGCGCACGGATCCCGGTGATCCGGCCAAATGTCCGGTTTGGCAGTGGCATCTGATTTATTCTGCGGATAAGCTGCAAAAACAGATACTGAAAGGCTGCTGCTCAGCGACGATTGGCTGCATTGACTGTAAGGTTCATGTCGTCCGAGCCATTAATGAGGAGTTGTCGCCAATACAAGAGCGGGCGCGACTCTATGAAGAATCACCAGAGTTGGTCAGAAATATCATTAACGAGGGCAGTGAAAGGGCACGTGACGAGGCGCGCAAAACGATGGATGAGGTCAATTACGCCATGGGGTTGAATTACTGATGTCGCGCATGGGATCATCTCAAAATCTGCTGTACGGCACCATAGCAGTCTCGCGCGGTACTCAGCACTCTTGTGTATTGATTATACGTTGTGGTTCTTGCGCCCTATGTCCCCTACTCCGGCGTCATTCGCTGCGACTTTTCGGGGTTCTCTCGTGGCTTTTAGATGACAATGCTGAAATATTTGCTACGACACCCGAATTTACCTATATGTTGTGCGGCCTGTTATAGTGGATAATCCGTGACTGAGAGACAGATTGTGTTGCAATGTAAGGGGTATCCCACCCAGAATGAGACGCCGTTTGCCGTTGTACAGGGAGAAGCGATAACGCAGCTTCCGCGGGATCTGTATATCCCCCCTGAAGCGCTGCAGATTTTTCTGGAAGAGGCATTTGAAGGTCCCCTGGATTTGCTTCTGTATCTGATTCGTCGCCAGAATCTGGATATTCTGGATATCCCGGTAGCCAGTATTGCAGCACAATACGTCGCCTACATCGAGATGATGCGAGAAATTTCTTTCGAGTTGGCCGCCGAGTACATGGTGATGGCGGCTATGCTGGCCGAGATCAAGTCGCGGATGTTATTGCCCCGTCCGACAGGTGAAGATGAAGACAAAGACGGTGACCCGCGTGCCGAGCTAGTACGTCGCTTGCAGGAATATGAGCGTTATAAAAAGGCTGCGGAGGATATTGACGAACTTCCCCGTATGATGCGCGACACATTCCCGGTAGCCATAGAGGTAGCCGACAAAATCGTTACGCGTAAACTTCCCGAAATCTCTCTGGAATCGTTATTGATGGCCTTTGCTGAAGCGATGCGGCGGTCGTCAATCAATAAGCGTCACCATGTTCAGATGGAGCCGCTTTCGGTGCGTGAACGCATGTCTAATGTGCTCGGCAATCTGTCTGTAAGTCACTTTACTACCTTTCAATCCTTGTTTGATTATCGGGAGGGGCGCACCGGTGTAGTTGTTACTTTTCTGGCGATCCTTGAGCTGATAAAAGAGAGGCTGATTATTATTCAGCAGGCCGATTTTTATGCTGAAATACATGTAAGAGCTGCTGCCAATGAACTACTGCCTGAAGATGTTGAAGCACGGGGCTGACAGGCTATCAACAGACAATTCCAGAAACTGAGATATGCAAGAGAAAAAACTTAAAAATATTATTGAAGCCGCATTGCTGGCTGCCGGTAAGCCGCTGACACCGGACAATATTATTGCTGTTTTTGCAGAAGATGCCACGCTGGACCGAGATACCGTCCGGAGAATCATTCAGATATTGAATGAAGAATACCAAGAGCGCGGCATCGAGATTAAACAAGTTGCCTCTGGCTACCGCCTGCAAGTCAGGAAAGAACTGGCTCCGTGGGTCTCGCGCCTGTGGGAAGAAAAGCCGACGCGCTATACGCGCGCATTACTTGAAACACTGGCCTTGATTGCCTATCGACAGCCAGTTACGCGAGGTGAAATTGAAGATATCCGAGGTGTCAGCGTGAGCTCCAGTATTATCAAAACGCTTCATGAGCGCGAGTGGATACGGGTTTTGGGGCATCGCGACGTACCCGGCAGGCCAGCGATGTATGGTACAACTAAAGAGTTTTTAAACTATTTCAATCTCAGGTCCCTGACGCAGCTGCCTCCATTACAGGAATTACGGGACATTGACTCGATCAACGCTGAATTGGACCTGGGCGATGAGAACTCAGGTAGCGACTCCATAATTCAGAATCAGGCGAGCGAACAAAAAGAATCAGCCACAGACCCAGCCGATGAGTCAGGCGACACAGCCGCAGTGGATGATCGAGTTGTTGCAGAAGCCTCAGCAAAGGATCAACAATCCGGGGCTTTACACTAATCCGGTTTGCGCTTTATTTATAATGAATAAAAAAACCGTGCAACCTAGCGAACGCCTGCAAAAGGTCATCGCCGATCAGGGGAAAGGTTCTCGTCGGGAAATTGAACGCTGGATTGAAGAGGGCCGCATACAATTAAACGGTAAGGTCGCCAAGCTCGGTGACCGTTACAAACCCGGTGACCGACTAACCGTTGATGGAAAATCAATAGCTGTTCGTAGCATAAGCAAACAGCTGATACTAGGTCTGATGTATTACAAACCGGAAGGTGAAGTGGTGACATGCTCAGACGAAAAGGCAAGACCTGCAATATTTGACCGCCTGCCAAAGTGCAAATATGGTCGCTGGATAAGCGCTGGTCGCCTTGATCTGAATACCGCCGGTCTGATACTGCTGACCAATAACGGTGAACTGGCGAATCGCCTGATGCATCCAAAATATCAGATAGTGCGCGAATATGCAGCACGTGTATTGGGACAAGTCAGTGAAACACAGATCAGTAATATGCTACGGGGCGTGGAACTGGAAGACGGTACCGCTAGATTCGAAACAATACAGGATGCCGGTGGCAAGGGCAGCAACCACTGGTATCACGTCAGCCTGCGAGAGGGACGTAATCGAGAGGTGCGCCGTATCTGGGAGTCACAGGACATAACAGTCAGTCGCCTGATCCGTATCCGCTTCGGTTCATTACAGCTAGACAGGGGTATGAAGGCGGGGGAGTATCGGCAGCTGAGTTTCGGAGAACTTAACCGGTTATTGAATAAAACCGGCCTGCCACCGATTAAATTACGTCGCACAGACAAGAGGCAACATTATTCGGCCCTCCCTTCAAGTAAGCAAACACCGCGAAAAGCACGGCATAGCAATAAACTACCACGGAAGCTTCGGGACACGTACCGGCAACATCATAATTAACTGTGGATCCACTCACAATCTACCAACGGTTATCCGAACACTTTGGACCGCGTAACTGGTGGCCTGCCGATACGGCGTTTGAAGTCATGGTCGGAGCCATCCTTACGCAAAACACGGCTTGGATCAATGTCGTCAAAGCTATGGACAGTCTCAAAGCTGCCGACTGCCTGAGTGCAGAATCTATTGATACCCTGCCTCAAGATACGCTTGCGCGGTTAATACGACCATCCGGCTACTACAACATGAAGGCCAAACGCCTGAAGGCCTATTGCAGCTGGTATTTGCAGCAAGGCGGCTTCGACTCAATCAACGCCATGCCAACGGATGCCATGCGGGAAACCATTCTGAGTGTTTATGGAGTAGGCCCGGAGACCGCCGATGATATCGTGCTGTACGCCTTTAATCGTCCGGTGTTCGTCATTGATTCTTACACTCGGCGCATTTTCTCCAGACTGGGGTTGGTGGATGGGTCAAAAACATATGAAGAATTAAGACAATATTTTGAAAGCAGGCTACCTGCCGAACCGGCACTGCTCAACGAATACCATGCCTTAATCGTGATTCATGGCAAAAACTATTGCCGCAAGAGGCCGCTATGCGATCAATGTCCACTGGCAATAGATTGCGGTTACTTCCAAGGCTAAAACATTGCACTTTTGCCCAAAATCATATACTAATTCAGAGATGGTGGGTCGAAAAGACAGGAGATAAAAGACATGCGTTTACTCATCGGTACATTGATAGTCATGTTCGGCTTATATCAAGGCATATCACTACTGTATGCCGAAACACCTGCGACACAAACAGAGCAGTTAAGCCAGGGACTGGAAAATCCCGGCTATGAGGAAAAGCCTGAATGGTTCAAGCAATCGTTCCTGGATATCCGCAAGGATATTGCCGAGGCGACCGAAGCAAACCGGCGTGTCGTGTTGTACTTTTACCAGGATGGCTGCCCGTACTGCAAAAAACTGCTGGAAGATAACTATGGTAACCGCGATATCTCCGAATACTCGCGCAAACACTTCGACACTATTGCCATCAATATGTGGGGTGACAGGGGGGTAGTTGATATAAACGGCGAAGATTCCACCGAGAAGCAATTCGCCGAGGGCCTTAGGGTTCTGTTCACACCTACCATGCTGATGCTGGATGAACAGGGTAAGGCCATACTGCGTATTAATGGTTACTATCATCCGGGCAAGTTCATGGCCGCATTACAATACGTCGCCGGCAAACATGAGACGGCCTCAACATTCCGTGAATACTATGGCGAGCAGCCCCAGATTAAGGCAACCGGCAAACTGCATGTTGAGGCCAGCTACATCCAACCACCTTATGATCTGCGGACTGAGCGCCGTAATAGTGGTAAGCCGCTACTGGTTATGTTTGAGCAAAAACAATGTTTGGCCTGTGACGAACTGCATCTGGACATCTTGCAACGTGAAGAATCAAGAAAAGAAAAGGCCAAGCTGGATATCGTGCTGCTGGATATGTGGTCCAACGCCAGGGTAACGACACCGGACGGACGTCAGCTATTGGCTAGGGACTGGGCAAAAGAACTGAATATACAGAACAGCCCCAGCTTTGTATTCTTCGATGACAGTGGTCAGGAAATTTTCCGCGCAGAGGCCTATCTCAGAGCCTTCCATACACAGGGCATAATGGATTACGTCTCTTCAGGAGGATATCGGGAACAACCAAATTTTCAGCGCTGGCTTGCTGCCAAGGCCGATGCGCTGGAAGCGCAAGGCATACATGTCGATCTTTGGAAGTAAGCGTTTGCCGTTGCCCATGCCAGCTAACAAGCTAATAGCACTTTGAGCCCTCTGCTGCTTTGCATGTTTTTGTTTTCTCTTGCGGGCCTTTCCCACGCAGGACAGGACGCTATCCCGCTTGATTTGCATGTGGCCGAAGTCGGCGATGAAATTTTTACTCTCCAGGTACCTGAAGGCTATCAACTGGAATTACTGACTACCGATATGCAACGTCCGCGATTATTTATTTTCGATGATGCGGGAAACATGCTGGTCGGTTCACGCTCCGGTCATATCTATCGTCTGACACCGCCCTATAATGAGCCGGAACCATTGCTCATTCTACCGGATTATCCGCACAGCTTGGCCATACGTGACGGCTATCTGTATATTGCACAAACCTCCAGCCTGTCACGAGTACCCTATCATCCGACCGATGACAGCCCCGATGAGACCAACCTTGAACACATTATCCCGATACCCGGAGGAGGCGGACATAACAGCCGCACACTGAAGATTGGGCCAGACAAGCGCCTATACCTCAGCCTAGGGATTACCGGTAACTGTAGCGATGAATATCTGCATAGCAGCTATACTTGGCAGGACCGCCGTGGCGGAGTCATGGTACTGGATGAAGCGGCCTCACCAGTGATCTGGAAACCCTGGGCTAGTGGGCTACGAAACCCGATAGGATTTGACTGGCATCCTGATACCGGGTTCATGTATGCCAGCAATAACGGCCCCGACCACCTGGGATATGATCAACCACCGGAGTTTTTTTCAAAACTGGAGGAGCATTCCTTTCATGGCATGCCTTGGTACCAATACGACGGAGACAAAATTCACAGAGATTCCTGCATTCAAAGCAAGCCACCCAGAACCGATGTTATCGCTCCGGTGGTAACTTTTCCGGCCCGCAATGCACCGATGGATGTACATTTTATTACCCACGGTCATTTCGCAGGCAAATACCGAGGGGACGCATTCGTTGCTCTGCATGGTTCATGGGGCACACAACCCGATGGCTGGGCATCAGGCGACCCGGCAACCCGACGACCGCCGAAAATAGTACTGGTGAGGTTTGAAAATAGCAAAGCGGTGCGTATTGATGACTTTGTAACCGGCTTTCAAAACGCCCGCGGGGCGCGATTGGCAAGGCCCATGGGACTGGGAACCGGCCCGGACGGCGCACTTTACTTTACCAGTGACGGTGGAATTAATGGTCTTTACAGATTGGTAGCTCGGTAGTCTTCGTCAGGATAAGCTCCGCAAACCAAAAATCATCAGGTAAACTTGGCAGGTTGCGGGCCACTCGGGAAACACCCTTACCGCGGCAGGATAAACCTTCTCTGCTGCCACAGTACATACGCCCCCCATGCAAGACTGATAACAATAATCACACTACCGGTAATGAAGCTGGTTCTTCCCAGATAATAGGCTTTATCGACCATATCCATCATGGTCAGCAGATTGCCCCAATCATGCGACTCTTCTCCCATTCCCGCGAGTAGCGGCAGGCTACGGTATTCGCCATCGGCTATATAGGGGGAGATATCAATAAAATTCTGACCACACCACCAAAGCATGATTGATGCTTCAAAATTATCTTGCTGCTTCAGAAAGGCCACCATGATAATGAGTGGCAGTAATATCTGAAATAGGCTGCCACCAAGGATCATCATAAAGCGACCGAAGGGTATGAACAGAATATGACCGGCTTCATGGAAAACCAGATTAATGTTGTGCATAAATGAGTCGCCAATATCGATCCAACTGCCATTAGTCGAAATAAACCACCAGCCCCAGAGAAAGAAAACCACATAGCCGATGACACGACTGTGAAATACAAGCGGATCAGTCTGTTCAGGGACATCAAATAACAAGGATACTATCTGTTCTTTGAGGGGCTTGTCTCGTACATAATCAATCTCCGCTTTTTCGTCAGATATGGTTCTGTTGGACTCCGACTGCACCGTGGCAGATTGCTGTGCTGCTGCATACTTGCCGTAGGCAATACCACAAGCAGGGCAGACACCGCCCGGGACATGATTATCCTCTGGTGTTCTGGTGTAGTGACATTTAGGACATTCCGCCATGATCTCCCCCGGCATATCCGGGATTGCCGATGAAATCCGGGAGCGCTTTAACCATACTCCAGTACTTCAGAAAGTGTGGCCACAGGAGTCACGTCAATATCCTGTGTAACTGATTTTCTGGGCATATTGGCCCTCGGCAGTAACACCTGTTGAAAACCATGCTTGGTGGCCTCCTGAACACGCCCTTCACCATTCGGTACCGGCCTTATTTCCCCGGCCAGTCCGACTTCACCAAAGACAACCATATCGCTAGGAAGCGCTCGACCACGAAAACTTGAAACCATCGCCATGATGATCGGTAAATCTGATGCTGGTTCAAGTACACGCATCCCGCCAACAATGTTGATAAACACATCTTGGTCATAGAGCGCCAAGCCGCCATGGCGCTGCAACACTCCCAGTAGCATAATCACCCGATTGGCATCCTGACCTACGACTACCCTTCTAGGGCTGTTGCCGTGGTTTTCTGTGACCAGTGCCTGTACTTCGAGTAACAACGTACGGCTACCTTCCCTGCTCGCCATAATGACGCTACCGGCCATCTCCTGTTCATGTCGGGACAAGAATATGGCGGAAGGGTTATTGACCGGTTTCAGTCCATCTTCCAGCATGGCAAATATGCCTAGCTCATTCACAGGACCAAAGCGGTTTTTGACCGCCCGAATAATTCGATAGCGCCCACCGGGATCCCCCTCAAAATACAACACCGTATCTACCATATGTTCAAGCACACGCGGACCGGCCAGAGTGCCCTCCTTGGTTACATGTCCCACTAAAAACAATGCGCAACCAGTTTGTTTGGCAAAACGGGTCAGCTGTGCCGCACTTTCACGTACCTGTGCCACCGAACCCGGTGCGGATGGCAAATCGGCAACATAGATTGTCTGTACTGAATCAATGACCAGCACACGTGGCCTTTCTTGTACTGCCATATCAAGAATGTGCTCCACAGAGGTTTCCGAGAGAATCCGCATATTAGTATTACCGATCCCCAAACGCTGTGCCCTCAAACTGACCTGTTGAAGTGACTCCTCACCAGTGACATACAACGCATCCAGTTGCCTGCAGATCAGCGCCAGACATTGCAGCAGCAATGTCGATTTACCAATCCCGGGGTCGCCACCGATCAACACCACCGAACCTTCCACTAAGCCACCGCCCAGAACACGGTCAAGCTCATCTGTCGCCAGACTATGACGCTGAATATTTTCCGGTTTAATATCACTGAGTTTCTGTACCATATCGCGGGTCGCTTGGCCGGCGTAACCGGCAAACCTGCGAACATTGCTGACTGTCCCAGGTGCGGTGGCTGTTTCCTGAATTGTATTCCAGGCCCCGCAGTCACTACACTGGCCACTCCACTTGGAGGCAATCGCACCACACTCGTTACAGGCATATTGCAGCTTGGCTCTGTTTGTCACCCCATACCTCGCTGATAATTAACCCGGGTCGTCAGACGACAGACCAGCTCGTAGGCAATCGTACCGGCTGCCTCAGCAACCTCCTCAATCGGTAGTCCGTCTCCCCATAAGACTACCTCGTCACCTATCTGAGCATCGGGCTGCTGGCGTAAATCTACGGTCAGCATATCCATGGATACGCGACCCACCAGCGAACTGCGCCTGTCGTTAATGATCACCGGTGTCCCGCTTGGAGCGTGTCTTGGGTAACCATCGCCATATCCGATACCAATGACGCCAATGCGCATATCATCAGGACACCGCCAAGTCGCACCATAGCCCACGCTATCTCCCGCCGCAGCATTATAAATGGCAATTAGTCTGGATTTCAGCGTCATCGCGGGACGTAGATTCAGAGTGGCGGCCGTCACGCCTTTAAGCGGTGATATACCGTATAACATAATACCAGGACGCACCCAGTTTCCGTGCATTTCAGGAAACGAAATGGTCGCTGCCGAATTACAAAAGGAAGTCTCGCCACCATGCTGCTCCGCCAGTGAAGCAAACAATTCCATTTGCCGTCGGTTTTCAGCCCGATCAGGTTCATCCGCGCAGGCAAAATGGCTCATCAATACCGGTGGCTTCTGTATGGCAGCTATACTGCCGATTTTTTTCAGGATATCACTATAATCATCCGCTGCCAGTCCCAAACGGCGCATACCGGTATCCATTTTCAACCAGCACTTCAGCGAACGAATTCCAGCCGCCCGTAAATCATCGAGCTGATATCGGCTATGAATAACCGGCTGGAAATTATTTTGTAAAAAAAACCTGATATCTGCCGCATCGGTAGCACCTTGTAAAATCACAATGTTTTTGTCAGGTGCACTTTCCCTCAATACAACTGCCTCGGCAAATGTCCCAACGGCAAAGGCGTCTGCGTTGTCAAGTGCCTCTGCGGCCACTGCCAATCCATGACCATAGGCATTGGCCTTGATAACTGCCAGCACTGCGGATGCAGGGGCATATTGTCGTACCTGTTGCAGGTTGTGTTTAAGGGCGGCGGTACTGATCGTCGCAACGGCCTGCGGAATCAATAGTCCTGTTCTCCTTGGGTATAGATATCCGAGATATAATTTTCAAAGCGTGTGTACTTCCCGAGGAAAGTCAAGCGATCAGTACCAATAGGGCCATTACGCTGCTTGCCAGTAACAATTTCAGCTATGCCCTTGTCCGAGCTATCCTCGTTATAAACTTCGTCACGATAGATAAAGACAATCAGGTCAGCATCCTGTTCAATCGCACCCGATTCCCGCAGGTCTGACATTACCGGACGCTTATTCGGACGCTGCTCCAAGGCACGATTAAGCTGGGATAGCGCTACTACAGGCACCTTCAATTCCTTCGCCAATCCCTTAAGTGACCGGGATATCTCGGAAATTTCGGTTGCCCTGTTCTCGCTGCTACCGGGTATCTGCATGAGCTGCAGGTAATCAACAACAATTAAGCCCAGATCATGCTCACGCTTGATACGACGGGCACGTGTCCTGATTGCGGTTGGACTTAATGAAGAATCGTCATCAATATAAACAGGGGCCTCAGACAATAGCGAAACCGCTGACGTAACACGCGGCCAATCCTCCTCATCCAGCTTACCGGTACGTACCTTTTGCAAGGGAATCCGACCCAAGGAAGCCACCATACGCATGGCCAGCATCTCGCCGGGCATTTCCATAGAAAAAATGGCCACGGTCTTTTTAGCCTTGATCGCAGCATGCTCGGCTATATTCATGGCAAATGAGGTCTTGCCCATGGAGGGTCGACCTGCCACGATAATCAGGTCGCCGGGTTGCAGGCCTGATGTCCTCTCGTCAAAGTCATCGAAGCCGGTAGGGAGTCCAGTAACCAAGCTGCCTTCATTATAGAGCCTGTCAATGCGATCAACGACGTCAGTCAACAAGGATGTCAGTGCCCTGAATCCTTGCCTGCCACGCAGGTTCTGATCGGCGATACGAAAGACTTCCTGCTCAGCCTTATCCAGCAATTCGCGGTTGCTGCGCCCTTCTGCTTGGTAGCCGCTGTTAGCGATATCGGTACCCACAGCAATCAGCTGACGCAGCACCGAGCGTTCTCGGACAATATCTGCATAAGCATCAATATTGGCAGAGCTCGGCGTTTGACTGGCCAGTGTCGCCAGATAAACCAAGCCACCGATAGATTCAAGCTCTCCTAGGCTATCCAGTCTTTCAGACAACGTGACTACGTCAAATGGCTTATTGCTGTCCGCAAGTCCGGCAATAACACGAAAGATACTGCGATGGTCCGCACGGTAGAAATCCTTATCGGCAATTTTATCACCAACCTTGTCCCAAGAGCGGTTATCAAGCATAAGACCGCCGAGAACTGACTGCTCTGCCTCAATAGAATGCGGTGGCACGCGTAACGATAGGGGATCAGCTCCCGACGCATAGCCCTTCGACACATGGGTTTCAACCGCTGTAAGGTGAGGTTCGTTCATATATCCGGCCCCGTCATTTTTGTAATTGTACTATGGGGACCCCTAAAAGCCTAAGAGTTATACTCATTTACATTGTATGAGTGGATTAGTGTTGTAAAGAGGTGTTTTTTTGAAACTAACCAATAACATGAGGGTAGTACACCGCCGTGAAGAAAGATACTGTAGCTTCGCTGAAAAAACCAGCAGAAGAATCAAATCATTGTGAGTAATCTGCTATGCGAAGGCAGTCAGGTATTACTGCATGATGTAGTGGAAGTAGATTGGCAACGTAATTGTCCGGGCGTGAAGGTGAGCACGATGCGGCGGGCCGCCGCTAGTGCATTGTGCGAGCTTGAGCCCGTGTTTGCGACGGTGCGTTAGCACACTGCTGAGATGCGGAGATAGGTCACAGCCGCACCCACCTCGACTTCTCCGAAGGCAACGACCGGGCTGCTTGTGCGGGCAGATTCCCACTCTCGCAGGCATGAGGTAAAGGGTGAGAGGCAACTCTCCTGACCGGGGAGTTTGGTGCGGTCACGAAGTAAAACCGGACTCCTGCTTTCACAGGAGTCGGTGCTCACAGCAATAACCCGAGACTCAATACAAAATCTGAGGCTCAACCGACCTGACAGAAAACTGCCCCGTTACCAGCGCAGCTTCAGTTCTGCACCCATGCTGTGGTTGAGGGTACCGTCGCCCTCCTCTCGGCGTAAGGCCTTGATATCCAGCTCCGTGTCCAGATCGCCCGGAGCCGACAACAGACGCCAGCCCAGTGTCAGCCCCTGCTTGGCTCCTGACGAGGTCAGTTCCGCATACGGGATGCCCGTGGCGCCATCGGTCAGGACAAGTCCCCATTCGCCTTTCACGCTCCAGCGACTCGATACCTCGCCTACA
>JAPYNQ010000087.1 GCA_028289815.1 Gammaproteobacteria bacterium | reverse complement strand
GCTGGTAGTGGCTCGTATTTCCCCGGTCGGATGACCCCCATCCGGCCGTTACCCGTTCGGTTCCGGAACCCGCCGGAACCGTTTTTTAGTTGAAGGGGCGGGAATGATGGAGGTAAGGCGGTCTTTACTGCCGTTATGTCTGCTCCCTTTCGTCATTAAAGAAGCATCCGGCGTAAATAGTGCCGGGGTTGTTGTTCTGATCTCCTGTCGGCTTGGGGTACCCTGGATTACGTGATAACTTTCTGCTACGGGATGGGGTGACATCGGTTAAACTTGGTTGTTTCATTGTTCACGATTTCCCCGATGGCAAAAGAACCTGCTGTAGGATTTATCAGTCTCGGTTGTCCCAAGGCGACGGTCGATTCCGAGCAAATATTGACGCAGTTGCGCGCCGAGGGCTATGGCTTGTCTTCAGACTATAGCAGTGCCGATCTGGTTGTGGTTAATACCTGTGGTTTTATTGATAGTGCCAGAGTCGAGTCGCTGGAGGCTATTGGTGAGGCTTTGAATGAAAATGGCAGGGTCATCGTTACGGGCTGTATGGGTGCCGATGCGCAGGATATCATCGGTGTACATCCGAATGTGCTGGCGGTCAGCGGTCCTCATGCCTGTGAAGAGGTCATGCAGGCCGTTCGCGAGCATCTGCCGGCACCTTATGATGACCGTATGTATCCGGGGATACCGCAGAGGGTCGGGCTGACGCCGCCTCATTATGCTTATCTGAAAATTTCCGAAGGTTGTAATCACCGTTGCAGCTTTTGCATCATTCCCGCCATGCGTGGTGGCTTGGTCAGTCGCCCGGTTGCCGAGATCATGGATGAGGCAGTTCGTCTGGTGGAAACCGGTGTACGTGAGTTGCTGGTTATATCGCAGGATACCAGTGCTTATGGTTCGGATCTGAAATATCGTACCGATATCTGGAATGGGCGTCTGTTAAAGTCCCGTTTTACCGAGCTGGTTGGTGCCCTGGGTGAGCTTGATACTTGGACGCGCCTGCATTATGTGTATCCCTATCCGCATGTTGATGAGGTTATTCCGTTGATGGCTGAGGGCGGGGTATTGCCTTATCTGGATATCCCTTTTCAGCATGCGAGCCCGACGGTGCTGAAAAATATGAGGCGGCCGGCGGCCAGCGAGAGGGTTTTGCAGCGGATCAGACGGTGGCGTGAAATCTGTCCGCAGCTGACGCTGCGAAGTACTTTTATTGTTGGTTTTCCAGGGGAGACTGATGGTGATTTTGAGATGTTGCTGGATTTTCTTGAGGAGGCACAGCTGGACCGGATCGGCTGTTTTCAGTATTCGCCGGTTGAGGGCGCTAAAGCCAATGAGCTGCCTGACCCGGTTGACGAGGATGTGAAACAGGAGCGCTATGATGATTTCATGCGTTTGTCGGCTCGTATCAGCGAGGCAAAGTTGCGCGATAAAATCGGCAGCACTATGACGGTGCTGGTGGATGGCAAGGATGAGGAGTCGGGTGATATTATCGCCCGTTCGGCTGCCGATGCGCCCGAGATTGACGGCATGGTATTTATCGACACCGAGATGGAGCTGCAGCCGGGTAATTTTGTCGAGGTGACAATCAGTGATGCCGGTCCGTATGATCTGTATGCGTTTATAGCTGAATAGAATATGGGCTGGTGGGCGATAAAACGGGCAGCGCATATCATCACCCGGGGAGGGGTTATCGCCTATCCGACCGAAGCGGTCTATGGCCTGGGCTGTGATCCCTATGATGAGCAGGCTGTGAGCCGTTTGTTGCGGATTAAACGGCGTGGTCCAGGGCAGGGGGTGATACTTATCGGTAGCGCGTGTCGTCAATTTGACGATTTTATCCGACCAATGGATCATGTGACCTATGAAAAAGTCATGGCCCGATGGCCGGGGCCGGTGACATGGCTGTTACCCGCATCGGATGACTGTCCTCACTGGCTGCGAGGAGAGCATAGCACAATCGCAGTCAGGGTAACTGCGCATGGATTGACCCGGCAGTTATGTGATACCTGTACTTTACCACTGGTCTCAACCAGTGCAAACAAGCATGGAAAACCGGCGGCCCGTAACGCATTACAGGTACGCCAGCGTCTGGGTGGTGAAATTGATATGATTTTGAACGGTTCGACTTCAGGACGTGCCGAACCCAGTGAAATATGGGACGCACACAGCAGTGTGCGATTACGGTAATTATTCTGCCATAACAGTCTGCTATGTTTTGGATATGTCAGTTTGAAAAATCACTATGTCAAAAATTGATATTCAAGCGGTCAGGAATTATTTGCTGGATTTGCAAAATGCTATCTGTACGGCAATAGAGCAGGCCGACGGCGGGGCCGTTTTTCAGCAGGATAGCTGGGAGCGTGAGGAAGGTGGCGGTGGCCTTTCGCGTATAATGGTCGATGGCGCCGTCTTTGAACAGGCGGGTATTAATTTTTCTCATGTTTATGGTGCCGGTCTGCCATCGGCGGCTACGACGCAGCGTCAGGAACTGATCGGACGTTCCTTTCAGGCTATGGGTGTGTCGCTGGTATTTCATCCGCATAATCCTTATGTGCCTGCCACGCATATGAATGTGCGTCTGTTTGTTGCAGAAAAAAAAGATGCGGCACCGATCTGGTGGTTTGGCGGTGGATTTGATCTCACGCCTTATTATCCGTTTGAGGAGGATGTGATTCATTGGCATGAGACTTCAAGGGCTGCCTGCCAGCTGTTTGGTGATGATGTTTATGACCGTTACAAGCGGTGGTGTGATGACTATTTTTATTTGCAGCATCGTACTGAAACCCGCGGGGTCGGTGGCATTTTTTTTGATGATCTCAGCGAATGGGGCTTTGAGCGGTGCTTTGCTTTTCAGCGCAGCGTCGGGGATCATTTCATCAAGGCTTATCTGCCGATTGTGGAAAGGCGCAAAGGATATGAATATGGCTGGCGCCAGCGTGATTTTCAGCTTTATCGGCGCGGACGTTATGTCGAATTTAATCTTGTTTATGACCGCGGTACGCTCTTCGGTCTGCAGACCGGCGGGCGCACGGAATCCATCCTGATGTCGTTGCCACCCAATGTGCATTTTCGTTATAACTGGCAACCGCAGCCCGGCACTGAAGAAGCAAAATTATATGATCGCTATCTGCAGCCGCAGGACTGGCTTCGACGGCTATAATATATGACTCGTTTGCTTAAAGATGTTGTGGCAAGCCAGCGCCGGTATCTGGAGGACACTCTGGGTGTTATTTTGTCTGATCTGGCTTACCGGCTTGCTTTGAACATGGATAATCGGCAGCAGTTGGAAGCAATTCTGAGGGATAGTTGTGACAAACTTGCGGATTGTAAATATCTATATGTTCTGGATGATGTCGGCATGCAGATAACAGCAAATATGACGCGCGAGGGTATTGATGAAAGTCAGCTGGCCCGTGACCGTTCGCTGCGGCCTTATACGGCTGGTGCTTTCGGGAATACCAGTTTTCGTCTTTCCGATGCCTATATCAGTCGTCGTAAAAGACGTCCGAGCCTGACCGCAATATATGCTGGTGTTCAGGCAGTTTGGCGCTTTACGATTCGCAGATGAGACTATTTATCTGCGGGCAGGTTCGCTGAACATTGTCAATGGCGTGGTGAGGCTGAATTTTTCCTGTGACGGCTCACATTATCTGCCCTATACCGGGTTTATGGCTTAAGGTCCGGGTTTCCGGTTTGGTGCCGCCGCGAATTCGAGGTAGCTTTTCGGGTTACGACCCGGTTTGGTACCGGCCTCGACAGGCCGTTGCCTCAGCGGGTCAGGAGGTAGCCGATTGTTCAATCACTGTCCCGTAATTATTTTTCTCGCACAACACGAAAGCCAATATGCGTCAGTTTGGTGCCGGCATTGTATTTTTCGCGGCGGGTGTTGGTAATGCCACTGCCGGCATTACTGAATGAACCACCGCGCACGATCCGCTTGGAGCAGTCGCCGCTATACCATGCCGAACCATCGGTCGGCGCACCGTTATAGTTGCCGTTGTAGCAGTCTTCTGTCCACTCGGCAACATTGCCGGATGTATCATAAAGGCCCCACGGATTTGCTTCAAAGCTGCCGATGGGCGTGGCCTGGCGCAGGCTGGCAGGGCTGTCGCAGCCAATGCAGTGTGCGTTGCTGTCACCGGGTTTTGAGCCCCACCAGTAGGGCATAGTGGTGCCCGCACGGGCTGCGTATTCCCACTGGGCTTCGGTAGGAAGGCTGTATTTATGGCCGGTTTGCCGGCTTAGCCAGGAAACATAGTCCTGGGCGTCCTGCCAGCTGATTTCAACTACGGGCTGAGTGCCGGGATTTACGCCAACCCGTTCCGGCGGGCGCTTGCCGATGGCTTTGGTGAAGCGCTCATATTCAGAGTAGGTGATTTCATACTGGCTTATGGCGAATTCTCTGAGTGTAACTTTATGTTGGGGTCTTTCGTCAAGGTTTACCGAAAGTGAACCTGCGCCCATCATAAATTCACCTGCGGGGATGGTCACCATGATGGGTCCTGTAGATCCGCCTCTCAGGGAGTCGTTAAACGGGACTACGAAATGAGGCTTCTTTTTCTTGGGTTTGGCGGCTGTGTCGGACCTGGTCGGCGCATCAGGTTCGGTGTCAGGTACCCGGGGCTTTGAGGTTGTTACGTCTGCGCCGGCGGCAGGTTCTTTTATGGCTTCGGCGGGTTTTTCCACCCTTTCCGGTTGTGCTTCGGTAATAAGGGCAGGTCCGGGCCTGGGAAAGATCATGCCAAATTTCATGAAGAAGTCGGCAGCCACAATGCCTATAGCCAGTATGACGACAGCGGCGGCTATTTTTCCAAGACCAATGCCGGACGATGAATCACTGTAATCATCGTCAGTCGTGAAATAAGTCTCTTGGGGAGCACTGGCGGCAGCGCTCTGGGTTGCCGGTGCGCTGGATTCAACAGGGTCGATTTTAACGCTGACGACTGTGGTGTTGTCCTGGCGCGGGCGTTGTACTTTTTCGACTGCTTTCAGCAGTGCTGTCGATGCCTCTCTGGAGTCAGGTGACCATCCGCATTGTTTGATGATTTCTTCGTTGACCAGCGTATCCAGGCCATCACTGGCGATGATCAGGTAATCGCCGGATTGTAATCCGAAAGGCGTGGTCGATACGTCAACTTCTGTAATGTCTCCGCCGGTCAGGGCACTCATTAACATATTTCTGGAGAGAGAGGGATCAGGTTCGATATGCTTGCCTTGGGCAGCCATGCGTTCCAGGAACCCACCATAGCTATGGTCGGCATTCAGTTTGGTAATCTCTTTTTCCCGAATCAGATAAAGGTGACTGTCCCCGACGCTGGCCCACCAGAGTTTGCCGTCTGCCAGCAGGGCTCCGACTATAGTGCAGCCCATGCCCGCAAGGGCTTCTGTTTCGCTGACCGTCTCCTTGAGGGCGTTGTTGGCTTTGGTAACGCTGGTGCGGAGTATATCGGGTATCAGGTCTGCGTCGCTGACGGGATGGTTTGATGAGATATGCTTGTTGAAGGCCTGCACTGCCATGTTGCTGGCTACATTGCCTGCGGCATGTCCGCCCATGCCGTCGGCGACAATAACCAGCGCCTGCTGGTCGTCTTCGGCACTGCTGAGATGGGTAATCAGGAAGGCATCTTCCTGGTAGTCTCTGGCGCCGTCTATCTGTGAGCCGGCGATGTCGTAATGGAGTAAGGCCATATTGTTCCGGGTTGTTTAGACCTCAGTTGTTATGCAGGTTCCGGGTAATTCCATCCTAGAATTGCCAGGGAGCAAAAAATATGATTGTTGTTTCCTTTTCAAAATCAATGACGGGTTTTTATTGATCACTGATTTTGGCGACACACTCCTGTGCCGAGGGAAACTCTGATTAAATCAGAGTTTCTTTATTTTGAGAACCTGCTATTGCAATCCTGACCATTTTGATCGTAGCAGTATGTTGGGGATTTACAAAGTTTCGCAGCTTGAAGTGTTGTTATTTTTTTACCGATACGGTTTTCAGAAGAAGTTCCGAATAAGTCCGACCGGCATTTATCCGCACATCAAAAACAGCAAAAATGGGTATTTTGTGCGTAGAATATGCGTCTGACTTATCAGCGGGTTACCGGATGGCTCTATCTGTTCAGCCCGGCCTGTGTCGCAGAAAGGCTCTGGCTTAAGCAGAGTTTCCGTATGTTAGGAACGAAAGGGTGTTATGTCACAAATAGTCGCCGTTAAGGCCAGAGAAATTCTTGATTCGCGTGGTAATCCGACCGTTGAGGCTGATGTTATTACAGCGCAGGGTGCGCTGGGGCGTGCTGCGGTTCCATCTGGTGCCTCAACCGGTTCACGCGAGGCGGTGGAGTTGCGTGATGGCGATAAAGCACGCTATCTCGGTAGAGGCGTACAAAATGCCGTCAGCAATATCAATACCGAGATTGTCCGTGCAATTAAGGGTATGGATATAGCTGATCAGTCAGGTATTGACCGGATTATGATTGAGCTGGACGGGACTGATAATAAGGGGCGTCTGGGCGCCAATTCGTTGCTGGCGGTATCTTTGGCTACAGCCAGAGCTGCGGCTACGGAGGCTAATCAGCCTTTGTTCCGTTATCTGCAGCCACAGGGTCCGTATCAGTTACCCGTGCCGATGATGAATATCATTAACGGTGGTGAACATGCGGATAACAATATCGACCTCCAGGAATTCATGATTATTCCCGTGGTTGCCGAGGGCTTTACGGAGGCGCTGCGTTATGGGGCCGAGGTGTTTCATGCCCTCAGGGGTATCCTTGGTACCAGAGGTTTGAGTACTGCCGTCGGCGATGAGGGTGGCTTTGCGCCAAACCTGTCATCTGGCGAGGAGGCCATTGAGATGATTCTGCAGGCTGTCGATAAGGCAGGTTTTAAGGCCGGTGAGCAAATCTGGCTGGGCCTGGATGTCGCCAGCTCGGAATTCCATGAAAACGGTATTTATACATTGGCCTCAGAAAATCGTCGGTTTGACGCGGCAGGTTTTGCCGACTATCTGCGGGCCTGGGTTGATCAGTATCCGATTATTTCTATCGAAGACGGCATGGCTGAAGATGACTGGGATGGCTGGAGATACCTGACTGACTTGCTCGGAAACAGGGTCCAACTGGTCGGGGACGATCTGTTTGTGACCAACACCGGTATTCTGAAAAAGGGCATCGACAGCCGGATTGCCAATGCGATTCTTATCAAGGTCAATCAGATTGGTACCTTGAGTGAAACCCTTAGCGCTATTCAGATGGCAGCCGATGCCGATTATGCGGCAGTGGTTTCGCATCGTTCCGGGGAGACCGAGGATGTAACGATTGCCGATATTGCGGTTGGCACATCGGTGATGCAGATCAAAACCGGTTCGCTGTCGCGTTCGGACCGCACCTCCAAGTATAATCAGTTACTCCGTATCCACGAGGAACTTGGTTCCGAGGTTTCCTATTCTGGAGAGGCGGCATTCAATCTGTCCCGATTGCAGTGTCGGTGATCACATTTAGCACTGTATTTCGGTACTTCGGCTAGAATCACTGCCATGAGGCTTTATGGCATCTTTCTTCTGTTTCTGTTGCTGGTTTTGCAATATAAATTCTGGTTTGAGAGAGGAGGATACTTTGATAACCGTGAGCTGCGAAAGCAGCTTGAGGCTGTGCGAGTCGAAAACGAACAGCTCATGGAAAGGAATCGTGAACTGGCGCGCAAAATTATTCTGGTTAAGGAAGATATGAATGAGATTGAGTCACTGGCAAGGCAGAAGCTTGGCATGATAAAAGAAGGCGAGCAGTTTATCTTTCTGATTGACGAGGACACGCTCAACGACCCCAAAAAGGTGCCCCAGGGTAATGAGCAGTAAACTCTGGGCTATAGTCCCTGCTGCAGGTGTGGGCCAGCGTGCCGGTGCGCCGATTCCCAAGCAGTATCTGCCCCTGAATGGTAAGGCTGTTATTGAATGGACTATTGAGCGGTTGCTTGATTTCCCTGATTTGTATGCGGTTGTGGTGGTTGTGTCTGAAGGAGACACGCGCTGGCATTCGTTAGCAGCGGCAAACCATGAGCGGGTACGTCGCGCACCCGGCGGATCTGAGCGTTGTCATTCGGTTTTGAATGGATTGTTATTGATCGATGATGATGTTTCCGATAATGACTGGGTTATTGTGCATGATGCGGTTCGGCCTTGTGTGCGTGTCAAGGATATTGAAAAGCTGATGAATCAATGCAGGCACAGAGATGTCGGTGGTATTCTGGCCATGCCGGTACGCGATACCATGAAGCGTGCCGATGGTGATACTACAATTGTCGAAACATTGGACCGGTCCTGTATGTGGCATGCATTGACGCCGCAAAGTTTTCGTTACGGGGAGCTGAGGTCCGCACTGCAGCAGGCGCTGGCCGGCGGATTGGAAGTTACCGATGAGGCCTCGGCAATGGAGCATGCCGGTGTACAACCGCTGCTGGTGGAGGGTCATAGTGATAATATCAAGGTTACTTTGCCACAGGATGTTCAGCTTGCGGCTTATTTTCTCCGACAACAGGGCATGGACGGCACAGGCACATGATCCGGATTGGTCAGGGCTATGATGTGCATCAGTTTGGCGATGGCGATGCCATAATGCTTGGCGGTGTCTGCATCCCGCATAATCGCGGTATAGTGGCGCACTCTGATGGCGATGTTTTGCTGCATGCCCTATGTGATGCCTTGCTCGGTGCAGCGGCGCTGGGTGATATCGGCAGACATTTTTCTGATACCGACATAGAGTATAGCGGTGCTGACAGTCGTGAGTTATTGCGCCATGTTTTGGGATTGTTACACCATAAAGGTTTTACTGTCGGTAATGTTGATATGACTATTGTTGCCCAGGCACCGAAAGTGACTCCTTTTATGGAGCAGATACGCAGGAATGTTGCCGACGATCTTGAGGTTAATATTGCGCAGGTCAATGTCAAGGCTACGACGACCGAGTATCTTGGCTTTGAAGGACGCAAGGAAGGTATTGCCGCACAGGCAGTTGTCCTGATTTCCTGACTTCCACCATTACGGAGAAAATAATGAAGGTGCTGATTTTGTTTGCTGGCTTATCCTATTGTCGGTGTTGTTGCAGCACTAAATACGCCAGCGGAAAAAACACTGACTCGCCTGACAGGTGGCTGTGGCGTCAAGATTCATAACTATTCCGGCGAGCCGCTACCGCTGCCATCGGATTTGATTGTCAGAATGTATGTGAAGGATTTTAATGGCCGGGGGGAGGCCGATGTCGTTTATTGCAGGATGGGTTGAGGTTGTGACAAAATTTTGTGCCGGTGCATCATATTCCTGATATATCTGCCAGGGCCTTCCTTAATGTTTCCCGGAATCGACGGATTGATTCAATTATTGATTTACCGGTGCCTGTGCCCATATTCAGCCCGTTGTATTGCCCTCCGCAGGGGCAGATTATGAGCAGTGCGGTTATTCGATAATTTTATGTGTTATAATGAAAACCACTTGTTTTAAGGCCTACGATATTCGTGGGCGCGTACCCGATGATCTTAATGAGGCGCTGGCCTGTCGTATCGCCTATGCTTATGCACGGGTACTGGTTCCGAAAAATGTGATCGTCGGGCGCGATATTCGCCTAAGCAGTATGGCCATTTCTGTGGCGGTGATTCGTGGGCTGCGTCTGGCCGGTGTTGATGTCTATGACATTGGCATGTGTGGTACCGAGAATGTTTATTTTTCTACTGCCAGCGAAAACATGTCCGGCGGCATTATGGTCACGGCAAGCCATAATCCTATTGATTACAATGGTCTGAAAGTGGTGCGTGAGGGTGCTCGTCCGATAGGTCAGGAAACCGGACTGAAGGATATTCAGGCTATGGTGGAAGATGATCGGCTGGTATTACCGGAACAGGAAACCGGTCGCCTTTATAGCCTTGACCCCTGGGAAAGCTACATCCGTCACTTGCTGAGTTATGTCAATGTGGCCCGGTTAAGGCCCATAAAGGTATTGGTAAACCCCGGAAATGGCGGCGCAGGGCTTGTGATACGGCATCTCAAGGGCAAAATTCCGTTTGAGTTTATAGAAATGGACTTTGAACCGGATGGCACGTTTCCGAATGGTGTGCCCAACCC
This sequence comes from Gammaproteobacteria bacterium, assembly GCA_028289815.1. Lineage (GTDB taxonomy): Bacteria > Pseudomonadota > Gammaproteobacteria > JAJDYQ01 > JAJDYQ01 > JAJDYQ01. Next base: position 10,746 of record JAPYNQ010000087.1, on the reverse strand, counting down.
TTTGCTACCGGAGAATCAGCGCCGAACAGCTGCCCGGGTCAGGGAGCAAGGGGCTGCATTGGGTATCGCTTGGGATGGTGATTATGACCGCTGTTTCCTGTTTGATGAAAACGGCGGATTTGTGAACGGCTACTATATTGTCGGCCTGATTGCCGCCGAACTGTTAAACGAGTCGCCGGGCGAGGGTATTGTCTACGAACCTCGTTTAACCTGGAATACAATCAAGGTTGTTGAGGCCGCCGGAGGCAGACCGCTGAAGAGCAGGGCAGGCCATTCGTTTATAAAGCAGGTGATGCGTGATGAAGATGCCGCCTACGGAGGGGAGATCAGTGGACATCATTATTTTCGGCGTTTTTCCTATTGCGACAGCGGCATGATTCCGTGGTTACTGGTTGCTGCGTTCGTCAGCCGTACCGGAAAATTGCTATCCGGGCTGGTCGCGAATTATCAGCGGGATTTTCCGGCAAGTGACGAGATCAACATGGCTGTTTCCGACTCTGCCGATGTTATGCAAAGGGTGGAGGCTGACTTTGCCACAGGCGAAGTTGAGATTGACCGAATTGATGGCATCAGTCTGGAGTTTCCTGATTGGCGCTTTAATCTGCGCCCATCCAATACCGAGCCTTTGCTAAGGTTGAATGTCGAAACGCGCAGGGATGATGCCTATCTCCGCTCCCGTGTCAAGGAAGTGATGTCGAGTATTCGCAGGCATTCCTGAAGATTGTGCCGATACGGGGTAATTGCGGATCAAGCCAGGGCCGCCTGAGTAGATATTCGTGTCGGCATTTTTACTCCGATTTCTGCCAGACAGGGTAATTTTGGCTATGATTGGTTGGTTATTGCCAGAGACAGGAAATGAACAAAACCCCTGATCAACTTGTGCGCCATCTGGATGACCTGCGGTCCTATTTGCGCCGTGAGCAACCGATACTGGCGAATTTGATTGGTGAGTACCGTAGTCTGGACAGGCTGGCCTATAAAATGGGTCTGTTGCCGCGCAATCAGAGTTATGCCGACCAGGTTTCATGGTGGCCCTTGATTTCTGTCTTGGGGACTTTTTCTGCAGGCAAATCGACTTTTATCAATGACTATCTGGAGTTCTCGCTACAGCGTACCGGTCACCAGGCGGTGGATGATAAATTTTCTGTTATCTGCTATTCGTCTGATGGTGAGTCTCATGTGTTACCGGGGACTGCCCTGGATGCCGACCCGCGCTTTCCTTTTTATTCCATAGGACGTGAAATTGAGTCGGTATCTTTGGGAGAGGGGCGCAAGCTGGATAGCTATCTCCAGCTCAAGGCTTGTCCCTGTGATAAGCTCAAGGGAAAAATACTGGTTGATTCACCCGGGTTTGATGCCGATGAGCAGCGCACAGCTACGTTACGGATTGCCGACCGTATTATCAGTCGTTCGGATCTTGTGCTGGTCTTTTTTGATGCGCATCGTCCGGAGCCCGGCGCTATCCGGGATACACTTGAGCACCTTGTTGAAAGGGCGGTGGGGCGACATGATGCGACCAAGTTCATATACATTCTGAATCAGATAGATGTAACTGCTGATGAAAATAATCCGGAAGATGTTGTGGCGGCGTGGCAGCGAGCGCTGGCCCAGAAGGGTCTGACCGCAGGCAGATTTTATCGTATTTTCAGCCTGACGGCGGGTACGCATATTGAAAATGAAAAGGCGTTCCGGCGGTTAATTGAGTGGCGCGAGCAGGATATGGCCGAGCTGGAACGGTGCTTTGACCGGATCGAGATACAGAGGATTTATCGCGTGGCAGACAGTCTGCGCCAGCTCTGCATGGATATCGAGTCAGTCATTGTGCCGGATCTGAAAAAGCGGCTTGCCAGTTGGCGTCGATTTGTCTTGATCGGAGATGCCGTGATTTTTTCTCTTATAGCCATATCGGTTATTTTCTGGCTTTTGTTCGGCGGTTATTCGGTGTTTCAGTCGGTTATAGACAGTAAAGTATTAACCGCGCTGCTGTCCGTATTGCTGGTCGCGGTCTGCTTTGCCTTTCATTTCGGTCTGCGCAGCTTCGGACAGCGCCGGTACCGTCCTGTAGTTGAAAAACTTCCTGAACGTTTGGCAGCGCATAAGTATCTGGATCAGGCTTTTCTCAGATCGACGGCTGCTCTGAGAAGTATATTCTGGTCAGCACCTGCCGGTTGGCACATCCTGACGCGCCGGCAGCTGTCGGGGATATTTGTTCGCTCCGGAGAACTTGTCAGAAAATTGAATGACCGGCATATCGCGCCCGATGGTGAAGAAGATGTAAAACCTGATAGTGCTGGTGAAGATGGGGTTGGTATAGCGCGTCGTCTGGTTTGGATGTTGAGGAAAATAAAACAGCGTTGTCAGAAAATTAACTGAAAATTAAATATTTCATAATAGAGTTACATTAGAATTTTTTAATTTATAAAGAATTTTGATTTAATGGAGGGCCTTCCGTTAATGGTCTGTTGTATGGCTGGAGGGTGGCAGGATGCGGCCACTATTTGCCCATGATGAGCGGATGTCTGATAATAGACTTAAGGGCAGGATTTGGACTGATATGAGGTTACTGAAAAAAATCCATCGGGCGGCTTGTTGGCGCTGGCTGCCGGTGCCCTGCTATTTGGTTTGGTGCAACTGGGACAGGCTGGGGAGTCTTCCGGAGTTTACGGTTTTCAAGGCAGGTTACAGCAGGAAGCCCGGGATGTTAATCGTGTTCCGGTAAGGGTTATGGAAACTGCCGGGACAGCAACATTAGGGGGCTGTCACCCCTTTTCAGGAGGTCACACTGGCTGCTCAGTTGCCCGGACGTATTGAGTACATTGCAGGTACAGAAGGTAACTGGCTTAAAAAGGACATGGAGTTGGTTCGTATAGATGATGACGACCTGCTGGCTCAGCAGCGCTCGGCCTTTGCTGAACTGGAGAATGCCTATCTGGCGATGAGAAATGCGGGTGTGCAATACAACCGTGAACTCTGGGCACCGCAATCGCGCAGTATCAGCCGTATGCCGGGTATGGGGATGCCGGCGCTTTTTGATCAGATGTTTACCCGTAATCCGGGTAATATGGCGGGCTTTGGAAATCCGCATGTTGATCGTTACAGTGATCTCTATGCACAGGGCACACAGCTCAATCAGAGTCGCTCCAGGGTGGTTCAGGTTCAGTCTCGTCTTGATGAAATCGCGGCCAGATTAAGGGATAGCCGGGCAGTGGCACCATTTGATGGGGTCATTGCCTACAAGCTGGTCGAAGTAGGCGATACCGTGCAGCCGGGCCAGCATCTGCTGGTGTTTTCCAACCTGGAATACCTGCAGGTTAAGGTTGATGTGCCCTCAAGGCTGATGAGGGGGCTGATGCAGACCGAGTTTGTAATGGTCAGGCTGGATGATGTCAATAGGACGGTAACCTAGGGGCGCATCGCACAGAAGTATCCGATTGCCGATCCTGAACGTTATACCGTTACTGTTAAAATTGACTTGAAAAAAGATGTGCCGGCTTTGCCGGGGATGTATGCTGAAGTGATCATTCCGGAGCGGCTTTCTGGCTACAACATCAGCCTGGACCAGATTGCACAGACAGTTCGTACGGTAAACAGGCAGTGCCGGGTAAACCTTTACCGGCTATTAAAAAGCGTGTGGCAAGAAAGGAGAAGGCGCAAGCGGCACCTGTTACCAAAAGAAAGCGTCCGGCAGTTCGGGCCAAAGTCACCGCAAGTGAGGGTAAAAAATCGACACCTGCTTCAAAGCAGGGCTCGAATAAGGAGCAACCAGGGCTTATCACGGCGCATCAAAAAGCTGTAAAGGGGCAAACCGGAACGGCAGCAGCCACTCAAAAAGCCGGACCCGAAGCGCCACCACCTCGTCGCGGCAAGGCCAATCGGCGTGGTATCCGCCTGCATCCGGATATATGAGTTAATAGTGCCTGTCTGACAGGCGTATGCCTGATAAAATCAATGCCGCAATGCAGGGATGGTGATGGTGAAAAAACTTACAGACGAAGAGCTGTTGTCGTTGTTAAGCGATATCGAATCAGATCGCACTGAGCGCAAGGAATCGTTTAAGGGTAGTGCTCCTGAAAAAGCAAGGCAGGCCGTTTGTGCATTTGCTAATGATCTGCCCGATCATAATCAACCGGGGTTACTGTTTATAGGGGCAACCGACGACGGAATGCCTGCCGATGAACCGATTACCGACCAGCTGCTTAGATCTTTGGCGGATATAAAAACCGATGGCAATATTTTACCGCCGCCCGTAATTTTTGTGGAGAAACGGACCCTGAAAAGTAAGGCAATGGCCGTGGTGACGGTCATGCCGTCAGACATGCCTCCGGTAAAGTATAAGGGCCGTATCTGGGTTCGTACAGGCCCCCGCCGGGCAGTTGCAAACGAACAGGAAGAACGTATCCTCAATGAAAAACGCAGATATAAGAGCCTTCCTTTTGATTTGTATCCAATCCAAGGTGCAGATATATCTGATTTGTCGCGTATGAGATTTGAAGATGAATATCTACCGCAGGCTTTTGCCGCCGATGTCCTGCGGGCAAATGAGCGCTCTTATGAAGAGCGGTTGTCATCATGTAAGATGATTGTGTCTCCTCAAGACAGCACACCGACCGTATTGGGATTACTGGCTTTGGGGAAAAGCCCGCAGGACTTTCTGCCGGGAGCCCGTATCCAGTTTTTGCGTATTGACGGGACCGAGCTGGCCGACACGGTTATTGATGAGGCAGACATTCGGGGATCGGTGGTGGACATGCTTCGCCGCATGGAAGACAAGTTGGGGGCGCATAATCGGATAGGGGTGGATATTAATTCACGTGCGACTCATGTGCTGGAGCAGCTTTATCCATTATCTGCTGTCAATCAGATTTTATACAACGCTGTGCTGCATCGCACGTATGAGGGGACCAATGCCCCTGTCCGGGTCTATTGGTTTAATGACCGGGTCGAGATACACAGCCCCGGTGGTCCTTATGGCAACGTAACCTCTGAAAATTTGGGCAAGCCGGGTATAACAGATTATCGAAATCCCGACATGGCCGATGTATTGAAAACATTTGGCTACATTCAGGCATTTGGTCGCGGTATTGCGACGGCACGCCGGGAAATGCAGAGGAATGGCAATCCACTGCCGGAGTTTGATGTCAATCCGGGTGCGGTGCTCTGCATACTCAGGAGAAGGCCATGAATGTGCCGGTTTTGACCTTTTTTAATAATAAAGGTGGTGTCGGCAAAACCTCGCTTATCTATCACTTGGCGTGGATGTATTCCATGCTCGGCAAAAAAGTGCTTATCGCCGACCTGGACCCTCAGGCCAACCTGACTGCTGCATTTCTGACTGAAGAAGAAATCGAATATCTCTGGAAAGAACAGCGGCCCGGTTCTACTATCTATCGCTGTGTAGAGCCCCTTGCAGGAGTAGGCGATATTGTTAAACCCGAGCTGCAGGAGATTGATACTGACCTGTTTCTGGTTCCCGGAGATGTCAAACTTTCCGGATTTGAAGACATGCTTTCCGATGAGTGGCCCGGCAGCATGGGAGACAACAATCTTTATCGGCCCATGAGGATACTCTCGGCCTTCTGGCAGGTCATGCAGATGGGGGCAGACGAGAGGGCAGTCGATATGATTCTGGTCGATATTGGCCCCAATCTGGGGGCCATAAACCGATCAGTGCTGATTGCTACCGATTTTGTTGTGATACCGCTCGGTGCCGATCTGTTCTCGTTGCAGGGATTAAAACACCTGGGTCCGACGCTGAGGTCCTGGAAAAACCTGTGGAACAAACGCATTGATAACTGGCAGAATAGTAAAGAAAGCAGCGATCAGGGTTGCTTTTCCCTGCCCGGAGCAAAAATGCAGCCGGTTGGATATGTATGCCAGCAGTATAGCGTACACTTGGCCCGCCCGGTAAAGGCATATGACAAATGGGTGTGCCAAATCCCGCAGGTGTATCGAAAAGCCGTATTGAAGAAACCGGATCCGGTATCAATAAAAACGGAGGATGACCCTTTCTGTCTGGCAACCATCAGGCATTATCGAAGCCTGATTCCTATGGGGCAGGAGTATCGCAAGCCGATCTTCAAATTAACACCGGCAGATGGCGCAATCGGAGCGCATGCCGGTGCCGTTCGGGATGCAGAAAATGACTTCAGGGCGCTGGCCGAAAAAATTAGTGGTAAAATTCAGGAAGACTTTGGCTAAGTCAGAGTGTTCAGACAATACTATGGATGTATCTGCAAAATTAATGATAATAAATCATTGATTTTGACGTTAAAACAGACATTGTGTTTTTATTTTAACGAATCCAGGCCCGGTTCTGGGTGGACTTATTCGGGGTGTCCTTATATCTAACTTCGGAGAATCGCATGTATATTTTGAGAGCAAGTAAATTACTGAAATGGAGATCAATGACCTTTTTTGTGGTGGTTTTGTTGATTATGTCATGTGCCACGACCAACGCATATTTCCCTGCAAGGGCAGTCGAGAAGGCGGCAGATCATATTATTGAGCAGGTTCTTGGTGGAGATGATCGTGCTCAGGCACCTGCCTCCTTCCAGCAGGCTCGGCGCGATGATGGATATTTATCATGGTCGTCCGGCAGGCAGGTCGCATGGGTGGCTGTTGTTGTTTTGGGCATGATATCCGCCGATGCCTATGCTATGGATCCACTCAGAGGTACCATTGGTGATATATCCAGGCCACCGATACTGCACCGGACTACGGAGTCCGGAGGCGGCAGGCTGGATATATCCAGCCCGGCTATCACAAAAATCCTTTCTTCCATGCAGCAGCGTCATGCCCGTTTATCGGAGTACTATAAGACGGGTGCTATAGGTTATGGTCCTGATGGGCTTGTGGCTGTCCGGGATATGAGTGCAGTGGGCCTGTTGCAGCGGGAGGAGCTTGAAGGGTTAATTGAAGAGGAAAACCGGGGGCGTGATGCGCTTTATCGGGAAATAGCCCGGACGAACGGGTATCCGGAATGGGAGGGGCAGGTGCGCGATACATTTTCCCGGCGCTGGAAGGCAAAAACACCCTCCGGCTGGTATTATCAAGACAGTAGCGGTGCCTGGAAGAAAAAATAATATTTTCCGGTTGTTTGCCAGTTAACGAAACTCTGATTAAAGTCAGAGCTACTTGCGATACAGGGATGTATCGCCAGAATCAATGACCTTCGGAATCTGTTGACTTTGAGAGGAAAGCAGAAATCGCATTGTTGTTTTCCATGCCCTGAACAGTTTGCGGACCAAGTCCCGGACCGAGCCTGCTCAGAGCTTTCCTGACCACTGTATCCGGGCTTTAGATCTCTTATGGATGATGTTTTTGTATTTGATATTGAGACGGTGCCGGATCTGGATACCGGTCGGCGTATCTATAATCTACAGGGCCTGCCGGACAGAGATGTAGCCAAGGCCTTATTTCATATACGTAATCAGGAAACCGGCGGTTCTGAATTTATGAGGCACTATTTGCACCAGATTGTGGCAATATCCGTTGCCTTTAAGTCACGGGATAGCTTCAAGGTCTGGTCGCTTGGAGATCAGAGTGCCGATGAAAAAGAGATATTGCAGCGTTTTTTCGATGGCGTTGAGCGCTATACACCTACGCTGGTCAGCTGGAACGGAGGAGGGTTCGACCTGCCTGTTATCCACTATCGTGCACTAAAGCATGGAGTAAACGCAGCCCGATATTGGGAAACAGGTCAGAATGATAATTCCTTCAAATGGAATAACTATCTTAATCGTTATCATTCACGGCATACCGATTTAATGGACGTGTTAGCGGGATACCAGCAAAATTGCGCAGGGCCGCTTGATCACATAGCCACCATGCTTGGATTCCCCGGAAAGATGGGGATGGACGGTTCCGGGGTTTTTGATGCCTGGATGAATGGTGAAATTAAAGCCATTCGCGATTATTGTGAAACCGATGTCCTGAATACGTATCTTGTTTACCTGCGATTTGAGTTGATACGCGGGCATATAGATCAGTCACGGTTCGATGAAGAGTGTCGGTTTCTGCAACAGTGGTTGGCTGAATCCGGCTTACAGCATTTCCAGAGATTCCTGGAATGTTGGCGCAAACATTAGTTGCTCAGACTCGTCATGGCGCGTAAGCCCATGCCCGAAGGCCTGTTTAAGGCGAAAATCGATTTTTTTTCTTCTAACGCCAAGGGAATTGCTCACATAGGCGGTAAGACAACTTTTATCACGGGGCACTGCCTAGTGAGGTAGTGTTATTCAAATATGTGCAAAGTAAAGCGAAATATGATGAGGGAGCGGTAGAACGGATTCTTGAACCTTCAGCAGATCGGGTTGATCCGGAATGTTCTCATGCCACGGTGTGCGGTGGATGCTCCTTGCAACATCTGAGTGCCCCGGCCCGGATTGAGTTAAAGCAGCAGTTATTGTTAACTGACTTGCTGCAGATTGGCGGGGTCGTACCCGATGAGATTCTAAAGCCATTGACGGGGAATATCTGGGGGTATCGACGCAAGGCTCGGCTCGGAATTCGTGACGTACCGACTAAAGGCAGGGTTCTGGTGGGCTTTAGGGAGGCAGGAAGCCATTATCTGGCTGAGTTGGAAAGCTGTGTCGTATTACACCCGTCAGTTGGTCAGCATCTGATGGATTTATCTCGACTGATAGGTTCATTGGATGTGCGTTCCGGTATAGCCCAAATCGAAGTTGCGGTTGCTGACGATGTAACCGCGCTTGTTTTTCGACACTTGGAGACATTGAATCGGGATGATTTGACAAGGTTGGAGACATATGCCAGAAAGTATAATCAGGCTGTCTGTCTTCAATCTGGTGGTATGGAAACTATAAGCCCGTTATAGCCAAAGGAGCCAGAGCTGTCTTATCGATTGGAGGCCTTTGATACTACCTTGTCATTTTTGCCTGCGGACTTTATCCAGATAAACGCTGCCATGAATCAGAAGATGGTCAGCAGAGTGGTCGAGCTGCTCGAAGTCCGGGCAGATGAAGGCGTACTTGATATTTTTTGTGGTCTGGGAAATTTTACTTCTGCTATTGCGCGCAGGGCCGGTAGTGTTACTGGCGTGGAGGGAGATGCGCGATTGGTTGAACGCGCCAGACAAAACAGCATTAACAATGGCATCAGCAATGTTCAATATCATGTGGCTGATCTGTCTGAAGATATTTCCCGATATGGTTGGTCCCGGATAAATTATGATAAGCTGTTACTGGATCCGCCACGTTCGGGAGCATGAGAGGTCATGTGCGAGATTGGTCGTATAGGTCCGTCTCGTATAGTTTACGTTTCCTGCCATACTGCGACTCTGGCGAGAGACGCTGGTATGCTCGAGCGGCAAGGTTACCACTGTCTGGCAGCAGGTGTGATGGATATGTTTCCACATACTATGCATGTCGAATCTATTGCCGTATTTGAGAGAGAAAAACAATGTCGATAATATTCGCCATGAAGCACGAAGATCTGCCGCCAGGTAAAATGAAATGCCATGAATTGAATGAGGACATCATTCTTTTTGCCAATGTGGGTGGCAAAGTCTATGCGGTTTCCGGTACATGTACACATGAGGATTCACCTCTTTGTCTTGGTGCACTGCGAGGCCACTCTGTAATGTGCTCGCTGCATGGAAGCTTTTTTGATTTGCGCACTGGACAGGCAGATGGTGATCCTGCGGATATACCCTTGAAGACATATGATATTGAAATTTCAGATGGAAATATCTATGTGCATATCTAGTAATTTTATTTGATTGCATGGAATGAGATGAAGGATATGGGTGATTATTCTACCGGGAGTCGTTTGCTGTTGTTATTGGCAGCATTTGTTATCACAGTGGCCGGAATGAAGGCTGCCGCACCTTTATTAACTCCATTTTTGCTCTCTGTATTTATCGCCATAATCAGCGCACCTGCCATGTTTTTTCTTCAACGCCGGGGATTACCGATGTCGATTGCGTTGTTGACCGTTATTTTTATGGTGGTATTGATTTTAGCGCTGATTGTTGCTTTGATAGGAAATTCGATTGAGGATTTTCGACAATCACTGCCCGTATATCAGCTGCGTCTTCAGGAACGGTTACAGGGTGTAGTACTTTCATTGGAAAGAGTTGGCATAAGGGTGCCTTTTCAGGATATCCGGGCATATTTTGATCCCGCTATAGCCATGCAGCTGACGGTCAATATACTCAGTGGGTTAGGTCATGTGCTTACCAATGGATTTCTGATTTTACTGACTGTTATTTTTATACTGTCTGAGGCATCGGGCTTTTCTGCAAAAATACATCGGATACTTGATAGTGCGAACCGATCACTTGCGGGATTTGATCATTTTTTGGAAACCGTGAAGCATTATATGGCGATTAAAACATGGACCAGTCTGGCAACGGGCCTGCTTATATGGCTCTTGTTATGGCTGTTGGGACTGGACTATCCGTTGTTGTGGGGAGTGATGGCTTTCTTATTGAATTATGTGCCTAATATAGGTTCTATTATTGCCGCTGTGCCCCCTGTTTTGCTGGCAGTTATCCAGTTAAGCTGGGCAGGCGCATTGGGTGTTATTGTTACATACACGCTGATTAACGTTATCATTGGTAATGCTATTGAACCACGGTTGATGGGCAAGAGGCTGGGGCTATCAACGCTGGTAGTTTTTTTATCTCTGATTTTTTGGGGGTGGGTACTGGGGCCTGTAGGAATGTTGCTGTCAATACCGTTGACCATGACATTAAAAATTGCTATGGATCATAGTGAAGAAACT
>JAPYNQ010000086.1 GCA_028289815.1 Gammaproteobacteria bacterium | reverse complement strand
ACCTCCTATAAATAAATCAAAGAATTTACGAACAGTCAAATTAGTAACTCAACTAGGCACAAGATTCTATAATACAGAAAGAGGATGGAATACTATAGAATTTACAACAGACAGATATGCTGATTATTATTTTATAATGACTGCCCCTCCTCTCTGGGTAGGCAGATCACGGTTATACTATAACCCAAAACGAACTCTGCTATATTGTGCAGAGCCATCAATAAAGCATATAGGATTTGAAAAACCTTGGGGTAATCCTTGCGAGAAAGATTTTTACTATGTTAGTAAAAGTCCAGATCAGAGGATGCCAACGTATTGGCTTCTCTCAAAATCATATCACTGGTTGAAAGAAAATCAAATCGACAAATCAAAAATACTTTCCACAGTTACATCTGATATATGTTTATTGACTCTCCATCAAAAACGATTGCAATTCATCAAAATACTGGATGAACACGTCAATATCGACATATTTGGAAGGATACTTAAGATATATAATTCCGGATATAAACCCGGATCACCTCTAAAAACATGTAAGAATTATTTGAAAGAACTGCCTATAAGCTGTAAAGATGAAGGATTGTTTCCATACAAATATCATTTTGCATCAGAAAACTATATAGAAGATAACTACGTTTCAGAAAAGCTGACAGATGCAATCCTGGCAGAGTGTTTATGCTTTTACCATGGAACGGAAACAGCCAAAAACTGGATAGATAGCAGGGCATTCATTCAAGTAGACATAACGAAACCTGATGAAGCTCTCAAAACCATAAAAGAGGCAATTAAGCATAATGAATGGGAAAAACGTATTGAAGTTATTCGTAAAGAGAAGCAAAAAACGGCTATTCATAGCGAATCTCTACTATTTCATAACTTTGTACTCCGCTTGGGGCTTGAACTTCCGCTATATCGCCTTCTCGTTTTCCAATCAGAGCACGAGCAAACGGTGAACTAATTGAAATTCTATTTTGTTTAATATCGGCTTCATCTTCACCGACAATTTGATAAGTAAATTTTTCTTCAGTATCTTCACTTATCAAATCAACTGTAGCACCAAAAATCACCCTGCCATTCGCACGCTCTCCCGCCTTGATTACATCAATAGTCTCAGCATTGGAGAGCTTACCTTCAATATCTTTAATACGCCCTTCACAAAAACTTTGCTGTTCACGTGCAGCATGATATTCCGCATTTTCTTTAAGATCTCCATGCTCACGGGCTTCTGCAATAGCAGCAACTATTCCAGGACGTTCAATTGTCTTTAGTTTTTTAAGTTCTTCGCGAAGCTGTTCAGCTCCTCTTAATGTCAGATAAATCTTATCCATTTGTAACCCCCTGATGTATGTCCTGCAAGCGATTCACGCTGCAGTCATTCCGATGCCTGATTGCCATACACGTCGCATGAGCACCAGCCAGAGTCGTGGTATAATAAACCTTGTGATGCAATGCCTCGCGTCGAATTCCAAAAGAATCAGCTGTTGCCTGTACTCCCTCAGTAGTATTAATAATCAGCGATATTTCGTCATTCTTGATCATATCAACAATATGGGGCCGGCCTTCCTGTACCTTGTTAACAGAATCACATTCTACACCCGCCGTATGCATAGTTCTGGCAGTTCCATGCGTCGCCACCAGTAAGAAGCCAAGCTCGACTAATTGCCGGGCCACCGCGACTATACCTTCTTTATCCGCTTCTCGCACGCTGAGCAGTGCCTTACCTGAGTTCGGTAACATATTTCCAGCACCCAGTTGAGCTTTGGCGTAGGCAGCACCAAACCCGGAAGCTACACCCATAACTTCACCTGTAGATTTCATTTCCGGCCCCAATATCGGATCCACTCCGGGGAATTTTATAAATGGAAAGACCGCTTCCTTCACACAGTAGTAATTCCCGGGCATATCAGATTCTTTAACACCTTGTTCGCGCAGAGTCTTTCCAGTCATGCAGCGTGCAGCAATTTTGGCAAATGATATACCGGTAGCCTTGGAAACAAACGGCACTGTGCGTGATGCACGGGGATTAACCTCCAACACATAAATTTCTTCTCTCTGAGTCGCAAACTGCACATTCATCAACCCACAGACATTCAAGCCTCTCGCCAGAATTCGGGTTTGCTCTTTGAACTGTTCAATGAGCCTGTCGCTGAGCGAATAAGGCGGCAATGAGCAGGCCGAATCACCTGAATGTACACCTGCCTGCTCAATATGCTGCATGATCCCCGCGATCACCACCTCCTTGCCATCACAAACAGCATCAACATCAACTTCTATGGCGTGCTCCAGAAAACGATCAAGCAGTACGGGTGAGTCATTGGATACCTGTACAGCCTCACGCATGTAACTCACCAAATTGTCATTATTATGCACAATCTCCATTGCGCGTCCACCAAGAACATATGATGGTCTCACAACCAGAGGATAACCTATCTCGCCAGCCAGCTTCACGGCTTCATCCACACTGGTTACCGTGCGATTTGGTGGCTGCTTGAGATTTGCATTATTCAGCATCTGCTGAAAGCGCTCACGGTCCTCTGCCAAGTCAATCGAATCCGACGTTGTCCCGATTATTGGTACACCGAATGCTTCCAAAGCGCGCGCCAGTTTCAGCGGTGTCTGGCCTCCGTATTGAACAATAACTCCGACAGGGGTTTCAACGCGCACAATTTCCAGTACATCTTCGAGTGTCAATGGCTCAAAATACAAGCGGTCTGACGTATCATAGTCAGTCGAAACTGTTTCAGGATTACAGTTAATCATAATGGTTTCGTAACCATCCTGCCGACAGGCTAGTGCCGCATGCACACAACAGTAATCGAATTCAATACCTTGGCCTATACGGTTAGGCCCTCCACCGAGTATAATTATCTTTTCATTGTAATCTGGTCGTGCTTCACACTCTTCCTCATAAGTTGAATACATATATGCTGTAGTTGAAACAAATTCTGCCGCACATGAATCAACACGCTTATAGACCGGGTGTATATCATCATCGAAACGACGCTTCCTTATCTCGGTCTCGTGGCAATAAAGAAGTTTCGCCAGACGTGCATCGGAAAAACCCTTACGCTTTAGACTGTAGAGTCTGTCTTTAGCCAGATCATCTAATAACTGACCCTTGATCGATTGCTCGTCATCAATCAAATCCTGTATTTGTGCAAGAAACCATGGATCAATTTTTGTCTGGCCATGAATTCTTTCAACGCACTGTCCGGCGCGAAACGCATCAGCAATATATAAAATACGCTCAGCACTAGGAAAACTCAGCTCCCGTGATAATTTATCATCTACCCCCTCGTCACTCAGATTGAGTATTTCATCCAGCCCGTGTATGCCGGTCTCAAGCCCTCGAAGTGCCTTTTGTATAGACTCTTGAAAATTGCGACCGATGGCCATAACCTCCCCTACCGACTTCATCTGCGTTGTCAGCCTGTCATGGGCCTTAGGAAACTTTTCGAAAGTAAAGCGTGGAATTTTAGTAACAACATAATCAATAGTGGGCTCAAAAGATGCCGGAGTAACACCACCTGTTATCTCGTTACTTAATTCGTCCAGCGTAAAACCAACCGCCAATTTGGCAGCTACTTTGGCGATTGGAAAGCCTGTCGCCTTGGAGGCCAATGCCGAAGAGCGGGAAACCCTCGGATTCATTTCAATAACAATCAGCTCACCATTATCGGGATTTACAGCGAACTGCACATTAGAACCACCGGTATTGACACCAATTTTACGTAAAACCCTCAGTGACGCGTCCCGCATTATCTGGTATTCCTTGTCAGTCAGAGTTTGCGCTGGCGCAACGGTGATGGAGTCACCTGTATGGACCCCCATAGGATCAAAATTTTCAATGGAACAGACAATAATGCAGTTATCCTTGCTATCGCGCACCACCTCCATCTCATATTCTTTCCAGCCCAGAACCGATTGCTCAAGGAGGATTTCGGTTGTGGGTGACGCATTGAGGCCACGCCTGCAAATCTGCTCAAACTCTTCTCGATTATAAGCGATACCGCCACCGCTACCGCCCATGGTAAATGACGGCCGAATAATAGTAGGAAAACCCACGCTCGCCTGCACTTGCCATGCCTCTTCCATGCTATGAGCGATAACGGACTTTGGCATGTTCAGCCCAATTTCTTCCATGGCCAGACGAAACTGATCGCGATCCTCGGCCATGTCGATAGCATCTTTTGAAGCACCGATCATTTCAACGCCGTATCTTGCCAACACTCCTTCCCGGTACACATCCAAGGCGCAATTTAATGCTGTCTGACCGCCCATTGTGGGCAGTAACGCATCCGGTCTTTCAGTTTCAATAATCCGCGCAATCGTGCGCCATTCAACAGGTTCCATATAAATAGAATCAGCCATATCCGGATCAGTCATAATAGTGGCCGGATTCGAGTTCACCAAAATGACACGATAGCCTTCCTCCTTGAGCGCCTTACAGGCTTGGGCACCCGAATAATCAAACTCACAGGCCTGGCCGATAACGATAGGTCCCGACCCTATCAGCAAGACAGACCCAATATCCGTGCGCTTAGGCACCCTTATGTTCCTTCATGCACCGGATGAAACATTCAAACAATGGCGCCCCATCCTGAGGGCCAGGGCTGGCTTCCGGATGCCCTTGAAAACCAAAAGCGGGACAGTCGGTGCGCTTCACACCCTGAAGAGAACCATCAAACAGTGAATTGTGAGTTACCCTGAGGTGGTGTGGCAGGCTG
This sequence comes from Gammaproteobacteria bacterium, assembly GCA_028289815.1. Classification (GTDB taxonomy): domain Bacteria; phylum Pseudomonadota; class Gammaproteobacteria; order JAJDYQ01; family JAJDYQ01; genus JAJDYQ01. The sequence continues at coordinate 25,181 of JAPYNQ010000086.1, read as the reverse complement.
TTTGCCGCCACTGCAAAACCATGGTTTTGACTGGTAATCATAACCCGCCCTGAATCCAGACTCTGTACCGGATGATTGGCCCCATGATGACCGAATTTCATCTTGAACGTTCTGGCACCACTTGCAAGTGATAACAGCTGATGCCCCAAGCAAATGCCAAAGACAGGGATCTTTTTCTCAAGTATTGCCTGAATAGCGGCAATGGCATAGTCACAGGGCTCCGGGTCACCTGGACCATTGGATAAAAAGACACCGTCCGGTCTCATGGCAAGCACACTTTCTGCAGGCATGGTGGCTGGCACTACGGTCACCCGGCAACCATGCTGAGCCAGCATTCGCAAAATATTACGCTTAATGCCGAAGTCGTATGCAACCACATTATAGCTTCGGGTATCAGAAAAAGAATGTCGTATCCCATCAGCCTGCCAGACACCTTCAGTCCACTCATAGGGCGAAGAAGTCGTTACCTGCCTCACCAGGTCCGTCCCGGCGAGTCCGGGGAGCTCTCGTGCCATTTGCAGTGCCCTTGATTTATCTATCTGATCGCCGGCAGTTATGCAGCCGTTCTGAGCGCCTCTATCCCTGAGAATACAGGCCAGTCGACGGGTATCAATATTAGCGATGGCAACAATACCATGTTCGACCAGATACTCAGGCAATGTCTTTTCTTGACGCCAGCTGCTTGAACGAAAGGGCAAGTCACGAACGATGAGTCCGGTCAGATAAACGCCAGCAGATTCCTCATCACTTGCATTAACTCCGGTATTACCAATATGCGGGCAGGTCAATGTGACTATCTGGCGAGCATAAGACGGGTCAGTCATAATCTCCTGGTAGCCGGTCATTGCGGTATTAAAAACGACCTCGCCACCGGACTCGCCATCAATACCTATGCTGTCCCCGCGAAAGAGGCTTCCGTCAGCAAGTACCAGCAGCGCCGGTTTTCCCAAAAGATTATTCCTCCAAAATCTGCCTCAGACACAAAAAACGAAAAGAATCGGAAGGCTCGCCCCGTTTAGACAAACCCGTACATGGTGTAACAAATGCATTCCTGTCCGAAGCAGAGCGCGAGTTTACACTCCCAACTATAAACTGTCGAGATCATTACCAAGCAGCAGATTAGGGAAAATCCTGATTCTGGTACTATAAGCAGGGCATCAGCCCTTAAGCCCAAGCACATCCTGCATATCATAGAGACCGCGCTGATGTTGCATAATCCAGTCAGCAGCACGCACTGCTCCCTTGGCAAAGGTCATACGGCTGGATGCTCTGTGGGTTATCTCCAGGCGCTCACCAATATCTGCAAACATCACAGTATGCTCACCTACAATATCGCCAGCACGAATTGTCTCAAAACCGATTATACTCTGGTCACGCTTTCCGGTATGCCCTTCACGCCCATAAACCGCACACTCTTTCAGGTCTCTGCCCAAGGCCTCTGCCAAGACCTTTCCCATATCCAGCGCTGTACCAGAGGGTGCATCAACCTTATGGCGGTGGTGGGCTTCAATGATCTCTATATCGGCATCATTTCCAATGATTTTGGCAGCAATACCAATCAGTTTTAAGCATAAATTAATACCAATACTCATATTAGGCGCCATCACGACAGGAACACTGTCGGATGCCAGTATGACCCGCTGACGCTGTTCTTCAATTAATCCTGTTGTACCAATAACAATACGCTTGCTAGTTACGCGGCATATATCAAGATGACGCATGGTTGCCTCAGGTACCGTAAAGTCAATCAGCACATCAAAATCATCAACATGCTCCTGAAGCCGAGAATCAATAATGACTCCGTTTTTGCCAATGCCTGCTAATTCTCCGGCATCTACCCCAAGAAAATTACTGTCGCTACTTTCTGTTGCAGCTGTCAACCGAACCGTATCTGTCTCATAACATGCCTGAACAAGATTGCGCCCCATACGCCCGGCGACACCCGCAACAGCTATTCTTGTCACGCTTAAATCCCTGGCTTTAGTCAGCAAGACCTTCAAAAAACTCCTTAACCCCACCAAGCCAGGAGTGCGCTTTGGGGCTATGCCCTTTACCGTCCTTAATCAGAGTGGCCTCAAACTCCTTCAGGATTTCTTTTTGCCTTGATGTAAGGTTCACAGGGGTTTCGATATGAATGCGACACAATAAATCTCCAACCGGGCCGCCACGAACAGGCTTTACCCCCTTTGATCGAATACGAAACAATTTACCGCTTTGTGTCTCTGCCGGGATTTTCAAATTAACCCTTCCGGTCAAAGTCGGCACCTCAAGCTCGCCACCCAGAGCCGCCGTAGAAAAACTAATCGGCACCTCGCAGTACAGGTCACTACCCTGACGGTCAAAAATCGGATGTGATGCTACCGAAACTTCAACATAGAGGTCACCTGGAGGCCCACCTCGCTCCCCTGCCTCACCTTCGCCAGCCAATCGGATTCTATCGCCGGTATCCACTCCGGCAGGAATTTTTACAGACAATGCCCTAGTCTGTTCGACTTTACCGCTGCCACGACAAGACGTACATGGGTCTGCAACTACACTGCCTTTACCGTGGCAGACCGGACATGTCTGCTGAACGGAAAAAAACCCCTGCTGCAAACGCACCTGACCATGTCCATGACAGGTTTCACAGGTTTTGGGGCTAGTCCCCTTGCGAGCACCAGAACCATTGCACACACCACATTTTACTCTGGTCGGAATCTTGATATTTTTGCTGACACCCGTAACGGCATCTTCCAGCAACAATTCCATTGGGTAGCGCAGATCAGCACCCCGATAGGCACCACTGTGACGTCTGCCACGTCCACCACCAAAAATATCGCTGAAAACATCGCCGACATCGCCGACATCGCCAAATATATCACTGAACCCGGATCCTCCCGGACCGCCATCCATAGACGGATCAATGCCAGCATGACCGAACTGATCATATGCCGCACGCTTCTTTGGATCACTCAGCACTTCATATGCTTCCTTGGCTTCTTTGAAATGTGCTTCAGCATCTGCATCACCGGAATTACGGTCAGGATGATACTTCTGAGCCATGCGGCGGTAAGCCTTTTTCAGGTCCCGATCATTAACACTCCGATCAACTCCAAGAGTCTCATAATAGTCGCGCCTAGACATCAGCTATTCTTCGTCATTGATTGGAATACTTAAAAGCAACCGCTTTGGTGGTTGCTCGTTCTGGGAAACCGGCGGCAGGAACTTTAGCCGGCTTTTTTATCCTCGCTAACCTCTTCAAATTCGGCATCGACCACATCATCTCTGCCCGTTGCCCCAGCATTGGCGCCAGCGGCTGCGTCTGCAGCACCTGCGGAAGCATCGGGCTGGCTGTACAGCTTCTCAGCGAGCTTACCGGATAATTCAGTTAAGACCGTTGTTTTCGACTTAATCGCGTCCCTGTTATCACCTTTCATAGCCTCTTCAAGATCAGCAATAGCTTTCTCAAGTCCCTCCTTCTCACTGGCATCAACTTTATCACCCAGTTCGCCTATGGACTTTCTGGTTGCATGGATCATACTGTCGGCCGCATTACGGGCATCAACAAGCTCGTGCGCCCTGCGATCCTCTTCAGCATGTGATTCAGCATCCCTGACCATAGCCTCAACCTCGTCATCGCTTAATCCCGAAGAGGCTTTTATCACGATAGACTGCTCTTTACCTGTGGCCTTATCCTTGGCAGAAACATTCAGGATACCATTCGCATCAATATCAAACGTCACTTCAATCTGTGGAACACCACGAGGCGCAGACGGGATATCACTTAAATCAAAGCGACCGAGAGATTTATTTCCTGCCGCCATCTCGCGCTCACCCTGCAAAACATGCACGGTCACAGCAGTCTGATTATCGTCTGCCGTTGAAAATACCTGCTGCGCCTTAGTGGGAATCGTTGTATTTTTGTCAATTAATCTGGTCATAACACCTCCCATAGTCTCAATGCCCAGACTCAGAGGCGTAACATCCAACAGCAGCACATCTTTCACATCACCACCCAGCACACCGCCTTGGATTGCCGCACCAATCGCAACAGCCTCATCGGGATTTACATCTCTACGAGGCTCTTTCCCAAAAAAGCTCTTGACAGTATCCTGTACCTTCGGCATACGGGTCTGACCACCCACAAGGATGATGTCATCAATTTCCGAGGCCGACAGTCCGGCATCATTAAGCGCCGTCTTGCAGGGTTCAATACTGCGTGTAATCAGATCGTCAACAAGCGATTCCAGCTTTGCGCGCGTAACCTTCAGGTTCATATGCTTTGGGCCCGAGGCATCGGCGGTAATATAAGGCAGATTCAGCTCAGTCTGCTGTGCAGATGACAACTCAATCTTGGCTTTTTCAGCAGCCTCTTTAAGCCGCTGCAACGCCAATGGATCATTTGCCAGATCAACTCCCTGCTCTTTTTTGAATTCCCCAACCAGATAATCCATCAGGCGACTATCGAAGTCTTCACCACCGAGGAAAGTATCACCATTAGTCGCCAGCACCTCAAACTGATGTTCGCCATCAACCTCGGCTATTTCAATAATCGAAACATCAAACGTACCGCCCCCAAGGTCATAGACCGCAACGGTTTTGTCACCGCGCTTCTTGTCCATGCCATAGGCAAGCGCGGCCGCAGTAGGCTCGTTGATAATACGCTTTACTTCAAGACCGGCAATTTTACCGGCATCTTTGGTTGCTTGGCGTTGAGAATCATTAAAATAGGCAGGTACAGTTACTACGGCTTCCGTGACCGGCTCGCCCAGATAGTCTTCAGCGGTTTTCTTCATCTTTATGAGAACACGAGCTGATACTTCGGGTGGTGCCATCTTTTCGCCATTGACCTCAATCCAAGCATCACCATTATCGGCTTTAATAATGTTGTAAGGCACCAGATCAATATCTTTTTGCACCTCATCTTCTTGAAACCGACGACCGATCAGACGTTTGATAGCATAAAGCGTATTTTTCGGATTAGTCACTGCCTGACGCTTTGCGGGCTGCCCGACCAAAAGCTCTCTATCATCAGCGTAGGCAACAATTGAAGGCGTTGTACGATCACCCTCGGCGTTTTCGATAACCTTGGATTCGCCACCTTCCAAAACAGCCACACAGGAGTTGGTCGTCCCAAGGTCAATTCCAATGATTTTTCCCATGAATTAAGCTCCTGAAATCAAGTTCTGCAATTAAAAACCAAGTTCTTCCGCAAACTTGGGTCGAGGGTATTTTTTTCAAGTCATACAAAAAAATTATTCGTCCAACGGCTTTACCACGACCACACGCGCCGGCCTGATTAAGCGGTCGTTGAGGAGATAGCCTTTCTGGATAACATCCAAAACACAATTTGGTTCAACCTCGTCAGAAGATACCATCGCCATTGCCTCATGCAATTTCGGATCAAACGGTTCTCCTTTCGGGGGGTCTATCTGGGCAACATTAAACTTTTCCATAGCCTGGGTCAGCGTACGCAGAGTCAGTTCGCTACCTTCCTTGAGGCTATCCGGATCAATCTCCTGATCTTTTGTATGCTCCAACCCTTTTTCCAAGCTGTCACGCACCACCAGCAGTTCACTGACAAATGCTTGCAGCGCAAACTTATGCGCATTTTCCAAATCACGCTTACTGCGTTTGACTACATTATCCAGTTCAGCCTGGGCCCGCATAAACTTGTCCCAGTTATCCGCCCCCTGTCGTTTAGCTTCCTCAAGTGCCTCCTGAAGCGACTCCACATCTTCCTCGCGAGGCTCGACCGAGGCTACGTCCTGACTCTCAGCTTTGGCATCTTCGGACCGCACAACACCCCTCTGCTCATCATCCATAACGGATGCTTCATGCGTGTTTTCCTCTGTATTTTGCTTATTTGACATAGCTTGAAACCCTATCTCCAACTACCCGAAAAACCGGCGGCGCATTATACGCACCCAACCCGCAGGAAAAACAGAAAAAATTAACTTTGATCGGCTTCCAGTGCCAATCCAAGCAGGCGCGCTGTAATATCCACAATCGGGATGATGCGATCATAGGCCATACGTGTGGGGCCTATGACTCCGAGTACACCCACATGACTATCATCTATTGAGTACGGTGCGGTCACCACGCTCCATTCTTCAAGAACCTCGTAGCCTGACTCGTTACCGATAAAAATCTGAATACCATCAGCCTCGGCACAACGGTCAAGCAGTTTTAATATTTCCTGCTTCTGGTGAAATGCCTCAAACAGGTGTTTCAGCTTATCGAGATTTACTATATCAGCAAAATCCATCAGTTTGGTTTCGCCCATCAATACATAATCTCCCTGTACATCTTCCTGCATAGCCTGCTCAGCCATCTGAATGGCAGTCATCATCATGCTATTGGCATGTTCGCGAGCTGCCTTCATCTCCTGAATTATTTCGTCACGTATTGAGGTAAACTCTTGCCGCCCATCAAGACGACTATTCAGATAATTTGCAAATTCGGCGAATTCCGATTGAGTAAACTCGCGGTCAACGTGAATAATCCGATTTTGCACTTCGTCGTTGCCAATCACCATGACCACCAGCACCCGCTGCTGGCTCAGAGGGATAAATTCAATGTGTTTCAGCCCAGATTTATCTGGCCTCGGAATTGAAACAATGCTCGCCAGGTTAGTAACACCGGTCAGCACAAAAGAGGTCTTTTCTATTAATGCCTTGCTGCCAAATTCCGGTAATAACGCCTCACGGAGATTCTTAATTTCTACTTCCTCCAATGGCTTTACAGCAAGCAGACTATCCAGGAAAAAGCGATAACCCTGAACGGTGGGCACACGCCCTGAAGAAGTATGAGGGGAGCGAATAAAACCACAGTCCTCCAGGTCAGCCATAACATTGCGTACCGTCGCAGGACTCAGGCTGAGGCCAGAGTCCCGGGATAAGGCACGAGAACCGACTGGCTGACCTTCACTCAGATAGGACTCAATTAGAACCTTGAGAAAATGCTGGGATCGTTCATCCAGCCGGGAAGCGGTATCTTTATCGGCTGTCACCAGGAAATCTCGAAAAACCCCAGCGAGCGGCGCCGAAACAGGATGTCAACAGCAAGTTACACACAGCACCGCAACTACAGTGTATAGTCAATACACGAACCCCTCGGAAACCACACAACACCGCTATGGCAGCACGCAGCAGATTTTTAGAAGTCTCCACAAGTATTGGCATTCATAAATTCAACTTGGTAAGCTGGAAAGCTACAGCTACTATGCGAATCTGTCAAGATTGTGTTCAAGAGGATCTCAAAAAAACCCGTGGCGAGCATCTCCCCGGAACAATGGGTACACAAAACAACAATCGCAATACACCGCCAATCCGGTAAAAATTCAGGGCACCACACAACACCGCCACAGTGGTACACAAAAAGCCTCTAGAGACTCCTTATTAGCCGATATCGACAGCCAAGTACCTATATGCAGAACAAATTCCAAAACATCGGCATTATACTGAAGCCAGATGACCCGTCGGCCACCTTTGCCCTGAATACCGTTACCCGGGTCTTACAGAACCATAACTTAAGCTGCTGTATCAACCATACGGAGCACAAAACCGACAATCCTGATTTACCGGTCAGATCATTTGAAGAGATCGGCGAGGACTGCGAGCTGGCAATTGTCATTGGTGGCGACGGCACCCTACTTCATGCTGCCCGGAAACTCGCGCCGTATGGAACACCCATTTTGGGAGTCAACCTTGGCAGACTTGGGTTTCTCGCCGACGTCTCTCCGGGTGAAATTGAACCAAGACTCCAGGAGTTCTTGAGTAACCACATTGATATCGAAGAACGTTTCTTGCTTGAAACCCTGCTGATTGATCACCACCGGACTGCACACACACTGCTGGCACTCAACGATGTGGTTTTACATAATCGGGAGTTGGCCAGAATGATTGAATTCAGCACCAGCATCAACGGGAACTTCATCAATACTTACCGTGCCGATGGTCTCGTCATTGCGACACCTACGGGCTCAACAGCGTATTCTTTATCTGCGGGCGGGCCCATTGTTCATCCATCATTACAAGCGATCACCCTGGTTCCAATCTGTCCCCACACTCTAAATAATCGACCATTGGTCATCGAATCAGACAGTCAAATCGAACTACACATCAAAGCCGAGGACACAAGCCACTCAGTGCTCACACTGGATGGCCAGACCCGTATCCGCCTTGAACAGAATACCCACATCAAAGTTAGAAGGTATCCCAAATCCATCAGGCTGGTACATCCGGTAGATTATGACTACTTCGATATCCTGCGTACCAAATTACGCTGGGGATATCAAGCCGGTATTTAGCTTGCCCTGCTCATACCCTTAATGACTCCAAATCATGCTGACACGCATTCATTTACAAAACTTTGCCATTTCCAGTCAAACGGAAGTGGAGCTAAAACCGGGAATGACGGTACTCACGGGTGAAACCGGTGCCGGCAAATCCATATTGATTGATGCCCTGAACCTGGCCCTTGGTAACAGGGCCGACCCGGGAATCGTGCGTCATGGCTGTGACAAGGCCATTATCAATGTCAGCTTTGCAGTCAATACCGATAGCCCGGCGCAGAAATGGCTCCAGGAACATGAACTTGACGCAGACAACGAATGCCATATCCGGCGAGTCATCACGGCCGAAGGCAGATCAACGGCTTTTATCAATAATGCGGCTGCCAACTTAATCACTCTGAGAGGGCTGGGCGAAAACCTCGTAGAAATTTACGGACAACACGAACATCAAAGCCTGACAAGGACGAACCACCAACGCCAGCTTCTTGATGCCGCGGGAAACTACCAGTGCCTGCTCAAGGATGTCAACCTGACCGCGGTACAGCTGAAAAAAATCGAAACGGACCTTATCCGTCTGACTGACCAGGTCAAGGCAAACACGGCCCATATTGAACTGTTACGCTATCAGCTTGATGAGCTTGAGGCCCTGGATATCGACCAGCTCAATATTGACGAGCTGCTGACTGAACACGAGCTGGCCATAAATGCTGAAAGCCTTAAATCACTCAGCCGCGAATCACTGCAGCGCCTTCAAGGGGGAGACTCTGATTCTCTGCATGACCATATTGCGGGACTGATCGCCGACCTGAATAACCGCGGTCATGGCAATCGGCATGCTGCCACGGCACTCGAAATCCTGAATGACATGCTGGCACTGACCGATGAAGCCGCGCATGAAATGCAGCACATGCATGACAGCCTGGAAACCGATCCGCAACGTGCTGAAGAACTCGATCAGCTGATCTCCAGGCTGCATGCCCTGGCAAGAAAACATGACATCTCAATACAGCAGCTTCCCGAATATTACACTCGGAAAAGCCAGGAATTATCCGCCATTGACGAATCCGGAAACAGCCTTGCCGAGCTCCGACAGGAACATGACTTACTACTGACAAAATACATCCGGCTAACCGATCAGCTGCATCAGGAAAGGCGAGCTACAGCCAAAATCCTGCTAAATCGAGTTACGGAAAAAATGCAGCAGCTCGGCATGCGAGGGGGGAGGTTTTCGATACAGGTATCACTTGACGAGCAAAGCTCCCGCACCAGCAAATACGGCCGTGATAGCATTCATTACATGGTCAGTGCCAACCCGGGGCAACCGTTACAGCCGTTACACAAGGTCGCATCCGGAGGCGAACTTTCCCGAATCAGCTTGGCGATCACCGTGATCTGCGCCACCAAAAGCGAAACCCCAACGATGATTTTTGACGAAATCGACAGCGGCATCGGCGGTGGCGTCGCTGAAATCGTTGGCAAGGAACTCAAACATCTCGCCGACAGCCGTCAGGTACTTTGCGTCACACACCTGCCACAGGTAGCCGCACAGGCGCATCAGCATTTGCGCGTAGCAAAAACCAGCACACAAAATCATACGGAATCCGGAGTCACTCACCTTGATCCGGAAAAGCGGGCGCAGGAAATCGCCAGAATGCTGGGCGGCATGGAGATTACCGAGCAAAGCCTGGCTCATGCACGTGAACTGCTGGGCGAAAGCGATTAGAGCAAATATGACCGGCTAACTGCACCGCACTCAATCATCCTGACGACACCGGGAACATTCGACATAAAGCACCAGACTGTGATCAACCAGCTTGTTACCGGCATTAACGGCCACATCATGCTGGCACTTTTCTATGGTCTCATCGACAAACTCTTCAATACCACCACATTTCACACAAACCATATGGTCATGATGATGCCCTGAATCCAGCTCGAATACCGACTGCCCACCCTCAAAATTATGCCGGGAAACCAGGCCCGCCGACTCAAACTGGGTCAAAACACGGTAAATCGTGGCAAGCCCGACATCGCTGCCGGAGTCATGTAGCGCACGGTAAACCTCTTCCGCGCTCATGTGACGCTGCCTGCTGCATTCCAGTACTTCAAGCACCTTCATTCTGGGTAGAGTCACCTTTAACCCGACTTTTTTCAGATCATCCGATTCCATGCCAACCTCTTCCTGATTAACAACAACACAGGCAACCCGAGCAACACCGCTATAACGGCGTACAGCGGCTTTTCAGTGCCATCGTAAATTCGTAGTGTGTCACACGCATTCATAATGTATGATACGCGCAATTTTGACCAGTCAATACTTCCATGATGAGAAAGCCTCTCATTAAACTGCTCCTGATCGCAAGCCTTGCCATTGCAGGTTGTAGTACCGACTCCGGTGCCCCGCCGACCGGGTTCATTAACTGGGAAGAAGTAGCCGGTATTTATCGCATTCCGGTGAGGCAGGGAAATCTGCTCACCCAGGAAACGGTTAACGGGCTGAAACTCGGCATGAGCAAGGAACAGGTACTTTATCTCCTTGGCACACCGTCAATACAGGACATCTTTAACGAAGAACGCTGGGATTACGTCCACATATTCAGGCCTGGCAGCCGAACCGGCAGCGAAAAAACACAACAACACCTGGCACTGCATTTTGAAAACGATCTGCTATACAAAATGGAAGGCACCCCCCTGCCTCAGGACCAGGAAGCTGCCGAACTGACACGAGAAGAAAACCGCGAACAAGTCATTTTCGTGCCGGCTGATGCGCCCCGGGACCTGGACGACAGCGGCTTCTTTGGCGGCCTGTGGGGAGGTCCCGCCGAAAAAGAGTGACATTTCCGTCACAACCAGCAAAAGCAGGCCATCTGTCTATCCCTGACCTTTCTCGCGTCTTTGCGTCGCTTGGGCCTTTAACCTCCTGGCCTGCATGGGATCGACCAACAACGGCCTGTATATCTCGACCCGATCTCCTGCCTGCAACACCTCACCGTGCTCACATTTCTTACCAAATATACCTAGCTCCAGCTCACCGGAATCCTGCAAACCGGCAAATTCCTCAAAAATACCTGAATGTCGAACCGCCTCAATCGCCGTGGTTCCGACCTCAATTTGCAGTGACTTAATCAGCTGCTTTTCAGGTTCTGCATAAGCCACTTCCACATTGAGCTTTTCCGGCATGACACTCCCCCAGGTCACGCATATATACCGGCAGCACGCGCCACAAAGGCATCAACCAGCTTGTCTGTGATACGGCCAAATACAGGCGCGATAGTCATGCGAGCCAAGGGGTTGGAAAAATCAAATTGCAGACGCAAGGATACCCTGCTGCCCATATCCCCAATCGGTTCAAATCGCCATGTCCCTTCAAGCACACTGAACGGTCCCTCTTCCAGCACCATGACAATCTCGCGATTCTCCGTAAATGTATTGCGGGTAACAAACGATTGCTTCAAAACACCCTTGCTGATATCCAACCGACCGCAAATTCCATTGGGAAAAAATTCGACAACACCGGCGCCACTACACCAGGGTAAAAAATCCGGATAAGACTCGATATCCCTGACCAGATCATACATCTGCCCGGCGCTGTACGGTACCAGCGCACTACGATCAATAACCTTCATAACCGCACAAACCTTACGGCATTCCACCGAATCGAACAAGACGCTGAATCGTGATTCACTATAGAGTATTATCAACAGGATAAAACATCATGACACCACCGGTATTACCGGATAGCAGCTGCAATGATAAAAGAATCAGACATTGAAGATAAATTCATCAACAAACTGCAAGAACTCAAATACACCTATCGTGATGATATCTGTGACCGGGCCACGCTTGAACAAAACTTCCGCCGGAAATTTGAAGAACTCAATCGCGTCCATCTGACAGACAGAGAATTTGCCAGACTGCTTGATGGCATTGTCAGCAACGACGTATTCACTGCGGCCGAAACTCTGCGTGAACCGCACCATTTTGAGCGGGAAGACGGCACTCCTCTCATATACACCCTGGTGAATATCAAAGACTGGTGCAAAAACGAATTTGAGGTTATCAATCAACTGCGCATCAACACCGACAACAGCCACCACCGCTATGATGTCATTATGCTCATCAACGGCCTCCCCGTGGTACCTATGGGCGCAACCATGTTGCTGGTGATCTTGGCATGTATTAAAAAAGAAGACAACGATGCGGATGGTAAGTTACACACACGCATAATTAGCATCCTGAACCACTCAAAGTACTCACTATTTGAACCAAAGGAAATGGTGCAGGACAATAAAAATATTTTTCGCAAAATTCTTGAAGACTTGAAGAAAAACTACCGATTTAATCCAGAATTATTTGAGAAACCGTCATGACCCAGAAACAACCTAATCAACTCGGCAAAACCTTGTGGGATATTGCCAACCAGTTAATCGGCTTCATGGATGCCGACGACTTTCGCGACTATATGTTGTCGTTTCTGTTTCTGCGTTATTTATCCGACAACTACGAGGCGGCTGCAAAAAAAGAGCTTGGACAGGATTATCCGAAATCGGAGGACGGAACCAGGCATGCACCATTGTCGATCTGGTATGAGAAAAATCCGGACGATACAGCTACATTCGAAGAGCAAATACGCCGCAAGGTGCATTATGTGATTGAACCGCAATATCTGTAGAGCGGTATTGCCGAAATGGCACGCCTGCAAAATGATGACTTGCTGGAAACCCTTGACAAGGGCTTTATGTATATTGAAAACCACAGCTTTGAAAGTACCTTCCGAGGGTTGTTTTCAGATCTTGAACTGCACTCCCAAAAACTCGGCAAGACACATGCTGACCGCAATAAAAACCTCTGCACTATCATTCAAAAAATTGCCGAAGGCATTGCAGAATTTTCGGTGGATACGGATATTCTTGGCGATGCCTATGAGTATCTGATCGGTAAATTTGCCGCCGGTTCGGGTAAAAAAGCCGGTGAGTTTTATACCCCGCAACCGATTTCAACCATCCTGTCTTCTATTGTGACGCTTGACTGCCAGAAACCGGAAAACAGCCCCAAAGAAAGACTGGAAAGCGTGCTGGACTTTGCCTGCGGCTCGGGTTCCCTGCTGCTGAATGTACGTAAGCGTCTGGGGGTAAACGGCATTGGCCGGATATATGGTCAGGAAAAAAACGTTACCACTTACAACCTTGCCCGCATGAATATGCTGTTGCACGGGGTAAAAGATACCGAGTTCGAGATTTACCACGGCGATACACTGTTCAATGACTGGGATATCCTGCGCGAGGCAAATCCGGCTAAAAAACTGGAGTTTAGTGCTGTTGTTGCCAACCCGCCCTTCAGCTGCCGGTGGAAACCGGATGATGCGCCAGACGAAGACTTTCGCTTCAAAAACTACGGCCTCGCACCTAAATCGGCAGCAGATTTTGCCTTTCTACTGCATGGCCTGCATTTTTTGCACAGCGAAGGCGTGATGGCGATCATTCTGCCTCATGGCGTGCTGCTTCGCGGTGGTACCGAGAGACATATTCGTACCAAACTCTTAAATGATAATCATATTGATACAATAGTCGGCCTGCCGGCAAACCTGTTTTTTTCCACCGGTATTCCGGTGTGTATTCTGGTACTGAAAAAGTGCAAAAGACACGACGATGTATTATTCATCAATGCCAGTGAGGACTACGAAAAAGGTAAACGACAAAACCGGCTGCTGGCTGAGCATATTGATAAAATTGTAAATACTTATCGGTTTCGCAAAGAAGAGCAGCGCTATGCCCGTCGGGTATCCATAAAGGAAATTGAGCAAAATGATTTCAACCTGAATATCTCGCGCTATGTGAGCACGGCCAAACCGGAACCCGAAATTGACCTGAAGAAAACCCATAAGAAGCTGGTTGAACTGGAAAAAAGAGCCGCAAAAGCGACCTCAATCCACAACCGGTTTCTGAAAGAGCTGGGGCTGCCTCAGCTGCCGAATTGACGGTAGAAATTTGGGATAGTACCGGTACCCATGACCTCGCCCGCCGGCAGATGCCGAAGTTTCACCTTCCGAACAAACCGGTCACTGACCAGCTCACCCGGCAATGATGCAGCCTGATAGCCGGGTAAACATCATGCAGACAAGCTAAGCTGCACCCGGCAGGTTACTTTATGCGATTCGGGGATTTCGCGGTGCTGAAATGATATGTTACAATATATCGTTTTGTTGATATATTCGACTATCTGCCGTTGTGGGTGCGAATGCAAAACCCTGTTGAGGAACCCCTGGTTGAGAACAAATATACCGCCATTCAAACGGAGTCCATTTCCCATGAAACAAAAATTAACCGTACTTTTCGCCTTAATCACGATCTTGTCAGGTTTTTCGGCAAAAGCAGAGGAAGACCATAAAGATCATCACACCAGTCATAAGGCCCATGTCCACGGTACAGTCGAACTTACGCTGGCCCTGGAAGGCAATACACTGGAAATACGCATGGAATCTCCGGCTGCAAACCTGGTCGGATTTGAACACAAGGCAACGACGCAGAAAGAAAAAGCAGCCATCAAAAAAGCGGAGGCCGTACTGCTTTCGCCCCGGGAATTATTTTCCTTCAACGGGTCTGACTGTGAGCTGAAAAAAGCAACCGCCGATGTTTCCGGCGTTATGGGCGACCATGAACATCACGAACACGAGGAGCACCACCAGGAACACGGAGAAAAGGGCGGACATGATGAAACCCACAGCGATATTCTCGCAGATTACCATTTTAGCTGTAACAGCCCCGGGAACCTGACTTCCGTAACGGTAGCGCTGTTTGATCCATTCCCCGGCATAGAACAAATAAATGCCATATGGGTGACTGAAACCGGACAGGGAGCAGATAAATTGGGCATCGACCAGAGAGCGATCCGCTTAAGATAAGCGGCATGCACAGAATACAGAAAATTATTCATCATGCCGAACGGCACTGCATGACACATGGGTCACGCCTGACCACAAGAGAAAACAGGTTTTTTCCGGCCTGTTACAATCTGAAAATGCCGTATCTGCCTATAAATTGATTGAACTTTGTTAGACCAGATTCAATGAATCCATACCGGCTATGCCGGTGTACAGAATTCCGGATTTTCTTGAAGACGAACAACTGGTTCACAAATTGAATCTGGTGAACAAGTATGCTGCCTGTATCCACATTACCTGTGGATATGCCCATACTGTAACCCGATTCCTGATTTGCGAGCAGTGTCAGAAAATCGAAGCAATCAGCATGAACCGGGCCACTATCACCAGGCTTCGGCAAAACGTGAAACAGGCCGGCTTTCATCTCGTCAGCCCGCAGCTTGGAAGTAAACTGTATTTGCGAAGCCTGCATGGCAGGTGCAGCTTGGCAGTCACTCGTAAATCAGGTAGATAGCCTGACAGTAGAAAACCGTCAACGGTCGCTAAGGTTTTGATTGGAATCCACCAGCCAGGTATGGAAGAGGCAACCAATAGAATGTATCACCAGTAATACCGGGTCCGCTGATCAATATGGAAAAGCTCTGAATTAATCAGGGTCTTCGTAGATCTCAAGGTGCTGCATGTCCATCGTGTATGCAGCAGTTGCCAAATCGTTGGCTACTTGTGAGGTCTTTAAAATACCTGAAATCCAGAAGGGATCAAATAAGGCATCAAGTTTTATACCTTCCGGGGAGTTCACGAATATAATCTGGTTAGGTGGTGGCGGTGGCACATGGATACAGGCACCAAAAAACGGTACCAGGAAAAACTCGGTGATTACCTGGTTATCATCAAACTCCAGGGGTACGATAAAGCCGGGAAGCCGGATGGCCCGGCCATTCATTTCCGGGACTACACGTGTTGATACCAGCGCCTGCTGGTAGCGATCATCGCTGGCAGCAGCAACGATATTCTGAATCTGACTACTGATCTGATCCTCAATTGAACCATCCTCAATATCGGTGATATAGCTCGGCGGGTTTAATAGTGCATCAAGGTCTTCTTTGGGCATTAAATCAGTCCACGCAACCGCCTTGAACGCCGTTAAAGGCAGCGTTTCGGCACGAATCCTGTCGGCCGCCTGTTTACTGCTGGCTGCTACATCTGCCTGGGCAATCTGTGATGCAAACTGCTGCGTTGGCAGTGTATCACCTGTTGATTTCGCAAAGACCGATAGCGCCAGAACAAGCAACCCCGCCAGATTTATCTTCAGGTATCGAACCATATCCTAAAGCCGATCATTATCAGATATATTTACTGAATGATATACTATATCATTGTGGTTTGACAGCAAATTGCAGGAAAATTCCGGATGAATCAGAGCTTCTTTAAATCACTTATTTGTAAGACATCGCATCGTCATGGCAATCAGTCTTTCCCATGTCCGTTTTAATTACCCGGACCACCCCGACAGGCCTGTACTGAATATCCCTTCATGGATAATATCACCCGGAGAACAGGTTTTTGTCCACGGTCCTTCAGGTGGCGGCAAATCGACGCTGCTTAATCTTATAAGCGGTATGCTGCCTGCCAGCAATGGCCATATCAGCATACTTGGGCAACGACTCGACCAAATGACGAGCCGCCAGCGTGACCAATTTCGTGCCGGTCACATCGGCTATGTATTCCAGCAGTTCAATCTGATTCCCTATCTTGATGCCATAGATAATATCTGCCTCGCCAACCACTTCTCAAGAGGCGAAAAAAAACCATCACTGCATGATGAGATTAAAACTATTCTTTCCACCTTGAATATCTTATCGGACGATTGGCACACGCCAACCGGCAGATTGAGCATCGGGCAGCAGCAGCGAATCGCCATCGCCAGAGCCCTGATCAATAGGCCACAAGTTTTAATTGCCGATGAACCGACATCGTCGTTGGACCAGAAAAATCGTGACTCGTTTATGACCCTGTTGATGTCAACAGCAACAAACCACAATATGACGCTGTTATTCGTGAGCCATGACCTGTCGTTGTCACGCTACTTCAGTCGAGTCGAACCTTTGAGTGATATTAATCAAATAGAGTTTATGAGTTAATGCTTATCAAGCTCGCACTGAAAAGCCTGATGAATCGCAAGGGTTCCGTACTGCTTTCCCTGCTGGCAATGACTGTCAGTATATTTGTCTTGTTGGGAGTTGAGCATATTCGTCACCAGGCTAAAGAAAGTTTTTCCAAAACCGTTTCCGGCGTGGACCTCATTGTTGGCGCCAGAACAGGCAGCCTGAATCTGTTGCTTTACTCCGTTTTTCGTATCGGGGCGCCCACCAATAACATTAGCTGGAAAACGTTTAAAGAAATTGCGTCCGGGTCAAACATAAAATGGGCCATCCCGATTTCACTGGGTGACTCGCATAAAGGTTACCGTGTGCTGGGTACTACGGAGGACTATTTCCGGTTCTTCAGTTACGGCAAACAACACCGCTTGCGCTTCACTCAAGGAAGCGCTTTCAGCCAATTATTTGATGTAGTGCTGGGATCAGAGGTAGCCAGACAACTGGGATACAGATTAGGGGACGAACTGGTTTTGTCTCATGGGCTGGCCAGTACCAGCTTCAGCCTGCATGATGACCGACCGTTCAAAGTAGTCGGCATATTGGCACCCACCGGTACACCCGTGGACCAGACCCTGCATGTCAGTCTGCAGGGTATTGAGGCCATACATATTGACTGGCGACAGGGTGTAAAAATACCCAATAGCACCATTACCCGGGAACAGCTTGAAAAAATGCGCCTGGAACCCAAGGCCATCACGGCATTCATGCTGGGATTAAAATCCAGAATGGTGACATTTCGAGTGCAAAGAGAAATCAATAATTACAGGCAAGAACCACTGCTCGCCATTCTGCCTGGTGTTGCCCTGTCTGAGCTTTGGCAGACGATGGCAATACTGGAAAAAATACTGCTGTTAGTCTCCGCGCTGGTATTCGTGGCCGCGCTTCTCGGCTTAAGCGCCATGTTACTGGCATCTATTCGCGAGCGCAGCCGTGAGATCCAGCTCCTGAGAGTTATAGGTGCCCCTCCTGGCATGGTCTTTGTGCTTATAGAGATGGAGGCACTGCTTATTACCATTGTCAGCATCATTTCAGGTGCGGGGATACTACTTCTTTGCCTGGCGACCACACAGGATTATTTAATGTCACACTTTGGTTTGTATATCGGCAAAAACATTTTTTCCGCAAGCAGCCTGTATCTTGCTGCTGCCATTGTAGCCGCTTCAATTCTGGCAGCCGCGATCCCCTCCGCTCAGGCCTTCAGAAAAAGCATACAAATTGAGTCCTGATAATTTTCCCCAATCTTCAGTAATCCTCCCTGTTGATTGAGAAAAAGATGGTCAAGAAAGCGATCCGGTCCACTCCCTGCAATCAATCTATGACCTGTCGGCAGTGCGCTCCCGAATAGTGCGGGCAACCTTTTGACGGAGATAGACCGGTAGCGCCTGCTCGGCACTGACTGCTTGTTGTGCCCGGAATATTTTATCTGCCAGCGGAATGATATCCCTGGCCAGCGGAGCAGTCTCAGGGATTGTTTTAACGAGACGCGCAGCCAACCTGTGTTGCATTTGCGGGTATGCTGCCCACCCTGAACCGATGGCATACCAGCCACCTGTTGCGGGCAACAACAAATCATCAGGCGCACTGACAGCCTCATCACCCATGCTCTGCATGATGCCTTCGATCAGGGCATAGTTACCCCAATAGACTTCTCCGATGCGTGCATCAAATGCGGCATTGATATGGGTCGCCGTACTGTTTTCCCGATAAAAACCCTGTGCCATAGCAGCCAGTGACGAAACCGGGGCGACCGGCAAATCAGCTCCCAGCGCCAACCCCTGCACAACACCGGCCGCAATACGCAGACCGGTAAAGCTGCCCGGCCCACGACCAAATGCCAAGGCATCAAGCTGATTCAGCCGCAATTCGGCCTCTGCCAGAACAGCCTGCACTTGAGGCAGTATCAACTCGGTATGGGAGCGTGGTGCCAACTCCTCACGCCATATCAGCGCATCATCAACTGACAGAGCAACCGAGCAGTATTCCTGGGTCGTATCCAGAGCAAGGATTTTCACAGGATGCGGCTTTTCAGACATTAATCACAAGCTCAGGCGGAATTTGGATCGGGGCTCTTTTGCCGGAAAAAGTTTTCCACATCTTTGATTCTGTTAGTTATCGGCATGGGTGGCAAGCTGTCGAGAAAAATTTTTCCGTATCTTTTACTACGGAAACGAGGATCACACAGCATCAGTACTCCGGTATCCGTTATATCTCGAATCAGGCGCCCTGCCCCCTGTTTAAGCATGACCACGGCGGATGGTATCTGATAATCAAAGAATGGGTTTTGCCCTCGCCGCTGCATGGCCTCAAGCCGTGCCTGCATGACAGGGTCACCCGGGGGGGCAAAGGGCAGTTTATCAATAATGACACAGGACAGTGCATCACCACGCACATCAACACCCTCCCAAAAACTGGCCGTGCCCAGCAATACGGCATTGCCGTATGCCTTAAAGTCTTTCAACAGTCTTTGTTTGGGTGCTTCGCCCTGTATCAATACCGGATAGTCAATATGGTTCGCTATCTGCTGTGCGGCGACTTTAAGCGCCCGATAGCTGGTAAACAGCATGAAAGTTCTGCCCCGGGCCGCCTCAATGACAGGCAAAGCCCGCAAGCAAATCTCATTAATGTAAGAGGGATCTGAGGGTGGCGGCAGGCCAACCGGTAAATATTTAAGGCCGTTATTTTTATAGTCAAACGGACTTTCCAGGATCCGGGTATCCGGTTCATCCAACCCAAGGCGACCATTGAAGTGTTCAAAGCTGTCACCAACGGCCAGAGTGGCGGAGGTAAATATCCAACCGGCATTCACTTCCGTCATATAGCTGTGGAAAATTTCCGCAATATTTAACGGTGTACTGTGTAACCCGAATCCCCGGCGTGAAGTATCGGCCCAGCAGACCATTTCGTCATCATCGTCCTGTTCCGAATTTGCTTCACTCCCCGAAGCTATCAGGCTGAATCGCTCAAGAAAATGGAGACTACGCTGGTAGCAGTTGTTCAGCCCCTTGGAACGTTCAGAGGCATCGGATAACCAGTCGCTGATGTCAGTGAGATTTTTTTTCACCTCCTCCAGCAATTTGCCGAAGTCGCATATGCCCTGCAAGTCAGTCCAGGAAAGGCGCTGGCCTGCATGCCCCATGCCGAGACGTAAGTCCGCAACAGCTTTTTCCAGCTCATCCAGTGTAGCCGGCAATTCACTGAGACTACCAGACTCTTTGAGGTGCTCAGAACGGGCATCAGAACAAAGGTTGCGCAGCTGGCGCGAGGTCAGTGACAGGCCAAAAAAACGGGTCGCCACTTCAGCCAGCTGGTGGGCCTCGTCAAGAATAAACACATCAGCACCCGCCAGTATATCGCCGAACCCCTGTTCTTTGAGTGCCATGTCGGCAAAGAACAGGTGGTGGTTAATGACAACAAGATCGGCCGCCTGCGCCTCCCGCCGTGCTTTCAGGACATAACACTCGTTGTAGTCGTCACACCCCGAACCCACGCAGTTTTCGGTTGTTGAGGTCACTAACGGCCAGATAAAAGATTCCTCCTGCACATCATCGACCTCGGCGATATCGCCTGTCCGGGTGCGACCGGCCCATTCATTGATAAGCTGAAATTCATGCTGATAGCGTCGGCTGCAGGCATCACCGGCATCGCGATTGACATTCAGCCTGTGAGTACACAGATAGTTTGCCCGACCTTTCAGCAGCGCCACGGTTATCGGCACATTCAGCGCACTGCGCATGACCGGCAGATCCTGATGAAACAGCTGGTCCTGCAGGTTTTTTGTTCCTGTGGCAATGATGGTTCGCTTACCGGAAAGTATTGCCGGCACCAGATAAGCAAATGTCTTGCCGACGCCGGTCCCCGCCTCGACCACCAGTATACCGCCTTCGCTGATGATGCGGTCAATATGATCGGCCATTTGCTGCTGCACCTGCCGTGGCGCAAAACCGGCCAAAGATTCGCTCAGTGCGCTATTTTCGGAGAGGTATTGTGCCGCAGACACGAATTATCTATCTCATCATGCCGACATGGGCATCAGCCCGGTAAGCCGATACCGAACAGGCCATATTCTTTGTCAAAGGCATGCTCTGACAGTAAAATTCTATTGTTACCCATGATACATGGATAGTTTACTCCAAAGTTACCTGGATAACTGATAAGCCCGGGCCTCCGCTTCATCTGCACCGGCAGAATCACCTTGCAGACGTCTGGCCTTACTGATCAGTCGCCAGTTTTTGGCCATCAGCGATTTATCACCATCTGCCAGATCATTGGATTTGAGCGCCTTGGATTCGGCCTGTGCGTAGTCGCGCTGCAGCAGGTTGACTTCGGCCAGCCGGAACCATAGCTGCGCATTTTTCTGGTCATAGCGTAAAGCACGCTCCAGGGAATTTGCGGCTGCATCGTATTGACCACCCTTTATCATGGCATTGGCAACACTGACCAGCGAGGCTACTGCCGGGTTGGTTTTCGTAGGCTTTGATGGAGCTGGTGCAACCACCGGCAGTTCGGCTGCCGGCACAGGTGACGCCACATAGGGCCTGATTTCAGCCGTGCCCTGCTGAGTAACCACAGATTCATTTTTTCGTGCTGTTTTACTGCCGGAATCAACACCACCGGCTACACGATCTTCAACCGGCGCAATGATACCGTCCCCGGCAGAGCAACCTGCCAAAACGACGATACCCAGCATTGCAATACTATGTCGGTATAACATCAGTTATCATCTCCAATAGGCTTTCCCGGAATGACTTTATCCTGCCCCCTATTGTATCTCTTATTGAGGTCTGGTTAATAAGATAGTCTGATTTTTAATGTGGCTGTAAACCCCTTTATAAAGAGGAACTGTATCGAACCGCACAATCCTCTACCGCCAGTCTGCCGGTTGTCGCCTATACCCGGGCAAATTCAATATCTCCGGGTGACGACGAGCGCAACGATTCAATGCCCGCCGCCCACATGATAGCTGTCCATATCTACAAGGAACCCGTGCTGCCTGTCAGCTTTATCGGCCTGCTATCATCGTTACCCACCCGGACGACACCCAACTTGTCACTACCGAAACCGGTAAGCCAAAACCCATTAGTAGTGCCCGTCTTGCCAGCCACAACCGCGTATTTCGGGAACTGCCGGTAGAAACTGCGACCGGCACCGCTTCGCCTGACTTCAATCAGGCTGGCATTGGTTAATCAGGCGACCGCCGGGTCAATCACCCGGTTCAACTTCACCGGATACCGCTGTAACGGCTTTTTATTCGCATCCAGCACACCCCGTACGGCTCCGACCGATGCAGGGTATCGAAAACGCTGTCCGGCCCAAGCGTCAGCCCAAGACGAACAAAAGAGGCATTATACGAATGCTCCAACGCCGAATATAGCGGCACCTGACCGTGATATTCATCGTTATGGTTTTGTGGCTCCCATAGCTGATTTTCATGTGTCTTTACCTGCAATGGTGAATCATCCACCAGCGTCAGCATTGAGTAGTGCTGCGGCTGTAAACAGGTATACGATCTTCGGCCTGCTTCGGAGATATGCCACCGGTACACAGCGGGTACGAAACGTACCAGACAATTACCTGTCTGTCCGGTGAAATCACCTCAGAGAGGCCTGATCTGTCAAAATATATATGTAACAGCTGCTCATCTTCCGTACCATCCCGGAAATCAAATCCCCGTTTATAAACGGCGATAACGGGTTTCGATACATTGTAACTGCCCGGCTTGCTTAAGTCCTTGCGGTTGCGATAACCGAGCAGCTTAAACTCCTTAAGCGCATGGCGAATGGTGTGTGGGGCGCCAACGTAAAGCTCCAGTGGTCGAGCAGAGACCCTGCGGGTAGAGGCCATCTTTTACCCTCGAACCGGTGTAGAGTCCTTACATCCGACCATAGCCAGATAACCCGTAAGCAATACCACCGACATCAGTGTAATACTCCAGAAAACAGAAATCAGCTTTTGCTTCGGAAGTCTCCGTTTCGCCGAACGGCTACTTTTCTTTATTCTTGCGGTTTACCATAATTACCGGACAGAATTTTATATTCAGCGAATCAGGTTCACTATGAACAATGTTGAATATGGATAACCGGCAGGTGCCTGCTACGCCATGCAGAAACCAGTTTGGCTATTTCTGGTTCGGCATCAGGATTATTCCTGTCACCTCAACAAGGATCATCACAACCTTTTTGCACATCAATAATCAGCAAGGCTGTATTATTCACATTCATCCCGATTTGTTACACCTTACTAAGTACACCATCTGATTTACCATGAACTGTAAACAAACACAGAGGAAGCTCTGATAAATGGAAGCACCATTAGTTTTTTGGCTTGAAAGGGACACCCACCGCACTACAGACCATCCGGTTAGCAAAGCTCTCCGTAAGTAAATACTTGGAGAGAAAAAGTACAACCCTTGCATGTAACGGTGCTGAATAAGATAACTTTGTCTGCTTGTCAGTAATGGCCTTGAATACTGCCTTGGCAACAAGAACGGGATCTTTACCTAATTCTACGTTTTGATCTTTTGAATACCTGACGACCTTATCCGCAGCTTCCTGGTAGTCGCTATTCCATCTTCTCGGTTCTTCCATTTCCCAGATTGCAGTATTAATTGAACCCGGTCGAACAGTAGCGACACCCACACCAAATGGATTCATCTCCTGGCGCAGAGATCGAGTATACCCCTCTACAGCATGCTTGGAAAGATGATACCATGTATTATATGGCATGGAACCCACTCCGCCAATGGACGTAACGTTAAGAACTCTGCCCCAACGCTGCTCACGCATATGAGGAAGGCAGCGTCGAGTCATTTCTAGGACTCCAAATAAATTAACGTCCAATAATCGGCGGCCTTCTTCCATTGGCAATAGCTCAAATGGTCCCAGCAACTCGACGCCTGCATTGTTGATCAAAATATCGACCTCTCCGACATTCTGGCGAATTTCATCGAGACATCGGTCAATAGATCTGGTATCAGTAACATCGAGTTTTACCGTATAAATACCATACTCTTTCAGCTGCTCCATTTTTTCAATGCGCCTAGCTGCAGCAACAGTTTTGATCCCTTTCCCGACCAAATACTCTGCAGTACTCCAGCCTATACCTGAAGACGCACCTGTAACCAATGCAATTTTTTCCATTTCTTTACTCCTGCACAAAGTGATAATAAGTCAGATTGGCGCTCTAGAACTATCAAAATATTTCAGACTGTTTGGCAATCTGTAATTTCCGAGCAATATCTATACCATATTTTTCCTTTACAGTTTTCTGAAATATTTCCATAGTATTTTCATGATTACACAAAAACCATTGAACATGGTTTTCAAGATACTTGTCTCGAATTTCTGATATTCGGAGGTCTTCAGGCACTCGCTCCATTCTCGGATCAACGCTATCAAAACCCATAAATTTTTCTGATAAACGAGCTTTTATCATATCTACATACTCAGGATTTAACTCAAAACCAATAGCAGTACGATCAACCTGTTGGCAGACCCTTAATGTTGTACCACTACCAGAAAACGGATCAAGCACAACTCCATTTTCATTACTGGAAGCCAACACCATTCTTTCTATCAAACCCTCCGGTTTTTGAGTAGGATGATCTTGTCGATTCGAATTACAGTAGTGAACATGCGAAAAATTCCATACATCCCCGGGATTTGCCCCGCGCATGTTATTACGAGCACGATAATATTTCTGCGGCACACGTACATTATCCAGATTGAACGTGTATTTATTCGACTTTGTAAACATTAAAATATCATCATGCCTGGGAGAAAACCCCTTTGTTTTACCCAATCCCTGAGTATAGTGCCAAACTATCCAGCTATTGAAATACATACCCAAATCTTTATCCAGGATATCATAA
>JAPYNQ010000085.1 GCA_028289815.1 Gammaproteobacteria bacterium | reverse complement strand
CTATTTTGCGTTGATAATTGTTTAATTTCATCTCTTATTCTCTGCTCATTGCTTTTGTCTATATTTGAAGCAAATAATACCGAAAATCACTGGCAAATTATAGCAACGTGAGGCTTATGATATTCGCCACAAGCACTACAGAAATTTATCCGAGTGAATTTGCATGGTTAGATTACTATTTTTGGTATTTTATTGCAAGTGCCTATAAGATATTTTCTATCAACTACGGCATATATATTTTCGATAGGTACTGCAACTAAACCATCAGATACTTCGTCCAATATTACTATTGCATCAGCACCAACAGACATGGCTTTTTTCTTTAGATAAAGAACAGCATCTTCTTCTATGCTTTTCTTCAGCCTAACCGAGACTTCAACCAACTCAATAAAATTACGTTGTATTGGCTTTGCCCTTAAAACCTCTACATTTGCTGTAGGGGCAAAAGTTTCATCAGTATATTTCATGAATTTAATCGAAGGCGCAGAAGATGCACATCCTGACATCAGCAAGATCATAACCACGGCAATAAGATACTTTATAAACATGCCTCTAAATCTCATCGCAATCTAACGTTATGTACGGAAGGGCACAGCTGAACTTTACCGCGTCCCTCTCAAGCCGATTGTTCGGAATTTTCAACCAATTATACGCTGTATCATACAAAATCAAGCGCCCTGAGATCAAGCCTTCCCTTTTCTACCGGCGGGCACCAGAAATAGCTGCCACTGATCGGGCGAGTAAAGCCGAATAGTGCATCGACAATACCATCATCCTCACCGACCATCCTGCGCAGTAATGTCTCAAAAGCATCAACAGAGCAGCCAAAGGCAGCAAATAACAGTCCATGTTGTCTGCTGTCTGCCCAAGGCATGGAGCGCCGCAGCACAAACGTTTTTGGCTCAGAATCCTGCTGTGCAGCACGCTTGATGTGTGCAGACTCGGGGGCATCACTTATCTCTTCGTTAGTACTCATGCGGCGCCCAATCGTGTTGTCCTGCTGCTGCTGTGACCCGGCCTGAAAATGATCCAGATCATGCAACCATTGCTGTACGGCAACAAAACTAGAACCATCCAAGCCATCGCCCTGCCCCTGCACAATAGAGGCATTAACAGCATCATCGCCCTGCGGGTTTCCCGTACCCCCTTCGTAGCCGGTAAGATCACGGCTATCCCGGTACTGAAAGGCATCAATCACCTGTTCCAGTTTGAAGGCATCAGCCAAAGTTTGCTCTATATGGCGTGTCTCATGCAGCAGTTCGCCTCGATCATCGCCACGCAACCAGATCCACAATGCAGATGGTGTACTCGGCACAGCAAATCCGTAGCAGGTATAAGTGGGGAAGCTCTTCAGCCCCCGCACACTTTTCCCCAGCGCCTCAAACAGCGGCAGACCCAGCCCAACTACAGCGTTTTCAACATTCACACTATTGCCCAATGCACAGAGCGACACATCTGGCTGTCCACCGGATTTCAGCGAAAATGTCAAATAACGAGCAAGACGCGGCATTGCAGCCAGAATTCCAGGTTGTACGTTATACATAATCAATACCCTCCAAAAGTTACCATTGAAATAAATTGGGTTGTTTAATGGTCTGATATTATGCCTGCTGGCCTGAATCAGGCCATACTAAAGAGAATCTCTCAATGTTAAAGCAGGGCTATGATCATACTACCATGAGCAAGGACATCGCTATTCACTGGTTTCGTCAGGATCTGCGCCTGTCTGATAACCCGGCCCTCACACAAGCATCAAAGCACCACACCGTGATGCCTGTTTATATTCTGGATGATGATAATGCGGGCACATACATGATGGGTGCCGCCAGCCGATGGTGGCTACATCACTCATTAAAGTCACTGCGTGTGTCGCTTAACGGCCAGTTATCGCTATACGCAGGCGATCCGCTGACTATCCTGTCATCTCTCGTGGAGCGTTACTCGATAAAAGCGATTTACTGGAACCGTTGCTACGAACCTTGGCGCATAAAGCGCGATAAGCATATCAAGCAACGGTTATCGACAGGAAATACGACAGTCAAAAGCTATAACGGTTCGCTGCTTTGGGAACCATGGGACATTACAAAAAGCGATGGTAGCCCGTACAAAGTGTTTACGCCGTTTTATCGAAAAGGCTGCCTGACATCCGATGAACCACGCCTGCCGCTGGCGATACCAATACACAGCAGCTGGCATAGCGATAAAGATGCCCTTGCTTTGGAGAATTTGAACCTGTTGCCTGCGATTCGTTGGGATAAAAAACTGAAATCGCACTGGGAAATTGGCGAGCAAGGTGCCCAGTCATGCTTGCGGCAATTCATCAAAACAGGATTGGACCACTATAAGGACGGGCGCAATCTGCCAGCCAAACCCTATATATCAAAAATATCACCTCATCTGCATTTTGGTGAAGTATCGCCTAATGAACTATGGCATACCGTGCGCACCATCGCGGACGATAAAAATACCGATCACTTTTGCAGTGAGCTGGGCTGGCGGGAATTTTCATATAGCCTGCTATACCATAATCCTGAGCTGCCGAAGAGCAACCTGCAGCCAAGATTTGACCAGTTCCCCTGGATAGCAAACAAATCCGCACTGACCGCCTGGCAAACCGGGTTGACAGGTATCCCCATGGTTGATGCCGGTATGCGAGAACTCTGGCAAACCGGTTATATGCACAATCGCATGCGCATGATTGTTGGTTCATTTTTGGTTAAAAACCTGCTCCTGCACTGGCACCACGGAGAGCGATGGTTCTGGGACACCCTGCTGGATGCAGACCTGGCAAACAATAGCGCCAGCTGGCAATGGATAGCGGGTTGCGGGGCAGATGCCGCCCCTTTTTTTCGCATTTTTAATCCGGTCATACAGGGGAAAAAATTTGATCCAGAGGGACATTATGTACGTCACTTTGTACCCGAACTATCAGCCCTGCCTGATAAATACCTGTTTACTCCATGGGAAGCCCCTGAACACATTCTGAACAAGGCTGAGGTCAAACTTGGAGAGACTTATCCAAAGCCCATTGTGGACTTAAAGGCTTCGCGCAATGAAGCATTACAAGCATTTCAATTATTAAGAAATCTCTGATAGGAACCAGTACTTCCTAATGCGCCATGAGAACCGGGATCAGCATGGCCGACAATAAAGAGCGCGTCACTCCCCCAAGTATTTTCTGTCGCAATTTTGGCGTGCCATATCCACCCATAACCAGAACATCAATATCATGCTGAGATACTTCGTTCAGAATAATGCTGGCCACATTTGATGAGCCGGGTAATACCTTCTCCACGTGGGCATGAATTTCATGCCTTTTCAGGCTTTGTGACAGCGCCTCAGCCTGTACGTCACGCTTACTTTCAAGTTGCTTTTTGCTCTGAACAACCAATACGGTAACTTCGTCTGTCATCTTCAATATGGGAATTGCATCATATGCTGCGCGCGTGGCAGCTGGCGTTCCATCCCAAGAAATCAGTGCCTTTTTGAATGGAATCCTGTTAGCTCCGATATATGGCACAAAAAGGATAGGACGACCGCTATACAGAATGACCTCTTCGGAGAGATCCAGCATGCGAGTAAAATTCCGGCTATCCGGATTGGGTTGAGCAAGGATAATAAGATCGGCATTCCTTCCGTGGTGCGCCATGCCGGATGCGCTTTCATCCGAATTTCCACCAATAACCATCGTATCAAAGGAAATGTTCGCTGCCCCGGCCCTGTTCGCAAAGCTCTCAACAAGGCTCTCAGCCATACGCCTAGATTCCAGAGCGGTCACCTTATCGCTGGAGGTATTCAGACTTTCCGGCTTAAGAGTCAGCAATGACACACCGGTAAGATGCGCACCATGGGACAGAGCCAGCTGCATGGCCACATCCACTCGATCAAAATTACTTTTCCCGTCGTCGAGATAAACCAGAATTGACTTGTAGCTCACGGGCACACCCGCCATGCACCCAGCCTGCATGGATCCTTCACATGCAATCGACAAAGCATTTGACTGGCTATGATAATACCCACCACGATCAGCCTTCGTGACTATGCTTATACACAAGAAAAATGGTATTTTTGGAGAATTCCATTCGGAAAAACCAATCAGGCTGCCGCAAAATTAATACTGCGAGGAAATATAGTAAATGAAACAAGGTTTATTTGCACTTTCATTCGGAATCATTATTCTAATCTTTAGCACAGATCAAGGACAGCATCGCGAAGGCGGCATGAAGGAGACATAGCAATGTTTTGACCGCTCTGATCACATGAAGAGTAAGGTCTTGGTCACACTTTCTCGAGCACTAGATGATAAAAGTCTGGAACGAGGCGAAGTGTCGGTAGCTGGTATTGTCTATCCAGCATTCTTTGAAGTTGACGGATTTAATAGATGCCGGGACTTCGGAAAGGATACTGAATTCGGATTTATCATTGAACCAAATGGTTATGGACTTGTATTTGGATTTCTCAAAATCCAGCTCCACTAAACCAAGTCAATTCTTTGAATGCGTATCTTCTAGATAGCCAGATATTCCTCGCGCAGCTCATTATTATCCAGAACTTCTTGTGCGGCCCCATCAAAAACCACTTTACCCATATCCAAAATGACGGCCCGATCTGAAAGTTTGAGAGCAGCCACAGCATTTTGCTCGACGATGATAGTCGTTATTCCCAGTTCACGAATACTTTCAAGAATACGCTCAATTTCCTGAATAATGACCGGAGCCAACCCCTCATACGGTTCATCAAGAAGCAGAAGTTTTACATCGCGAGCCAATGCACGTGCAACTGCAAGCATCTGCTGTTCGCCGCCCGACAAAGTCACCGCCTCCTGTTTGCGGCGCTCGGCCAGACGAGGGAAATGTTCATAAATACGTTCTTTGGTCCAGCCAATAGGTTTGGCTATCTGCGCCAGATCCAGACTTTGTTCAACAGTCAAACCGGGAATAATACGGCGATCCTCCGGGACAAGAGCCACGCCGCTTTGCGCCGCCCTGAAAGATTTCATATTATGAACAGGCTGATGATCCAACCAGATTTCACCATGATGTAGTTGCGGTGTATCAGTACGGGTTATAGAGCGCAACGTGGATGTTTTACCCGCACCATTACGACCAAGCAATGCCAGAATTTCACCTTCACGCACATCAAAACTGACACCTTGAACAATATAGCTTTCACCATAATAGGCATGTAAATCCCACGCTGAAAAATAGGCCGGAGCATTACCCATGCTAACGACATGAGACTTGTCACTGACATCAACATCACCGATATCGCCAACAATTTTACTATCTTTGCCTGTTTGGGACTGGTGGTCTTGCCAACAATCCGCCTCTTCATCCTTTGGGTTGAGAAGCCGTTCCCCCTCGTATAGCTTGAGGAAACCATGTCCTTCATCCCATCTTAAATCTGCGCGATCATGGCGCTTTAGATTCTGATCTGTGCTCGTTATGGCGAAGTATTCTCCGACTGTTTTCGCTACCGAATACCTCTCGTATCTGCTATAGGCCTTAGAACCCGGCTTTTTCGGGTTTGGACAATAATCCATGCGAGTACTGCCATTAACCTTGACCTTGTTTATCAGCATTTCCACTTTTTCTACTTCTTCGCTCATATTTCAGCACTCCCCAGGTAAGCCTCACGAACCCTAGGATGCCCCTTGATAGCCTCGGGTTCATCCTCGGCAATAATAGCACCCTGTGCCAGTACGCTGATACGGTCAGCCAAGCTGAATACCACATGCATATCATGCTCAATGATAATTTTGGTCATACCGCCCTCCTTGATTTCTTTCAAGAGATCGATCGTTCGATTGGTATCATGGCGCGACATGCCGGCCGTAGGCTCATCAAGCAGTAACAACTTTGGATGCTGAATCAGGCACATGGCCAGCTCCAGACGACGCTTGTCACCGCGTGACAGGCTGCCAGCGTGAACCTCGGCACTGCCGGACAGCCCCAGATTATCCAGATAATGCATGGCCTCGCCTTCCAACTGTTTTTCATCTCTAAGCCATTCGAACAGATTAAATTTGAAAAAACCGTCACGCTTCGCAAATGCCGGAATCATGACGTTATGCAGCAATGATAATTCCGGAAAAATCTCCGGTGTCTGGAATACCCGGGAAACCCCGAGCTGGTTAATACCATGCGGTGTCATACCATCCGTAAGATCACGCCCGGCAAAGATAATTGAACCGCTGTCCGGAACAAGTTTGGCGATACAGGTATTCAGCAGTGTTGACTTGCCCGCACCGTTAGGGCCAATAATGGCGTGCGTGCTGCCCTCTCGCACCTTAAGATTAATACCGGAAAGCGCCTTGAGACCACCGAAAGTCTTGTTCACTCCGGATATTTCCAGTACGTAATTATCATTACTGTCCGACATGGCCTACTCCTTTCGGCGCCTGATCCAGTCCGTCAAATGCCTTATACCTTCCATAATACCGCCCGGCATGAAGATAATGACGCTCATAAACAGAATTCCGAGGGTCAAGTGCCAGCCTCCGCCAACAAACGGATGAACAATAGTAACCATAAATTCCTGCAAACCTTCCGGCAGAAAATCAAAGGTGGCCAGCAGCACTGACTCGTTAATGGCAGAGAAAATATTTTCAAAATACTTGATAATTGCGGCCCCCAACAACGGCCCAACAAGAGTACCCACTCCTCCCAGAATCGTCATTAACACAACTTCACCAGAGACCGTCCACTGCATGCGTTCGGCACCGGCGAGCGGGTCAACAATCACCATAAGCGCACCGGCAAGGCCCGCATACATACCGGATATAATAAAGATAGCTAGAAGATAGGGTTTCGGGTTATAACCGGTGTACTCCATGCGGGTCTGATTTGACTTGATTGCCGCCAGCTTCATGCCAAAGGGCGACCTGAAAACGCGCAGAGCGACATAAAAACCGGCTATCAACATAACCGCACAGAAATAAAATCCGCTGTAACCGGTCATCTCAATACCAAAAAAACTGCCAAGCAGCGGGCCTTGAATCTCGACACCCAAGGCAGTATCAATAATCCGAGGATCGTCGCGCAGCACTCTAAGCCCGGTTTCACCGTTGGTAATCGGAGTCAGTACGGAATAAGCCAGATTATAGCTCATCTGCGCAAATGCGAGAGTCAGGATTGCGAAGTAAATACCCGTGCGTTTTAGGCTGACATAACCGATAACAGCCGCAAACAAACCTGAAAGCAACAACGCAAAAATAACAGCCGGTATCGGATTCATACTCAGCAGCTTGAACGACCATGCTGCGGTATAGGAACCGATGCCCAGAAAAGCAGCATGACCGAAAGACAAATAACCGGTCAGGCCAAATAACAGGTTAAAACCGATGGCAAACAGCCCGAAGATGGCAAATCTTTGTAGCAGATCAGGATAATCAGCACCAATGAGTTTTCCCCATAGCGGGGCGGTTAGCACCACCACCGTAAAAGCAATCATGGTGAGATTGTCTTTACGACCGGACGAGGGATTAATAGCTTCCATTGCTGCTCTCCTTTAATCCTTGCCCATAAGGCCTTTGGGTCTGACAAGCAACACAATAACAGCGACCAGATAAATGATAATCTGGTCAATAGCCGGGAGAACCGATTTGACTTCGTTCATGGAAGCAAAAGACTGCAGAATTCCCAAGAGAAAACCTGCGGCAACAGCCCCGGCCAGTGAACCCATACCGCCGACAACCACCACAACAAAGGACAGCACCAGAAAATCCATACCCATATGATAATCTGGCGGTAATATCGGCGTGTACATCGTACCCGCAAGGCCTGCCACAACAGCAGCCAGCCCGAATACAATGGTAAATCGTCGCTCAATATTGATACCCAACAAGCCAACCGTTTCACGGTCATGCATACCGGCACGGACAACCATACCAAACGTGGTGTAATGCAAAAACGCAAAAACCGTACTGATGATCGTTATCGCAAAAAACAGATAAATCAGCCTCCACCAAGGATATACCAGATCGGCTCCAAGGCCCAGCCAAGAACCAACAGGCGCACTTCCAGCCACTATCTCCGGAGCAGGGGTCGGGATCGGATTGGCACCATAGTTGGCCTTGACGATCTCCTGGATTACAATCGCTAATCCGAAGGTCACCAGAATCTGATCAGCATCTCCACGTTTGTAAAAAAATCGAATCAGCCCCCGCTCCATTGCTAGACCGATCAACAACATCACCGGAATAGCCACAAAAATAGATATCGGCACTGCATAATCAATAATCATCGTACCGGTGTCACCCCACCATATTTCCAGATAAGGCGTTTCCTTGTAGGCATCGAAGAAGGTAATGCTTTCGTCTTTCACCTTCTTGGAAATTGTAAGAATGTTCTGCACGGTAACGGATACAAAGGCCCCCAGCATAAACAGGGCACCATGTGCAAAGTTGACGACACCAAGTGTGCCGAATACCAAGGTAAGGCCAAGGGCGATCAAGGCATATGCACCACCCTTATCCAGACCATTCAGAATTTGTATCAGAATCGCATCCACGGCTTTTTCATCTGCTGTTGTCTATTCAGACAGCCTCCGCCACCGGTCGCGTATGCGACCGGTGGTATAGCCCGACCTCAAACCCTTCTGCAGGAACCAAGATCGCCGACATAGTTCGCATCCTGCATGGTCGTAGGATACTCCACTTTGGCACGCGGGGTGACCTCTACAACCTCAAGCAGATCAAACTCCGAAGAGCTTGCCTCCTTACCCTTCACTACCAGCACATCCTTGAAGCACTGATGATCCTCTGCACGATACTCGACCGGGCCGTTACCCATACCATCGAACTGATGACCTTCCAGCGCCGCAATTACGTCGCATGGATGAAATGTACCCGCACGCTGGCAGGCATCCGCATATAGCAGTGCCTGAACATAGCAGGTATGCGCAGCCTGTGATGGCGGAAAACCATACTCACTGCCGAAGGACTTGACAAACGCCTCGGAACCCTTGTCCTGCAGTGACCAGTTCCAGTTAGTTGAACCGTAAATACCCTTGATACTATCGCCGGCACCCCTTGCCATCAGACGGGAAAACAAAGGCACAACAATCTGGAAGTCTTGGCCGTTCACCTGCTTGTCACGCAGACCAAACTGTACAGACTGGGTCAATGAATCAACCATGTTTTTACCGTAGTGATTCAGAACCAGCACGTCGGCACCGGAGTTCAGCACCGGAGTGATGTACTGCGAGAAATCAACCTCCTTGAGAGGAGTACGGACAGCAGCTCGGGTTTGCCAGCCCAGTGCCTCGGTGTGCTTCTTGATGGAACCTTCCTGTGACCAGCCCCAGTTATAATCCGCGGTCAGGTGATAAGCCAGACGTTGATTTCCAAACTCGCTTTCCAGGATCGGAGCCAAAGCGGCACCGGACATTTCGGTGTTAAAGAAGTGACGGAAGCCGTACCTACGACGGTCTTTACCCGTTGTATCCACCGCGTGGGTCAGACCAGCCATGAAAATCACGCCCTGCTCATGACACAATGACTGCACAGCAACAGCCACACCGGAGGATGAACCACCGGTAATCATGATGGCACCGTCCCTCTCAATCATGCGCTTCGCAGAAGCGCGTGCTGCAGGCGATTTGGTCTGGGTATCACCCGTTACGAAAATGACCTTCTTGCCGTTAACGCCGTCACCTTTGAGCGAAACCGGCTTCATGGTATTGAGCATACCACCGTCACCTTCGCCGTTGATATGCTTTACCGCCAGCTCATAAGCCCGCAGTTCGTCGGCACCTTCTTCAGCATAAGGGCCGGTCTGGGGGACATTAAAACCGAAAGTTACCGTACTACCTTTGGGTTCGTTGGTAAAAGCGTGGGCATTTTTTACAAAAAACATAGGCGCACTTGCCGCCACGGCACCTGCCACCGAAGTCTTCAGGAATCCCCGACGTGACAGCGTACTATAAGTTTTGATATCGTCAGACATGATTTTATCTCTCCTCATGAATGTTATAAGTCCTCGGGGAACAGAGTAACCACCCCCGAACCAGTCAAATCACCCTCTTTGAAAGAACAAGTGACATTGAAGTCAGTAGATTATGACAAGCCCCAATCCAAGAAAACAATTAGACTTTCGTCTAATATCAAGACAAGGTCGGATGAAATAACCTCTCAGCTGAAAGCACAAACTGTGTTATCCCGTTTTCAAGCCCCATACTGCCCGGAAACAGCGCAAGAAGCATCAAGACAATGACCATAGATATCCTGGTTGCAGATGATCACCCGCTATTTCGAGAAGCCATTGTGCATCTTTTGAAAAGATCGATAAAGGACGTGGTGACGCACGAAACCAGCAGCTTGGCACAACTCAAAACCATATTGATGTCCAACAATTGCATCAGCCTGTTATTGCTTGATCTTAAGCTCAACGATACCAGCAGCATTGACGGGCTCTTGTATATAAAGAAGACTTATCCTGCACTGCCGGTTATAGTCGTAACGGCATACGACAACCAGTCCGTCATCCTAGACTGCCTGCGCTATGGTGCAAGCGGCTTTATTCCCAAAAACTCAGGCATGGATGAAATCGCGACAGCCATCCATACCGTACTTGACGGAGACATCTGGTTTCCCGGTCCGATCAATATGGTCTCAGTCAATATAGACGCAGAAGACAACGAGCTTGCCACCAAACCTGATTTTGGCGGTTTAACGACCACGCAGCTCAAAGTCCTGGCGCTACTGCGCGACGGCAAACCGAGCAAGGAAATGGCGGCTATCATGTCCGTCACCGAAGCGACCATAAAAGCACACCTTACGGAAATATACCGTAAATTACATGTCCGCAATCGCACCCAAGCAGTTGTGAAGGCAAAACAATTGGAACTGCCGGAAACCGATATTAAACTGCCATAAAATAACCATATCCCGGTCTCCCGCACCGCGGGATATAAGCTCAGTGCTCACGAGATTTGCCGGAAATCTGCTCAAGCAGCCGGCGATAGTCCATCGGCGTGAATAGCCCGACCTGCCAGCGTGAAGGCAGCAGATGCTGTCGTCTCGCCTTGTTTAAGACCGGATAAGCCGCTTGAACCTGATTTCCGGAGGGGCAGCACTGATTTGTATTTTCCACATAAAATGTGGCATGATCACAGAGTCCTTTAACAACCCTGGAGAGGGAAAGTTTATGAAAACAATACACAAAATAGCGGCAGCATTACTTTTTGGTACGATTAGTCTGCCGTCCTTTGCGCTTGATGAGCTAAATATCGCTTACTTTCTGGAATGGCCTTCCGCCAATCAGGTCGCACAGCTGGAGGAGACCTTTGATAAGCGCATGGGGCTGAAAGTTAATTGGCGCTCATTTGACAACGGCAATGCGATGACCGCAGCAATGCTGGCTGGGGATATTGATATTGCCTACTCACAGGGCTTTGTACCTTTCGTTGTCGGTGTAAGCAAGGGAGCGGACCTGAAATTGATTGGCGTTGCCATGACTTATTCCGAAAATGATAACTGCGTTGCCAATAAAAGCCTGGATATTACTCAGGAAAATGCAAAAACCAAGCTGGTTGGTAAAAGGATTGGCACTCCAACCGGTAATGTGACTCACTACAAATTACTAAGGATGCTGGATCATCTGGGAGTAAATAAAGACGATGTTCGCATCCTCA
The DNA here is from genome assembly GCA_028289815.1 of Gammaproteobacteria bacterium. GTDB lineage: Bacteria > Pseudomonadota > Gammaproteobacteria > JAJDYQ01 > JAJDYQ01 > JAJDYQ01. The sequence continues at coordinate 12,399 of JAPYNQ010000085.1, read as the reverse complement.
GCATGAGCAATGCCGACGCCTCTGCAGCTTTTGTGCGCGGCGATGTTGACATGGGCTGTGGCTTTGGCGGCGCACTTAATCGCATGAAAAAAGAGGGTTCGCTTATTATGACCGGTGCCGAGCAGGAGGCAATCGGGCTGAAGGTATTTGATATTGTCTCAGTAACCGGTGATTTTGCTGAAAAACATCCAGATGTAGTCAGGCAGTTCATGCAGATTACCGAGGATGCAAATCTTGCTTATAATCGTTACCCTGAGCGTTTTTACTCAGTATTATCCAAGGCCTCCGGCATGGAACTAGAGGACACAATTGACACCTTGGGGAAATTTACTTTCCTTGACAAATCGGAGCAACTTTCCACTCAGTGGATGCTCGGAGGGATACAAAAATTCACCAAAGAAGTGGCTGATTTCTTTGTTGAGCAGGGGCAGTTACCTCGATCTTTGAGTCAAGAGCAATACGACAAAACCATTGATGCAGGCTTTTTGGCAGAAGTTAGATAACCGCCTACACAACCCGTCACTTTGGTGGCGGGCTGTGTGCAAAAATATACTCGCGCGTTGGTAACCACCTGTTAATTATTATGTAACCGGGGTTCTTTATGCTTGAAGTTAAAGATTTGTCGATGGTTTATCAGACACCTAAAAAGGAAGAAGTCTCTGCTCTGCTGAATGTTTCGTTTACACTGGAGAAAGGCGAGTTTTTAACCATCTTGGGACCTTCTGGCTGCGGTAAGACAACGCTGCTTAACATTATTGCCGGTTTTCTGCAACCGACCCAAGGCGAAGCTGTCTTCGACGGCGAGTCGGTTTCAGGTCCCAGCCCTCAACGTGGTATGGTTTTTCAACAAGGTGCCTTGTTTGAATGGATGTCAGTCGAAAAAAACGTCAGCTTCGGCCCGAGAATGGCCGACAGACCAAAACCTGACGCGGAAATCAGCGAAAACACTCGATACTGGCTGGATACTGTAGGTTTATCCGGCTTTGGTGGAAAACCGGTTTACGAGCTATCTGGCGGCATGCAGCAGAGAGTCGCTCTGGCTCGCTGCTTGGCCAATGACCCCGGCCTGATTTTAATGGATGAACCGCTGGGAGCACTGGATGCGCTGACACGAGAGAAAATGCAAGGACTGCTGCTGAAGCTCTGGAATGAAACGGGCAAGACCATTATCCTGATTACGCACAGTGTCGAAGAAGCCCTCATTCTGGGCGAAAGATTGTTCGTCATGGCACCCAGGCCAGGAAGAATCGAGAAGGAGTACAGGCTGCCCTTCGCCGAGCAAGGCGTGGCAGACGATAGTAGAAAAATCAAAGCACAATCTGATTTTGTGCAAATTCGTGAAGAAGTTATCGGTATGATTTGGTCAATGGAAGAGGAAATCATGGGCCGTCAGGAGGAAGGATGATGAAGAATATTTTACGGGCATTAAATGCTGAAAATACGGAGAATCAGCGCAAAATAGTCAGCTTTGGTGATTCTTCTCTGGTAGAAGCACCGGGCGGACGTATCTGGACTTTTGCCAGCATTGCCTTTTTATTATTACTATGGATTCTTTCAGGTACTTTTGGTTGGGTCAATCCGCTGTTTTGGCCACCCATCGGTGATGTCTGGCATCAGCTCAATGTTATTGCCTCAGAAGGTTACCGTAACGCCACCTTACTGGAACATATTGGCATCAGTGTTTACAGGGTACTTATGGGTTTTTTGTTGGGTTGCATGGTTGGTATTCCCTTGGGTTTTGCCTTGGCATTGTCAAAAGTAATGAACAGGATTTTTGATCCGATTGTCGAATTTTTTCGTCCAATGCCGCCTCTGGCGCTGATCCCGCTGGTTATTTTGTGGCTGGGCATCGGCGAGAGCGCAAAGATATTTTTGCTATTCTTGGCGGCGCTCTGGATTATGGCGCTGGCAACCCGCTCAGGAGCACTATCGACGAATATCGCCAAAGTCTATGCCGCATATACTCTAAATGCCAATAAAAGACAGATTCTGTTCCGCATTATCCTGCCTAATGCCTTACCGGAGATCTTTACCGGGATGCGAGTCTCAATGGGTGTTTGCTGGGGTACTGTGGTAGCAGCAGAATTAGTCGCCGCCGAATCAGGAATCGGAATGATGATAATGGTTGCCAGTAAATTTCTGTCAACCGATATTGTCGTTCTCGGTGTTATCTTAATCAGTCTGGTTGCTTATGCCATTGATATTTTTATGCGCATCATGGAGGTTCGCCTGATACCCTGGCGAGGCAAGTCAAGCTAACAGACCACCAAAGTTCTGTTCATGCGATAGAATAGCGACTGGGATCAAGTCGACCAAAAGGACATGGCGAACTCGGCTGCACCTCTTTAGAGTCCTCCGCACATTATTGCATTAACTTCATTCTTATCATTTAACAATCAATAAATACTATGGATAAAAATTATTACCAACTACTGATTGATTTTGGTCAGGCCTTTAACAACCATGATGCCGACGCACTAGTCGCTATGATGGCGGAAGATGCCTGCTTTTATACAGCAGCAGGCGAAACGGCTTACGGTAACAAAATCAGCGGCAGAGATGCCATAAAATCAGCGTTTGCGTCCGTCTGGGAGACAATGCCTGATGCCCATTGGGAAGCCGGCGATATTTTTATTTATAAAAATCGCGGTTTGGCTGAATGGGTATTTAGCGGAACCGGTAAAGATGGAAATCGTATTGAGGCACAGGGCTGCGATATCTTTACCTTCAAGGAAGGCAAAATATCGGTCAAAAATGCTTTTAGAAAACAGGTCAGCACCTGAATATGCCTCTCAGAAAATATAATCCGCACTATGATCCCCTAGTTGATGAGACGCCCGGTTGCAATACGGATTATGCGCCAACTTACTGGGTTGATTCTGCCGGCATACAGCCCGAAGATGATGGTACGGTTAGCACAGATATGTCGGTTGATACCGTAGTTATCGGTTCAGGATTCACTGGTCTTGCTACGGCACTTTTTCTCGCTAAAGAACATCACATTGAAGTGGCAGTACTGGAAGCTAACCGCTTGGGCTGGGGGTGCACTAGTAGAAACGGCGGACAAGCACAACTGGCAACCGGGAGACTCAGTCGCAACCAATGGCTGAAAAAATGGGGAGAAACAACAGCCAAGGCATTACATGAGGAAATCTGCCAAGGCTTTGCTACTTTTGAGGCCATTATCAAAGACGAAGATATCAGCTGCGACCTAACCGACAGAGGCCACCTTTACATTGCACATAAACCAAGCATATTAGCCAGACTAAGTCGCGAATCAGAATTGAATAACAAGGTATTTTCCTACAATACCGAAATTATCGACACCCATAGACTAAGAGCCGAATATGTAAATGAGCACCATAGCTGTGGTGCTCTGCTGGAACCGACAGGGCTCGGCGTGCATCCTGTTAAGCTGGCATACGGCTATGCCCGAGCAGCCAGAAAATACGGGGCAAAAATTTACACATCCAGCCCCGTTATTGCCTGGGAAGAGAAACAAGATTATCACTATCTTGTAACTCCCAAGGGCATTATTAAGGCACATCGAGTCGCGATTGCCACAGGTGGTTACACCCACACTTCACTCAGCCCTTATTTATCTTATCGTTACATGCCTATTCTTTCTAACAGCGTTGTAACCGGTGTTTTAACGTCAGGCCAGTTAGAAGAATGCAGCATAAAAACCAGCATGGTTATGACCGATACACGCATATTAAGATTTTATTATCGCTTGTTACCGGACGGTCGCATGCAAATTGGAACTCGCAGCGCGATTACCGGTAGCGATGCCGATAATAAAAAACATTATGCCTTGCTGGTTGACGGCCTGCATCGAAAATTTCCTGCCCTCAAGTCGGCACCTATTGATTATTCATGGTGGGGTTGGGTGGATGTAAGCCATGATATGATGCCCAGAATTACACAAATAGACAAGAAAAATATTTTTTATGCGCTCGGTTATGGCGGCAATGGTGTCTCCTTTTCAGCACAAGCCGGTAAAAGAATGGCACAAAAGGTAGCTGGCGTATTTGATAGTAACCTGGAGAAACTTCCCATATACAGTTCGGAATTACCCAAGCATCCACTGAGACCATTGCGCAGGCCGGGACAATGGCTACTGTACCGCTATTATCATGGCTTGGATAGCATTTTACCCTGATCTCGCAAGTAACTTTGAGGAGCTTCATGACAAGTGAGGAGGAATCTGAAGTTTAGCAGGCCATTAATAAGCACTTTGCCGAACAATCAGAAATAAAAATGCTGAGAAAAATAGTCGGTTTTCACCAAGATCAAGAATCACACTGGGTTGCCGAGCTGTCATGTGGACATAATCAGCATGTCCGCCATCAACCTCCTTGGATCAATCGTCCCTGGACGATGACAGAGACATCCAGAAAAAAGATGCTTGGTACCAAACTTAGCTGCAAGAAATGTGCACCAAGTGATCACTCCGATCAGGCTTAGGTAAACTTTGATTGCATCATGGAGCTGTTCAACAGCCGCTAATCATACTCTCTGTCTTTCCATTTCCTCAACGTTGTGAATACCTGTTGCGTAGTATTTAAGGCAATATCCGCATACTTTTCGGCTGCCAGCCTGACCTCATCCATATCGGTTCTGATAAAAGGATTGGTTGCCTTCTCTACTGCCAATCGAGAAGGAACCGTAGCCAGGCCTTGCTGTCGTTCACGAATAACCTGCTGTTCCCGCTTTAACAATTCAGAGTTCCCGGGTTCCACCCATTTCGCAAACCCGATATTATCCAAGGTATACTCATGCGCACAATAAACATGGGTATTATCCGGTAATTCACATATCCGGTTCAGCGAGTCATGTAACTGGGCAAAGCTACCACTGAATACTCGCCCGCACCCACATGCAAACAACGTATCGCCACAAAACAAGGCCGGTGCACAATAGTAACCAATATGCCCTTCAGTATGCCCCGGCATATCAATGACCTCAGGTGAAAATGCCATGCCCGGAATATCAACCCGGGTTCCATCCTTTAATTTCACGTCTATCCCGGAGATACTCTCATTCGCGGGGCCATAGACCCTGGCGTCAGGATACCACCGACGCAAATCTGCAATGCCCCCAACATGATCATAGTGCTTATGGGTAATCAAAATAGTAACCACTTTCAGTCCATGCGCCTGCATATAGTTAATAACGGGGCCCGCATCACCGGGATCAACAACAGCCGCCCTGCCATTTTTCTCAGATATTATCCAGATGTAATTATCATCAAAGGCAGGGGCACCATGTACTATCCACACCGCTATTACCCCGGTGGCCAACTTAACGGACGACCGCCCAAAATGTGTATGTGTAAATGAAATACCGTTTGGCCGGCTCCGGCGCCATTGTTAATCACCAAGCGAAAAGCGTCACCATGACCTTCCTGCCGAGCTATTTCACTTGCCTTTAGCATCAGATGACCGAGTAATGCCTGGTCTTCAACCGCTGCATCCATTACTTTTTGGATCGGTTTTTTAGGGATTAACAACACGTGCAGAGGCGCCTGTGGATTAATATCACGAAAACAAAGGCAATCATCATCCTCGTACACGATATCTGCAGGAATTTCGCGGTTAATAATTTTTATAAATAACGTTTCGGACATAGGCACCCACTCTGATATTGATTAAACAATAGCTTTATATGATACACGATGTTTACAATACGAATAGGCTTGATAAACAAAAGCCTGCTATAGCCAGACACTTTCCGGCAAGTCCGCTCCGGGAAGCTCTGCGCCAATCAGAGAGAATCTCTAAAAATCTGCTGCGTGGGCACAGAATTCTCGCATATCAGCCTATACGCTGCGGACTGTTACGCGCCTCTGTACGTCTTGATCCGGAGACACTCACTGCGGCTTTTTCAGGTTTGCCTGAACTTCTTTGGTTATTTTCAGTTGAAACTCTGCTGTCTTCCGCCTCACACTGACGATCATGCCCGGAAAGGACGGGATCATATCCCCCCGGGTGCCATGGATGACAACGTAACACCCGCTTTACCGCCATCCAACCACCCGCAACGACCCCATATACCTGAATAGCCTGTATTGCATAACAGGAACATGTGGGTATAAACCGACAATGCCGGCCCAACATAGGGGAAATGAATAATTGATACAACCTGATAGGTATAATGACCAACTTACGCATACATTAACAATATCCGGGAAAAGTATTCCTCATAAAATTATACATCGCACCATTACCAACCACCAGCCTGAAAAACCCGGTCCTAATGACGCTTCTGTTGTCATTTTTACATGGATCAGGCATTAGCAAATACACCACAATGTCCGCCAATCCGCGAAACTATCTTATAATGACGACGGGCAAATAACCGGAAGCATATTAACCAGGCGGCGAGACATGCTGGATGTCACTAAAATATTGAAGATCGAATTACAGGAACGGCTGATCAATACCTACCATTCAGAATATGGCAACCAACAACCACAATACCTTGAACTGATAAAAACTGCGGCGATCGAAGCCATTGACCGTATTGCCAACAGTAACGCCTCTTACCACAATGTAGAACATACGATGTATGTCACCACTACGGGACAAACGATTCTCAAGGGTAAAAACCAAGAGTCTGCCATTACGCCACGGGACCTGCTGCACATCACACTAGCTTTACTATTTCATGATATCGGCTTCGTCAGAGGTGCCTGCAAACGCGACACTGAAAACAGCTACTATTCAGGAGTTGGCAACGAAATGATTCCTCACAAGCGGGGCAACACAGACGCAAGCATGATGCCGCACCACGTTGACCGGGGACAGGCTTTTGTATCTGAAAACTACCGAGACTACGACTTCCTTGATACGGATTTTATCTGCCTCTGCATTGAGAGGACTCGCTTTCCGGTACCGGAAGGCGAGGCACACAAAAATACTCTGGATTACCCCGGTCTGGTAAGAGCCGCAGACCTGATCGGTCAATTTGGTGACCCTCGGTACCTGCATAAGCTCAATAATCTATTTCAGGAATTTAGCGAGCAGGGAATCAATCAGCGTCTCGGCTATCATAGGCTGGAAGACATGTACCGAGGGTACCCGCAATTTTATGAAAACCATGTCCTCCCATATATCGGGGAAGGCCTGCGCCTTTTAGAACTCACCGAGGAGGGTCGTGATATTACCCGAAGCATGAACAACAACCTGCAAATGGTACATGAACTTAATGCCAGGCTTTAATAGCCTTCTAATGGCAACACCTGAATAAATTTGCTCAAACCGTTAGCTTCCCTGCCATGCCTGATCTTGAACATATCATTGAAACCTTTGATTTCCTTATGGAATGGGACGCACGCTACCAGTTTCTCGAGGAACTTGGCGGCAGGCTCTCTGACATTGCGCCGGAAGATAAAACTGAAAATAACATGGTACATGGCTGTGCCAGCAACGTCTGGATAACCGGGTATATGGATGAGTCGGGTTCAGGGAAATTCATCTACGAGGCCGAAGCAGAACAGCCCATTATTCGCGGGCTGGTGTATCTGGTGCTACAGGTATTTGCTAGCAAAACCCCTGATGAAATACTCAATACCAGCTTTGATAAATTTCTGAAACGCCTCAAGCTGGATGAACACCTGAGTACCCAGCGACACATCGGCATGTATGCGCTGGTGCAAAAAATGAAGAGCCTAGCACTGCCTTTCGCCGAACAGGACGAATTTGAAACCACCTGAAGACCCGGCGCCAACCTATGAAAGCCTGGGAAACCCGCCACAAACACTCCGGAGCAGGGTACAACAGATAGCGTAGTAGTGTATAGCCGATAAATGAGGTTCCCGATCACCGTGCAACAAGCCTCATACTGAAACCGGCAGATCGGACCGAACCTGTCCACAAACATCCGGACGGTTCAAATCAGGCCCCATTATGCTTATTATGCGCACTCCTCGCAGATATAGACCGACAATGAGCAAAAAACATCAAACAGACAATTTACGCATCAGTAACACCAAGGAAGTCATCCCCCCTAATGCAGTGCATGAAAAGTTTCCTATTACGGAGCAAGCCGCTGAAATCACGGCCAACACCCGAAACAAAGTTCACGAAATTCTGCGTGGCCAAGACGACCGTTGCCTGATTATTATTGGTCCTTGCTCCATTCATGATCCGGACGCAGCTCTGGAATATGCACAACGCCTGCTGAAGATTCGTGATGAACTCAAGGACAGCTTGGAAATCGTCATGCGAGTGTACTTTGAAAAACCCCGGACTACCGTTGGATGGAAAGGCCTTATCAACGACCCGAGTCTGGACGGCAGCTTCCATATCAACCAGGGACTGCACAAAGCCCGCGAACTACTACTCAAACTGAATAATATGGGAATGCCTGCAGCCACCGAATTCTTAGACCTGATTACGCCGCAATACTACGCCGACTTAATCAGCTGGGGAGCAATCGGAGCACGGACCACGGAAAGCCAAGTACATCGCGAGCTGGCATCAGGACTATCCTGCCCGGTCGGTTTTAAGAATGGCACGGATGGCACCTTAAGCATTGCGGTTGACGCCGTTAGGGCAGCAAACAGCCCACACCACTTTCTATCATTGACCAAAGCCGGACACTCAGCCATTTTTGAAACTACCGGCAACAAGGATTGCCATATTATTCTACGAGGCGGAAAACAGCCAAACTATGCCGCAACCAGCATACAACAGGCTGGCGACGCCCTACAGGCCGCCGGCTTGGAACCGGTAATCATGGTTGATTGCAGCCACGCCAACAGCAACAAACAGCACCAGCGCCAGATCGAAATCGCCGGCGATATATGCCGGCAAATTCGTAATGGAGAAAACCGCATTGTCGGCGTAATGATTGAGAGTCACCTGAATGCCGGGCGTCAGGACAATACTCCCGGACAACCACTGAACTATGGGCAGAGCATAACGGATGCCTGTATAGGCTGGGATGATTCGGTACCAGTACTACGCGACTTGGCTACTGCCGTCAGAGACAGACGCCGGAACAATAACTAATCAGGGATAACTCCGATTACCGGAGCCTCTCCAAATTCCTCCAAACGACCACTTAAACAGGAGATAAATTATGATAAAGCCACATGGATCGGCCAGACTCAATCCATTGTTTGTATATGACTCGACCAGAAACGACGAGTTGCAAAAAGAGGCGGAGAACCTACCGTCGTTGCAGGTCAGCTCCGCTACGGCGGCAAATGCCGTCATGCTGGGTGCAGGCTACTTCAATCCCCTGACAGGTTACATGAATATAGCTGATGCTATAACCATTGCCGAAAACATGCACACAAGCAACGGTACTTTCTGGCCAACCCCGGTGCTAAACCTGATTAAAAACACCTCGGATATCGGTAACACCAGACGTATCGCTCTACACGACCCTAACGTCAAAGGCAACCCGGTGATCGCCATTCAGGACGTCAAAGCCATTGAAGAATTGACCGATGAACAGATGGCAATCATTACAGAGAAAGTCTACGGCACCACTGATGCGGAGCATCCGGGTATAGCCGCTTTCAGCACTCAGGGACGGATTGTCGTTTCAGGACCGATTGAGGTGCTGAATTTTTCATACTTCTCCACTGAATTCCCGGACACATTCCGCACCGCGATAGAAATTCGTAATGAGATCGCCGAACACGGCTGGAACAAAGTAGTGGCCTTTCAGACTCGAAACCCCATGCACCTGGCACATGAAGAACTGTGCCATATAGCAATGGACCGACTGGGTTGTGATGGTCTGGTTATCCACATGCTGCTGGGCAAACTAAAGAAAGGCGACATCCCCGCCCCGGTTCGTGACGCAGCGATCCGCAAAATGGTAGAGCTGTACTTCCAACCCAACAGCGCGATGGTCACCGGCTATGGCTTCGACATGCTCTATGCCGGCCCTCGAGAAGCGGTTTTGCACGCCATATTCCGCCAGAACATGGGTGCCACCCACTTCATTATCGGTCGTGACCACGCCGGCGTGGGCGACTATTACGGCGCATTTGAAGCCCAAGAAATCTTCGACAGCATTCCTGCCGGTACGCTGGAAATCGAAATTTTCAGGGCCGATCACACCGCCTGGTCCAAAAAACTGAACAAGGTCGTGATGATGCGCGAAGCACCCGATCACGCCAAAGAAGACTTTATCCTGCTCTCAGGCACCAAAGTGCGTGAAATGCTGAGTAACGGCGAAGCCCTGCCAAAGGAATTTTCACGACCTGAAGTCGCACAAATTCTGATTGAGTACTACCAATCTTTATAAGCAAGTCAGAGAGACCTCGAAAAATCATAGCGAGCAGCACCGGAGCACAGCACAACAACGCTGTGGCGAGGCGCAACAGATTTTAAGAGGCTCTCCATAAATTGCCACCCATATAAAAGTCAGCCGTCGAACATAAATATCAAACACCTGCCAGCCTTATCACCAGTGACACCAGCCCCCAGACCACAAAAACAAACAAAATCGTGAAGACAATACCCAGCACAATAAACTGACCGGCTTTTCCGTACTTGAAGTCACGTTCCAGAACTTCCTTCTTCTGAACCCCAAACGCAGCCGCCATCACACTCTTGGCTACCTGCCACAAGGTGGGTGGCAGCAATTTCCGAGGAGAACCCTGATCGTTATCGGTCACCTAGAAACTCCAGCATATAAATGTTTTATAGATAACCATCTCTAACTTTATTGCGCCTTAAATTTGATAACACCATCAGCTTTCAGCCAGCCATTATCATTTCTCTCAAAATGATAATTCTGCTCAATAAATGTATTCAACCCATAAGCAAATGAATAGAGGAATGCGGGAGAGCACTTCAAACATTGGGAGTCTTCATATGGGTAACGCCAATCCACAAAAGCCGATTTATGTTCCTCTATTTTCTCAAGCAATGTATCTTTTGATTCCTCCTTCTGCTGCGACAGATAATGTTCCATAACGCGACACTTTGTTTCCTCATCAAGTTTATTGAAAAGTACCCAAATATCATGTCCCTTTTCGGCATTTACAGACATTTCATTAAGAAGAAGCTTTAAACATATCTCAATTGCAAGAGCACAATTCAAAATAATCGGACTAGATGGCCACATTATCTTTAATACCATCGCTATCTATAATGATTTTTGAACCAGCAATCAGCGACCTTGATTGCTCAAACATTGATGGCTTATCCATTATTCGCTCCATGCTTTTTCAAATATCTTACTCTGAGCTTGATATATTCGAGCTTTCTTAACGACTCATCGCCTTTTGCTTTGAAAAAGGCTTGTGACCATAACCCCTCATCAAAGTTCACCATTACTAATCTTTTTTTCTGCAATAGCAATAGCATATAAAGAAGGATCGGCATCTCCTATATTTTCGGATATTGAGTCTGACGCGGTTTTTTTAATTGATCGTAATGTATCAGTAATCCTGTCTTCTGATTCATCCATCCAAGCATCCAAAAAACTCAATCAAGCCCGCGAATTCAGAAACTATAAGCGGCTCATTAGTCCATCGTGTTTCCTTCAGCAGCCATGCAGTCGCAAAAAATACACCACTCCAATACCTAAAGAAGCTACAACCGTTAAGAATTTCATGATTCATCTTCTTTATAACGAACCATTTTTCACTTTATTTATGGTCAAAATAACTCTGACTAGTTCTAAAGTCTCCTGACTATTATAGATAGCCTGAACATACCACAAAACGCACATAGGCACTAAAATTATCTCACTTTCCGGGCATAAATATAGAAATATAGGCTTATACTCGTTACCCGCCATCACTCCGACCCATACGCCCAACACCTCGCACCCCGGTTACACTGCTACAAACAGCATCGGCCATATGTCGACCTGCAATAGACCAGGGTACACAGTCAGGTAGCACTGAAATTCTTGGACTCATCAAACACGCACCAGCTCGCCGTGCTCTATACCGGTGCCTGTGTCTTCACCGTGGTACCGAACTACAATACCCGGTCACGGATTGCCGAAGAGATAATCAATGACGACCGTATACATCTAGCGCACAAGCGGGAAGCCGTCGCAGAGCTGTTTGCGGGCGAAGCGGTTCTGCCTTGAGGAAGCAGCGGGCACAGCTTTTCGCTGCCGGGATGCGCTTACCTTGTTACACCATTTCTACTATTACTTACCAGCATCCAATGAATTAAGGCATTCAGTCAGAACATCGCCATGGCAGGCAAGTGGTTTACAATGACAACCCAGAATCTTTCCCTTTAACTCAAGTGCATCTTCTTTGCTTTTTTTAAGAAAGTTTCGCTCAAAGTCATATTTATATTTTTCTATTGCTTCTTCTCGGCTATTTGGCTTTTCTCCTAGCGAAGCTCCAAAACCTATAGCATGAGGGTTTCCCCAATTTGATGATCGACCAATATATACATCATATTT
>JAPYNQ010000084.1 GCA_028289815.1 Gammaproteobacteria bacterium | reverse complement strand
TGTAGGTTAGTGGCCAGTAGTGTCCTTCGTTGCGGATAGCGGTCGGTGACAACCAGATGTCGCGCAGACCTGACCATCGGTGGATGGTCGGTTCCTTGGTAAAGATGATATCGTCCCAGATAAAGCCACCGGAAAGCGAGGGGAAGTAGCCAGCCACAACAAGCAGCACGAGCCCGAGGGCGACCATCATCTCACGGCGCATAAACGCATCAGGTCCTTCGTTATCAGATGCCCGCAGTTGCTCCGGCGCGAGGGCTGACTGTGCTGTGGCTCGCCGCTTGCGCCGTTGTTGCCTTGCCCGCCCCATCAGTTATTCTGTTCGGTCATTACCTGTATTGTCGGTACAGCGTGCCGATAGCAGGTACGGACACAGCTCTGACAAAGCAGGTTCAATTCGCATCCGGATTCCATGACGGAGTGTCCGGCAAATATTCTGGAATTCACAGTTGCTTCGCTTCTTGCGGCTTTCTTTTTTGTTTCAACGGGCTGTTGAAATTTGCTCAGGTCGCTTCTCTGCATCTCAATGGAAGATTCTACCATAGCTTGATACCGCACTGCTACGATATGGTCGGATTTAGGTGAGTATGAAAGCTACCAGGGGTGGTCAATGACCAGTTGCTGGTGCTCATTATTTTTTATTGCAGAAACCTTAAAAACCATAGCAATCTACTCTGGAGCGCAACAGATTTTGTACTCATGCGGATTTTTTTACTTGTGTCTGCCAGACACCTTCCGAGATTATGTCTTGCTGGCGCTGTAATACGCCACCCTTGCTTTGCGATGCGTCTCCACACTACGAGTACCATGCACAATTGACTCGAATTATTGCGGTCCTGCCTTTTTCAGAAGCTATCGGTATTGCTTGCGGGTATCGAGCCACCGAATGGCCTGATGCCTATCCCGATGCCTGTTGGTGAGCCCGTGCACAAGCCATCGACGTTTGTGCCGGAGGCATTGCAGGCTAATTTGGATTCGATCTCAAAATACCCGACCATCAGGGAGCGGTTGAATTAAGGGAGGTTATTGCGGATTGGTTCAGGTGCCGGTTTAACGCCAGAGTGTCGGCACAAAACCAGATTTTGCCGGTCAACGATACTCGTGAAGCATTGTTCGTTTTTGCATAATGTCTGGTCGATAGCTCGCAGGACGCCCTAGTCATGATACTCAACCCCTTTTATCAGATATATGAAGGTGACGGTATTGGCCGGAGCTGCCCCCTGCTTTATGAATATGGCTGGAAAAATAATTTTTTGCCCGACCCGGACAGTACCTCCGATCCTGTCTGGTGGCGTTGCCGGCTGTGTTATGTCTGTTCGCCCGGCAACCTTAGTGGTGCGGTGTTTCCCGGAGATCTGTGGCTCAGGTTGCTGGAGCTCGCTGGTCGGTACGATTTTGTGATTGCCACGGATGAGCTCTATTCCGAGATATATGCGGATGAGGCTAGGTCACCGATCAGCTTAACGCAGGTCTGTGCCGAGTCCGGGCATGATGATTTTTCACGGTGCGTTGTCTTCCACAGCCTGTCCAAACGCTCTAACCTGCCTAGCCTGTGCTCCGGTTTTGTTGCGGGCGATGCAGCAATACTGGACAGTTTCTTGTTGTACCGCACCTACCATGGCTTGCACCATGCCGCAGCCTGCTCAATCGGCCAGCATCGCTGCCTGGAGTGATGAGCAACACATGCGTGGCAATCGTAACCAGCACCGGGATAAGTATTATAATGCGGTTATGCCCATACTCAAGCCTTGGCTGGAACTTAACCGGCCTGAGGCGGGTTTTTATTTGCGGGCGCAGGTTCCGGCGAGAGGGAGTGATGACGAACAATTCGCCAAGGGACTGTTTGAGTGTCAGCTATCTCTCCAGAACGCATGCCGGAATCAATCCCGGTCGGGGCTATGTGCGCATCGCACTGGTTGCTGAGACCATACAGTGTATTGAGGCTGTGCACAGAATCGCCGCTTACTGTGAGCAGCTGTGCCATTGACAGCCTAAAGCCGCTATAATGCATTTTAAGTTTTACCAGTATCAAGAGAGGGAAAATTATGCCTGACGATATCTCCGCAATTATCGTGGAAGCCTTTGAAGACCGGGCCGATATGACACCACGCAGTGCTGATACACTGGTTCGTGATGCTGTCATGACGGCGATTGAAATGCTGGACGCAGGTACAGCTCGCGTCGCCGAGAAGAAAGATGGTAAGTGGGTTGTCAACGAATGGCTGAAAAAGGCTGTGCTGCTGTATTTCCGCCTGCAGGATAACGAATGTATCAAGGGCGGCTTTACGAATTACTGGGATAAAGTGCCCTCCAGGTTTGCCGAGCATAATTCGCGTGATTTTCGGGATGGTGGTGTGCGCGTAGTTCCACCTGCAACGGCCCGCAGAGGCAGTTATATTGGTTCCGGTACCGTCCTTATGCCTTCCTATATCAATATTGGTGCTTACGTTGATTCTGGTGCTATGGTTGATACTTGGGCGACAGTCGGTTCCTGTGCGCAAATCGGTAAGAATGTTCATCTCTCCGGTGGTGTTGGTATCGGTGGTGTGCTTGAACCTGTGCAGGCAAAACCGACTATTATTGAGGATAATTGTTTTATTGGGGCACGCTCGGAAATCGTTGAAGGTGTTATCGTCGGTGAGGGGTCGGTTATTTCCATGGGTGTTTATATCGGCCAGAGTACCAAAATCTATAACCGTGAAACCGGTGAAATCACCTATGGTTATGTGCCACCTGGTTCGGTTGTTGTCTCTGGTAGTCTGCCTTCCAAGGATGCCGCTTACTCGCTGTATTGTGCGGTTATTGCCAAACAAGTTGATGGGAGAACCCGCAGCAAGGTTGGCATTAACGAGTTACTTCGGGATATTTAGCCGTGACGTTTCATGGATTGATCATGTCGGAAACGCTTGACTTGACTATGGATCTGGTATCGCGTCCTTCTGTGACGCCCGACGACCAAGGTTGCCAGAAACTACTGGCTACCAGATTGGAAAAACTCGGCTTTGCTTGTGAGCATATGCGCTTTGGGGATGTTGATAATCTTTGGGCACGCCTAGGTGACAGTGACCCTGTTTTTTGTTTTGTAGGCCACACGGATGTTGTGCCCAGCGGCCCGGTGGAAGATTGGCAAAGCCATCCGTTCAGGCCTGAGGTTCGTAATGGCATGTTATATGGGCGTGGTACCGCCGATATGAAAGGTAGCGTGGCCGCTTTTACTACGGCATGTGAGCGTTTTCTGCGGCGGGATAGCGGAATCATCAGAGGGTCCCTGGCTTTTTTGATTACCAGTGACGAGGAGGGTCTCGCAATTAATGGTACGGCAAAGGTCATTGAGGTACTCGAAGACCGTAATGAAAAGATTACTTGGTGCTTGGTGGGCGAACCCAGCAGTACCGATAAGGTGGGTGACGTGATTAAGAACGGGCGTCGTGGTTCACTCGGCTGTGAACTGACCGTGAGGGGTATACAAGGGCATATTGCCTATCCGCATCTGGCTGAAAATCCTATACATCACTTTGCTCCCGTACTTGTGGAACTTATTGAGACTCAATGGGACCACAGTGTTGGCGATTTTCCATCGACAACATTCCAAATTTCAAATATTCATGGTGGCACTGGTACAGCCAATGTGATCCCGGGCCAGTGCAGAATCGTTTTCAATTTCCGTTTTTCAGCGCAACAAACACCGGACTCCCTGAAAGCGCGTGTTCATAAAATTCTTGATCGCCACGATATTGATTACGATACCCGCTGGAGCCTGTCTGGAATGCCGTTTCTGACGGCTGCTGGTGAACTGGTTGCAGCGGGGCAACAGGCCATTCGTCAGACCGTGGGCTATGATGCCCGGTTGTCAACGACCGGTGGCACCTCGGACGGTCGTTTTATCGCACCTACTGGTGCTCAGGTACTTGAAATCGGCCCATTAAATGCGACTATCCATCAGATAGATGAATGTGTCGCTGTGCAGGACCTGGATGTCCTGAGTCAAATTTATCAATCTATTCTCAACCAACTACTGATCCAATGAAAAAACTCGCTTTAATATTGCTGGTCTCGGTGTTGGCTGCCTGTGGCGGTTCATCGAATTCACTCACGCCGCTGTCTAATGATGCCACCATACTCGCTTTCGGTGACAGCCTGACTTTTGGTACCGGAACAACACCGGATAAAAGCTATCCGGCTGTGTTGCAGGAGTTATCCGGCAGAAAAGTTATCAATGCCGGAGTGCCGGGTGAATTATCCGCCGAAGGGCTGGTTCGTCTGCCCGGACTCTTGGAAGAACACGATCCTGACCTGCTGGTTCTGATTCATGGTGGTAACGATATGCTGAGAAAGAAAAATCTTGATAAGGCCGCAGAAAATCTTAAAAGTATGATTAATCTGTCCCGATCAAAAGGAGTGCAAGTCGTGATGATGGCCGTTCCGAATCCGACACTGATCCTGAGTCCGGCGGAATTTTATGAGGTAGTTGCGGAGGAAACTGGTGTACCCATCGAAACTGACGCCATTGCGGATGTTTTGCAGTTTCCGGCAAACAAGTCGGATACAGTTCATCCCAATGCCAAAGGATACCGTCAAATGGCCGAACGCCTGTATGCCCTGCTACAAGACTATAAGGCTCTGTGAAAAGTCGGCCTGTGTGTTATCAGATCAAATGGATATCAGGATCGTTGATTCTCTGGAAACGATTGAGGCCGGTCAATGGAATGCCCTGAATACCGATCACTGCCCTTTTCTGCGGCATGAATTTCTGGTCGCTCTGGAGCGACATGGTGCCGTTGGTGAGCACTTTGGCTGGTTGCCGCATTTCCTTGTAGCACACGACCCGTCAGGTGAGTTGGTCGGTGCAATGCCATTATATGAGAAACATAATTCTTACGGTGAGCTGGTGTTTGACTGGGCCTGGGCTGATGCCTTTCATCGTCATGGTGTCCCCTACTACCCCAAACTGGTTTCAGCTATCCCTTATACGCCCGCTACCGGCAAGCGCTTGCTGTCACTGAATAACGATACGCAGATACAGGTGCGGTTGGCAAAGGCGGCAATGGCATATTGCCATGAATATAATTTTTCCAGTCTTCACTGCCTGTTTGTTCAGGACAGGCAGCTGACATTGCTTGAGCAGTCAGGTCTGTCCACACGCCATGACATCCAATATCACTGGCACAATCCGGGATATGACAGTTTCCCGGATTTCCTGTCAATACTGCGTCATTCAAAGCGTAAGAAAATCAAACAGGAGCGGCGCAAGGTCAAGGAGCAAAATATTCATGTTGATATGCTGTCCGGCAGTGACCTTGATGAGGATCAGTGGGATCTGGTGCATCGTTACTATGTCAACACATTTGTTGAAAAAAGCGGCCACGCTACCTTGAATGCCGGTTTTTGGAAAGAAGTCGGTAGCACTATGGGAGAGCAGATCGTCATCGCCATGGCCTACCTTGATGAGCGGGTTGTGGCCGTAGCCGTCAATTTTCGCAGTAACAGTGTACTGTATGGTCGTCACTGGGGCTGTCATCGCAAAACAGCTTCGGAGACTCCCGGTTTGCACTTCGAAACCTGTTACTATCGCGGAATTGAATACTCAATAGAACATCGGCTTAAGCGTTTTGAACCTGGTGCACAGGGGGAATACAAGATGTCACGAGGCTTTGATCCGACATTAACAAAATCGGCGCATTGGATAACAAATATGGAGTTTCGCCAGGCAATTGACCGGTTTCTGGAAAACGAAACCCGTGCCATAAAGCATTTCCATCAGGAGTTGGCTGGCAGTTCCGCATACAGAAAAAACCAAACACCGTGAGCCGATTGTCTTTACACTGGATTGAGCCTGGTTCTTCGCACGATAACTTCCCGCCGATAGAAGCTGCGCTCAGATATCCGGATGGCCTCTTGTGTCTTGGTGGCGACCTAGGTGCGAAACGGCTGCTAAGCGCATATAAAAGAGGCATATTTCCTTGGTATTCCGAAGGGCAGCCTATTATGTGGTGGTCCCCATCACCCCGCTGTGTCCTGTTACCCGGTGAGTTCAAAACAAGCCGCAGCCTGAAAAAAACATGTCGCAACGCCGGTTTTGAATTTGCCCTTGATAATGACTTTACCGGCGTTATAGAGAGTTGCGCTGAGCCCCGTAATGGTGATTCTGGCACTTGGATAACAGCGGACATGATGCTGGAGTATAAGCACCTGCATATTTTGGGGCACGCCCACTCTGCCGAGGTATGGCGGGGCGGGCGACTGGTCGGTGGATTATACGGTATTACCATCGGTCAGGTATTTTTTGGAGAATCCATGTTCTCAAAGGTTCGCGATGGCTCAAAAGTAGCCCTGGCCTGTCTTGCAAACCACTTGCTGAATAACAACTTCCAGCTGATTGACTGCCAGGTCAGCTCAGCACACCTGCTTACGTTGGGTGCAAGGGAAATCACCCGTGAGGACTTTCAATCCCGGTTGCGGGAATATTGTGATCTGGAAAATTCTGTTCGAGTATGGCACATTAAGCCCATGCCAGTTAACAGCTTCCTGCATTTGCCATGAGTGATGCTTCCGCCTCTCATTGCTTGCATAAACTGAGATTTTTTCAGACACCTGAACATGAGTGCAGCTACTTGCCTGATCGTGAAGCCAGTACGGTATTTGTCGATCCTTCGGCCGTACTCAGCAATAAGATATATTCCCAGCTAGCGCTGGTCGGCTTTCGCCGGAGTGGCTGCTACCTGTACATGCCTCGCTGTCATGACTGTAGCGCATGTATGCCGATTCGCCTGCCTGTACATGACTTTCAACCCAGCAGATGCCAGCGACGCATCTGGAAAAAAAATCAGGACCTGACTATTCATATCAAGGACGACCTGTTTTGTGATGAACACTACAGACTTTATGAACGCTATCTGCAATATCGCCATCCCGGCGGCGGCATGGATAATACGACGCCAGACAAATATCGAGGCTTTTTACGGTGTAGCTGGATGGACACCAGATTTATTGAGTTCAGACTGAAACGGAAATTACTCTGCATTGCGGTAACGGATTTTCTTATTGATGGCTTGTCGGCAGTGTATACCTGCTATGAGCCCGGCTATGAAAAACGTAGCTTGGGCACATTTGCGATTATGTGGCAGGTGGAAGCGGCCAAACGATTTAATATGCCGTGGCTTTATCTTGGTTACTGGATTGAGGCATCAACAAAAATGAACTACAAAACCCGATTTAAACCTTATGAAGTGTTTCGTAATGGGTGCTGGCAACGCTATGGCTAGATCCGTCAACCCTGTTGAATTTCACGACTATTCTGCGGCAAGCAGCGATTTCCTCAATGAAGTATTGTCTGGTCTGAGCAATATACCCAAGGCGATTCCTGCCAAATATCTTTATGACCAAAGAGGCGCTGAGCTCTTCAATAAAATCTGCGAGCTGCCCGAATACTATCCGACACGTACCGAAACCGGTATTTTCAGGGACAATGCGGACGACATTGCCGAGCATATGGGAGAAAAGAACATATTTGTGGAGCTGGGCAGTGGCAACAGTGAGAAAGCTAGGATTCTGCTTGAGTCATTCCGGCCCAGTCAGTACCTTGGTGTCGATATTTCAAAAGAGTTTTTACTTGAGGCAACTCAAAACCTAGCTGATGATTATCCATGGCTTCAGGTGCATGCCGTATGTGCGGACTTCTCCAGACAGCTGAGGTTGCCTGCGCATTGCATCTCAAGTTCTATTGTTGCATTTTATCTAGGTTCCAGTATTGGAAACTTCCATCCAGATGAAGCGGTAGCGTTTATGCAGCAAATTCATAAGCTGATCGGTATTGGTAACCAGCTTCTGATTGGGGTTGATCTGAAAAAAGACGAACAGTTTCTGCATGCAGCCTATAATGATAAAGCAGGTGTTACCGCTGCATTTAACCTGAATCTCCTGCATCGGATGAATCGGGAACTTGATGCCGATATTGATGTTGAAAAGTTTCAGCATGAGGCTTTTTATAATCCTTCCAGAGGTAGAATTGAAATGCATCTGGTCAGCATTACAAATCAGGTACTTAAGATTGGTAAAAGAAAATTCTCCCTCGCGCTCGGCGATAGCATCCACACCGAGAGTTCATACAAATATTCATTGCAGGAGTTTGGGCAACTCGCTGAACAGTCTGGTTTTCGAATCCAGAAAGTTTGGACTGATGAGAATAATTATTTCAGTACACAGCTGCTGATTGCCATATAGTCCGGTATCCCGTCGCAGACCAAATTGATAATGACAGCTCGTAATATAGGATTACCGGTTTTCACTGTCCTGCCACCAAAAGCCTCCTTGTTTCTGAGGTAGAATCATGCAGAATATGCCGCTTTCCAAAATACCCTGAAAATATGGCTAAAGAAGATCAGATCGAAATGCAGGGCACTGTTATTGAAACGTTGCCCAATACGATGTTCAGAGTAGAACTTGAAAACGGTCACGTGGTTACCGCGCACATATCTGGAAAAATCCGCAAGCATTACATTCGCATCTTGACTGGTGATATGGTGACCGTTGAAATGACGCCCTATGATCTGACTAAGGGTAGAATTACCTTCAGGGAACGCTAACTATCCGTTATAGCCTCTGTGCCTGTGAGGCTTGCGGATGCGCCACAAGACAATCTGTGGCCAAGCTTACATGAACTTTAAAATAAGAGCTATTTCAAGCCTGTGTCCTGGCCTGGTCTCTATGAGACAAGGGTATGTAAAGAGATGTGAAAGATGGGGGGTTATTGATGCGAAACTTGAGTGCGCAATGCCCGGGAGAATGCGGGAGAATACGGGAAAATCAACACATTGTTGATATAGTCAACACTCGATGCAGTAG
>JAPYNQ010000083.1 GCA_028289815.1 Gammaproteobacteria bacterium | reverse complement strand
ATAGATTGTTGCTTACCCTTTAGGACCGTCTTGGCAATCTCAAAGATAATTGTAAGTCTATAAAAGCTCTTTATCCAGTATTCTGGTCAATATCGCTTGCTTATAAGCACTATTTTTTAGTATAGTAGAAGTAAATTGTTTATAATCATCCGTTATCTCATAATACTCTGGATTAAATTTATGACGCATTGTAAGTTCATCTAGCATTTTACATATAATATCATACGTTAAAATTACAGTGCTATTGGTATAAAATTTCCTCATGAGCGGCTTGATTCCGAGTAAAGTGACAGTATAAAATCAACTGTTGAAAGTAATTCGATGCTTTTATTTTTTGGACGTACTTGCCATACTGGCTTTTCAATACTTAATTTAGCTTAGTAGTCCAAGAAAAGCTGACTAAAAAGTTTCACCTCTATTCCCAAAAGTCTGGCCATTTGCTCGAATAACATATAGTGAACCGGGAAACTAGATTGATCTATTTTGGGCATCCAATGGTTCATAAATAAAATCTCGTACTCTTCTTTGTTCGGATTTTCTTCCACAGCACGAAGAAAATCACCAAAATTATTTTACTTTCGTAAAAAAGATAAAACGTTTCCATGTGCACCTACAAAATAGCTAAATACGAAGTCATAAGGATTTCTCAGTGTGACCAGAACATTGACATCATGGCCTATCAGCAAGCTGAACAAATTGAACCATCTATCACTATTTCTATAATTACTCGTCATCAAGCCCGCTTCGCTGATAACATATAGTCTGTCTGACATCAACAATGCCTCTAACTGCATGCGCATGGATTCTATCGCCTGCTCAGGCAATCGCCTCGTTGCCATATAAAGCCTACGAACAATAGATGCAATAGGATAGAAATTCGGAGTATAAACTCCTATCCTAGCGCCTTTCTCCAGAGAATTAATAATGCCCTGATTGTGAAGTGGCATACATATGTTTATTTGAAAGCTGGTAGTAGCTGTCTTGGGCATGCCTATATGGAGCAAAATTTTACTCATCCGTGGATCCTGAAGTGATTTGCACGATTGGAGCATAGTTCGCCTTGTAGGCGTCTCGATGGATTTCGTATGGTCCGGTATTATAGTGGAAGCTTTTATCTTTTCGACGTTTGGAATCGACAATTTTATAAACAAGGATTTTGGGATATCGGCATCAAAATGCAGTAAATCCAGATTTAGTTCAGACATAGCTAAATGGAGGTTATCGATCAGCTGGTATAACTGTTATTGATAGACGATATCTATCGCAGAGCATCCAGTTTATATCACAAGCTGGTCAGAGCTTTACAGCAGATGTTGGATATACTGGTTGGAGTAATGGCAGGTGTGAGTATAGGTTCATTCATGCAGTGCGGCACTTGGACGAAGTGTTCCGTTTTGTCGTTGGTGTGCGGTGATAGAGATGGGTTCTCTGAGATGGTGTATTTTCAAACATTGGCATAATCGTCGGAACTGTTTTGAACGGCAGTAGGAACTATTGTCAGCTATCCCATGGGAGAAGGTGGTGCCGAGGGTTTAGGGGTAGCGCACAATGCTTTCGTATTATTCGATAGGCTTGAGATACAGGTCAGTAATGTTGTGCATTTTCTCTAACCGCAGCTGTGCAGGTTTTATCAGTTTATCAAAATTAAAATCAATTTCGATGCCATCGTTTTTTCATTAATGGTGATCTATTGCAGGTCAGGTAGGTGTACAGCCAGATATGAACAAAGTGAGATCATCATGGGTTCGTTATTGTTTTGCAGTGCAAGGGTCAGATTAGCGGTGACAAATTGTGTGCACTGGTTTTCGTCAGGATTATCAATTTTTTGTTCGCCTATGATAATGCCTTGGGGCATTTTCTTATCCATCTTTTTTGAATATAGTTTTTGATGGTCTGGCAATTTTTTATTGCAGTCAAGCTCTAATTCTAGGTTGTCGTTATAGATGATTGTTAGCTTGGGTTTTCCAGCAAGGATATTCATCATTGCGCGGAATCAGGTGACTGTTCTGATGATATCCAGTAGTTCCTGATGTACCCTCGGTGGGCCGCAAAGCATATTGCCGGTTTTAAGATAATCATGTCCCCCATCAGTGTCAGTGACGATGCCGCCGGCCTCTTGGATAAGTAGCGTACCTGCGGCGATGTCCCAAGCCTGTAAGTTGAATTCCCAGAATCCGTCAAAGCGCCCGGCTGCAGTGTAGGCGAGATCTAGGGCTGCAGATCCGGGACGGCGTACTCCCGATGTTTTAGTGATGACTTCTCTGAGAATGGCCAGATAATGGTCCAGATAGTGATATTGATAATATGGAAAGCCAGTAGCGATCAGGGAACCTTGTAGCCGGGTGTCCGGGTTTATTCTGAGTCTGCGGTTGTTTAGTTTGGCACCGTCGCCTCGTGTCGCAGTAAACAGCTCGTCATGAACCGGATCGTAGATGACCCCGACTTGCAGATGGCCAGCGGCCTGCATCCCGATAGAGATGGCAAACTGGGGAATACCATGAATGAAGTTGGTCGTGCCATCAAGCGGGTCAATGATCCACATTGGCCTATCTTCATCGCCTGTATTGTGTTGACCGCTTTCTTCGGCGTAGAACGCGTGATCGGGATAGGCTTCGGAAAGTGTGCCGATAATTTCCTGTTCGGACAGTTTATCGACCTCGGTGACGAAGTCGTTCGGCTGCTTTTGGCTCACTTTAAGTAAGTCAGTGCGGTCCACGTAGCGTTTAATGAGGTTGCCAGCATTTCTGGCAGCCCGGACAGCGGTATTTAGCATGGCAGCATTCATGGTTCATGACCATATCGGAAAGGATCTGAAATGAAAATCTGCTGAATGATTTTTCTTCGGTTTTCAGTGGGTTTTGTTTTGATCAAAGTTTTATTTGGGAGGTATGTAGCAAAATTCACAACAGCGCATTCAATATCCATTCCGTACCTCACAGGCTCAGTAACTTCGCCACCTCTAGGAGCATTAGCCTCATTCCCGAGGACCAATATCATCAATGTTACCATTGGTACTACGTATTTAAGGCTTATTGTGTATTTTGCCACGTAATTCCCTTTTATTTTATTCTCTACTGCCTCTGACAGGTATAAAGTATAGGGATTGGATATGGAATTGCATGATCATGAATATGTGGTGCAAAACCGGCTAGTACAAAGGGCATGGTGATAGATGGAGTTTCTTCATTATTTTTCTGAAGTATTCACATGGGCCAATATCACGATACTGGTTCTGGGGACGGTTGGTGGATTGTTGTTGGGGGCTACTCCTGGGTTGAGCCCGACTATGGCTGTGGCATTGTTAATTCCGTTTACTTTTCATATGGAGCCTGCTTCATCGCTCGTTATGCTTGGTGCGGTTTACACGGCAACGGTGGCAGGTGGTGCTGTTAGCGGCATTTTGGTGAATATTCCAGGTGCGCCGGCCAATATCGCTACTATTATGGATGGCTATCCCATGGCTAAGCAAGGCAAGGCTGTTCAAGCGTTGCATTATTGCTTTATCAGTTCTTTTGTCGGTGGGTTCACAGGTGTGTTGTTATTGATATTTTTTACACCGCCGTTAGCGGACTTGGCATTGAAATTTGGTCCGGCAGAATTATTTTGGATATCTATTTTTGGTATCACCATTATAGCTTCTCTGGGTGGTGGTTCTGTTGTTAAAGGCCTGATTGCCGGTACAGCAGGGCTGTGGCTTTCCACGATTGGTTATAACCCGGTTCTGGGTGAAGAGCGTTTTGTTTTTTCCGAACATCTGGCAGGCGGCATACATATTATTGCGGCCCTCATAGGGCTGTTTGCGATACCTCAGGTATTAACGCTTGTTGCTCAATCGAGGCTTTATAAAGATACGCTTGAATTTGCTGAGCTGCACTCCCACGGTGTATGGCAGTCTTTTATTTACAACATCAAGCGTATCAGGGCCCTGACTATAGGGACGATATCCGGAAGCATTGTGGGTGTTATTCCTGGTGCCGGTGGTCAAATTGCTGGCCTTGTTGCCTATGATCAGACCCTTAAAATGAGTAAGGACCCGTCTTCATTCGGCAAGGGTAACCCCGATGGTGTGATTGCTGCAGAGAGTGCCAACAACGCAATGGTTGGTCCATCACTGGTGCCGTTGCTGACATTAGGTATTCCAGGCAGTCCTACAGCCGCAGTTTTATTGGGCGGGCTGCTGATTAATGGGCTGTTTCCAGGACCGGATTTGTTTACAATACACGGTGCGGTGACGTGGACCTTTATCGATTCCCTGCTGGTCGGCCAAGTTTTGATGCTGGTGTTTGGGTTATTAATCGCTAGGTACAGCGGTTTTGTGGCACATATCCCCAATCATACTATGGCTGCAGCAGTTATTGTGCTGGCAATATTTGGTACCTATAGCGTCCAGAACAGTGTTTCGGATGTTTGGGTTATGCTGGCGCTTGGTGTGTTTATGTATTACGCATCCAGAATAGGGTTCAGCCCGGCACCGCTGGTTCTCGGTTTGATTCTGGGGCAGATCACCGAGACTAATTTTTTGCAGGGGCGGCTGATTGCAGGTGATGAGGCTTGGTCGTATTTTGTAAGCGGGGGTATTAGTCAAATAGTTATTGCGCTTTGCATCGTTTCTATTACATACAGCATCTATAACGAGAGAAAGGTTATTATCCGCAGGCGTGAGGAGGATGCTGCATCATGAACATTAAAGCAATTCTAATCCGCCGACTTTATGTGGCACTGCTGGTTTTACTGCTGGGTGGATATGTATTTAAGGTTAGCTATTTCCAGGAAAACAGCGAGGCATATCTGTTTCCATCTATTGTTGCCGGTCTGATGTTGATTTTAAGCATGCTCTCCTTTGTGAGGGAGGTTTTTGATTTATGCGTTGATGATTTTAAGCCGATTCCTCTTATTGATCAGACGTATGCAATTATAGTGATGGTTGTTGGTGTCTCGGTTGCTGAGTGGCTGGGTATGTACGTTACAACATTTTGCATATTGCTGTTAATATCGTATTGGTATTCGAACCAAAGGGATAAAGGCAGGAGAATAATAAACTCCGTATTGTTTTCTTCTGGGTTTATCGGGTTCATCTACATATTATTTTCAGTAACGCTGAATTTGCAGTTACCCAAAGGTCTACTGATATGAGAAACATGGCCTATGGCCATTTGGATGCCTGTTTACTGCAGGCTTATAGAACTCACAAAAGGAGGATGCATGAACATTATGAGAGAAAAGTTTAGCAGAATTATGTTGCTTTGTGCCTTGAGCATGGGACTAGTACCTGTCGCGATGGCGGAATATCCGGAAGATGTTATCCGGATGACAGTGGCTTATGGTCCGGGTGGTGCAACGGATTTTCAAGCCAGAATCGTAACTATGATGGCGGCCCAGGTTGATAAGGAGGGCAATCCCAAATATCTGAATGGTCAGCCTATTGTTGTATTAAACCGTCCTGGTGCGGGTGGTCAGGTTGGTTGGAACAGTTTTGTGCAAAAGGCTAGGCCGGATGGTTATGAGCTGGCTGCTTATAATGTTCCACACTTTATCTCACAATCCATTGTTTTCCCTGACAAAGTAAAATACAACATCAACAATCTGGAGCCAATCGCCAACTGGGGTGCGGATCCGGCTGTATTGATTGTAAACAAGGATAGTCCGTTTAATTCCGTGAAAGATGTTGTTGAATACGCTAGGGATAATCCCGATAAATTGACCGTATCTGGTGCCGGTTTGTACGTAGGTCATCATATCGCTGCACTACAGTTTGACAGAGCTGCGGGAGTGCAGACCAAATATGTGCCGGCGGGTGGCGGTGTTAAGGGTCTGCAATTTGTTTTGGGTAGTCAGACTATGGCCGGTTGGAATAACCTCTCCGACGCTTTCCGCAGCCAAGACCGCTTAAAGATCCTTGCCGTTGCTGATCTGCAGCGCAATGACTTTCTGCCGGATGTCCCGACTCTGAAAGAGTCTGGCTTGGATGTAGATGACAGCAGCGTCAATTTCCGTGGCATCATGGCACCGAAAGGCACGCCGGCGGATGTTCTGCAAACACTGGCGGATAAAGTGCCTGCCATGTTTAAGGACGGGAAGGTGGTGAAAAAGATGAAGGCGGGTGGTTCTCCCATGCATATTATGAGCCGTGAAGAGGTGCAGGCGATGTGGAAGGAGCGTCAGACCTATCTAACCGATTTATTGAAAGACCTGAGAAAATAATCCTCTCTGAGGCCCGATGCTTAGCTGCCGGCATCGGGCTTTTCAGCACTGATGAATTCATAGAAGCCTGTAAAAGTATGTGCTGTCATGGCTGTAGCGTACAGTGTTCGGGATCCTTCTGTACCGAACGCCATGGCCTTGTTCTGATGTCGTTTGCTACGGCTTTTTCAGGCTCCCTTAGAACTAAGTGTGCTTAAACGCTAAAGAACTCTGGGTTAAGCAGAGTTTTTCTGATTGGATTTTTACAGGAATCCGATAATGACGTTAGAAACCGCAAACGAAATCGTGTCCGGGTTGGTGCGGAGAGCACGCCGAGCTCAAATGAAGTATGCAGGCTATACCCAGCATCAGGTTGATGAGGTCGTTACCGCTGTTGGCTGGAAGATTATGGATCCGGCTACAAATCGCAGTCTTTCCGAGCGGGCGGTGTCTGATACTGGTTTTGGGTGTGTCGAGGATAAAATAACCAAGAATCATCGCAAGACTCTGGGGCTTTTACGTGATCTCAAATATGCCCGTACAGTTGGAGTTGTTGCCGAGTATCCTGACAGAGGATTAGTGGAAATTGCCCGCCCCGTTGGTGTGGTTGCCGCCGTGGTGCCATCAACCAATCCGGTTGCCACGCCATTTAATAAAACACTTAACGCCCTGAAGGGTGGTAATGCCGTAATTTTGGCGCCATCTCCAAAAGGTGAAGGTGTTTGTGTTGAAGTCGTCAAACTGATGCGTGATGCCCTCAGGCAGGTGGGTGCACCCGAAGATCTGGTGCAGAAGTTACCGGCACCAATCGGCAAGAAAACCACCATGACATTAATGCAACAGGCCGATCTGGTCGTTATTACCGGTTCACGGAATAATGTGTGTGCCGGTATCCAAAGCGGGACTCCGGCCATTGGCGTAGGTGCCGGTAATGTTGCCGTCATAATTGATGAAACTGCAGATCTCAAAGATGCGGCAATCAGGATTACTGCCTCTAAAGTCTTTGATAACGCAACCAGTTGTTCTTCTGAAAACAGCATTGTTGTATTAGATGCGGTTTACAATCAGACATTATCGGCAATGTCGTCATGCGGCGCTAGGCTGTTGACGGCCGATGAAAAAGCATTACTTCGTCAGACCATGTGGCCACAAGAAAAATTAAGTACTGCTGTGATTGCCAAGCCCTCTGCCGAGATTCTGGATATGGCGGGTATCGCGCATGAGAATTCGACCAGTATCATTATGGTGGAAGAGGATGGTGTCGACCCGTCAAACAGCTTCTGCAATGAAAAACTCAGTCCGGTACTTGCGGTGTTCCGCGCGCGTGACTTCGATCATGCGATTGAGGTTGTTGGCTCAGTGTATGCTATCAACGGTGCGGGCCACTCGGTTGGCATACATAGCCGGGATGATGGGCGTATTCTTCGACTGGGGCTTGAGTTGCCGGTATGCCGTGTGATCGTTAATCAGGCGCACTGCTTCGCGACAGGTGGTGCATTTGATAATGGATTACCGTTTTCCCTGTCCATGGGTTGTGGTACCTGGGGCGGTAATATCATCTCAGAAAATATGAATTACCGGCACTACATCAACACTACACGTATTGTCAAGACGATTGCCGCTGATGAGCCAGAGCTATCAGATATATTTGGTGATTTCTGGAAGAAATACGATATCAAGCCCGATAATCAGTCATGAATAACGTCCAGCATCTTATTGATCTGCGAGCCCGGGAACGGCCCAATAAAATATTTCTGATAGCTCCAGAATCCGGTATAACGGGAACTTATGCGCAGTTACAGCGACATGCGCATGATATCGCAGCCGGATTGAGTGCTATGGGTATCACACAAGATGAAAAGGTGGCTTTCCTCTTGCCGAATGGCTATTGGTCGGTGATGCTGTTTCTGGGAGTTATGTACAGCGGGCGAGTGATAGTGCCTTTGAATGCGGTTGCGGGTAAGGCGACCTTGTCTTACACTATTGAACATTCTGACAGTCGCATAATTTTTGTAAACGATAAGCTTCTTGATACGTTTTCTGATGTGCTGATGGATATTCCGCAAGGCGTTGATATTATTCGTACCGATATTAATTCGGGGCCTGAATGGTCCGATGATTTAACGCCTGATTCTGATATTTCTTTAGTAACGGAACAGCAGCAGGCTGTATTAATTTACACTTCCGGTACAACAGGCCGGCCAAAGGGCGTCATGCTCAGCCACAAGAATGTTGTGGCCGGCGGTCGCAATACCATGATGGCTCATGATCTGGTCGGCAGGGACCGTGCACTTTGCATGTTGCCACTGTACCATATCAATGCAGAAATGGTCACGGTTATGGGGCCATTAGTCAGTGGCGGTAGCTTGGTAATACCGAGTCGATTCAGTTGTTCGATGTTCTGGAAGCATATGGCCAAGTATGAATGCACTTGGTTCAGTGTTGTACCGACAATTATCGCATATTTGCTGGAAGACGCCGAACGCAATGGTTTTGATTGCGAGGAGTTCGGAGGGCTGAAGAGTATGCGTTTTGGCCGTTCAGCGTCATCTGCGCTGGCACCAGAGATACACAAGGCATTTGAGAGGCGTTTCGGTGTTACCATAGTGGAAACCATGGGGTTGACTGAAACCGCAGCACAAATACTTTCCAACCCAATGCCTCCCGCAAAACCTAAATATGGTTCGCCGGGGAAGCCGGTTGGTAATGAGGCTAAAGTTATTGATGAAAGCGGTAGTGAATGTCCGACAGGCGTGTCGGGTGAATTGATGATTCGCGGTGATAATGTATTAAGTAGCTATTACAAGAATGAAAAGGCAGTCCGTGAAGCTCTGGAACCGGATGGTTGGTTGCATACGGGCGATGTGGCTATGAAAGATGAGGATGGCTTTTTCTTTATTACCGGTAGAATGAAGGAGCTGATTATCAAGGGAGGCGAAAATATTGCACCACGCGAAATTGATGAGGCTCTATATAGACATCCGGCGATTCTTGAAGCAGCCGGTTTTGGTTATCCCGATAAGCACTATGGTCAGGAAGTGATGGCCTGCGTCGTACTTAAACCCGATATGCGGTGTAGCGAAAAAGAGTTATCAGAATTGGTCGGGTCTGTGCTTGGTAATTTCAAATCACCCAAGCGTATCTTTTTTATGGATGATTTACCAAAAGGTCCTTCGGGCAAGATACAGAGATTGAAACTCCCCGAAGTGATTGCAGAGTGGTTGTTCTAATCGGGTTTAGCGGTAGGTAAGGACGCTAGAGTAGCAGACTAGATGTCTCAGATAGCATGAATGGATATCTGCTGTCTTTGCTTGGTTAAGCCTATCTACAGGTTGGACAGATTAAGTATCCGCTGCACCTGCCAGCACATTGACTTTAATGCTCATAAAGATTAGCTTGCTGGTATTATGAAGGTTCACAGCGTTTCGCTTGTGGCATAATGAATCAATATCAGGAGAAAGATCAATGGCGCGTATGACCCCTAGTGAGGCGTTTGTAGAAACCCTGGTTGCAAATGGTGTGACTGAAGTATTTGGTATCATGGGTTCTGCATTTATGGATGCAATGGATATCTTTGCGCCGGCCGGTATTCGTTTTATTCCGGTTGTGCATGAGCAGGGTGCGGCGCATATGGCGGACGGCTACTCGCGAATAAGTGGTCGCCACGGTGTCTGTATCGGTCAGAACGGTCCTGGTGTTTCAAACTGTGTAACGGGTATCGCTGCTGCGTATTGGGCGCATTCCCCGGTTGTTATTGTTACACCCGAGGCCGGCACCATGGGCATGGGTCTAGGCGGCTTTCAAGAGGCCAATCAATTACCGATGTTCCAAGAATTCACTAAATATCAGGGGCATGTCAATAACTCAAACCGTATGGCAGAGTTTACCGGGCGTTGTTTTGATCGTGCGATGAGCGAGATGGGGCCGACTCAGTTAAATGTCCCTCGTGATTACTTTTACGGCGAT
This sequence comes from Gammaproteobacteria bacterium, assembly GCA_028289815.1. Lineage (GTDB taxonomy): Bacteria > Pseudomonadota > Gammaproteobacteria > JAJDYQ01 > JAJDYQ01 > JAJDYQ01. The sequence continues at coordinate 10,619 of JAPYNQ010000083.1, read as the reverse complement.
ATCAATGTTGAGATTCCGCAGCCGATGTGCTTAGACCGTGGTCCGGGTGGTGATGATTCTCTCAATGCCGCGGCTGATATGCTGGCCGAGGCTAGATTTCCGGTTATTATTGCCGGGGGTGGTGTGGTGATGGCCGATGCTGTCGAAGATTGCAAGGTGTTGGCCGAGCGTCTGGACTGTCCGGTTGTGAACAGCTACCTGCACAATGATTCATTTCCAGCTTCGCATCCACAGTGGTGCGGCCCCTTGGGCTACCAAGGTTCGAAGGCTGCAATGCAATTGATATCACAGGCTGATGTGGTTGTCGCATTGGGTTCACGGCTGGGGCCATTTGGTACGTTACCGCAGCATGGTATGGATTACTGGCCGAAAGATGCCAAAATTATCCAGATTGATGCTGATCATAAAATGCTCGGATTGGTCAAGAAAGTTTCCATTGGTATCTGTGGCGACGCGGGTGCTGCAGCACGTGCACTGACTGCGCGTCTTGATGATCTTACACTGGCATGTGATGCAGACCGTGATGGTCGAATCAGAAGGATTGCGGATGAAAAAGCTGCTTGGGAAAGAGAGCTGGACAAGTGGACCCATGAAAAGGACGCTTACTCCTTGGACATGATCGCTGAACAGGAAGTGGAAGAGGGTAATTACTTGCATCCACGCCAAGTATTGCGTGAGCTGGAAAAGGCGATGCCCGAGGACGCAATGGTTTCGACGGATATAGGTAACATCAACTCGGTGGCTAACTCATATCTGCGTTTTGATCGTCCGCGCTCATTCTTTGCAGCCATGAGTTGGGGTAACTGTGGTTATGCCTTTCCAACCATTATTGGTGCTAAGGTCGCAGCCCCTGAGCGTCCTGCAATTTCTTACGCAGGTGATGGTGCTTGGGGTATGAGCATGATGGAGACCCTGACTTGTGTTCGTCACAGTATTCCGGTCACGGCGGTTGTATTCCATAACCGTCAGTGGGGTGCAGAGAAGAAGAATCAGGTCGATTTTTATGGCCGTCGTTTCGTCGCTGCCGAGCTTGAGAATGACAACTGGGCGGAAATCGGTAGGTCAATGGGTGCTGAAGGAGTGCGTGTTGACAGGCTGGAAGAGGTCGGCTCTACCTTGAAGAAGGCGGTCGATATGCAGATGTGTGAAGGCAAAACAACGATTCTTGAGATCATGTGTACCCGTGAACTTGGTGACCCTTTCCGCAAGGATGCCTTGAGTAAGCCGGTGCGTTATCTGAAAAAATATCAAGATTACATGTAGTCCATGTGCGCAAGCTCTACCTGAGAGTCTGGGTGCATATTGATTTCTACATGTGCCGAGTGTGGTGCCGAGTGTGGTGCTGAGATGGATACTATCGAGCGCTTACATCAAAAAGCCAATGAGGACACCAAACGTATCGTTCTGCCTGAGGGGCATGACCCTCGGATTCTGCAAGCTGCAATGAAGGCATCTCAAGATGGTATCGCTGATGTTGTTCTGGTCGGCGATAGGCTGCAGATAAATGCTTGCGCAATACAATGTAACGGTAATCTTTCTGGTATTGAGCTGATTGATCCGGCAGCATTTTCCAATCTGGAAGATTATGCAGGTTGCTTGTATGAAAAACGCCAGCATAAGGGTATTACTGTGCAGCAGGCTGTAGAAATCATCCGTGACCCGCTTGTCTTTGCGACTGTTATGGTAGCAAGGCATGATGCTGATGGTATGGTTGCCGGGGCGGTTTTAACAACAGCTGATGTAGTTCGTACTGCGATACAAGTCATTGGTATGGATGATGCCAGTGATATTGTCTCCAGTTTTTTTCTGATAGTGTTTGACAAGCCTTTCCATGATTTAAAGGGCAGTTATATTTTTTCAGATTGTGGGCTGATGATTGAACCGGATACACAACAACTGGCATCAATTGCTATTTCCTCTGTGCGAAGTGCATGGGCGCTGCTTGATGATGAGCCCCGCGTGGCTATGCTGTCGTTTTCGACGCAGGGCAGCGCGTCTCATGCTTGTGTATCACGTGTTGCAAAAGCAACGCAGCTTGTCAGGAAGCGTATGCCGAAGTTATTGATTGATGGCGAGATACAACTTGATGCAGCATTGATTCCTGAAATTTGTAATAAGAAAGTTACTGACTCTAAAATTATGGGTCGTGCTAACATATTGATCTTTCCTAATCTGGAGGCAGGTAATATCGGCTATAAAATTGCCGAGAAATTCGGCCAGGCCATAGCTATTGGTCCACTATTGCAGGGGTTAAGGTATCCTGCGAATGATTTGTCTCGCGGTTGTTCTGTTAATGATATTTATAACGTCATTGCTGCTACTTCAGTGCAAGCTATATAGATTCATTTAGACATAGATATATGTGGATATTTCAAATATGGATATTGGCCAGGACTTTTTCCATCGTATTCGTATAGTGCTCATTCGCACAACCGAAGCCGGTAATATTGGTTCGGCTGCGCGCGCCATGAAGACCATGGGGCTTTCCCAATTGGTATTGGTCAAACCGGCTGAATTTCCAAATGCTAAAGCGACAGCGCGCGCCTCGGGGGCAGATGACTTGCTGGCTGATGCCATGATTGTTGATGTACTTGAACAGGCATTGGAGGGCTGTGATCTGATTATGGGCACGAGCGCGCGCTTGCGTGATCTACCCTGGCCACTGCTTAGCCCGCATGAGGCTGCTGAAAAGGCCTGGGAGTATCGGCAAATGCAGGGAGATGTGGCAGTGGTTTTCGGTTCAGAGTGTTCCGGTATGACCAATGAGGAAATGGATCATTGCCATTTTCAAATCCATATCCCGGCGAATAGCGAGTACAGCTCTTTGAATCTGGCGGCGTCTGTACAGATCATTGCTTATGAGATGCGCATGGTGCAGATGTTGTCGATAGGTGAGGGTATCAGACAATTCAAAGAGATATTGGCTACCCGCGATGAGATGAAATATTTTTACGATCATTTTTTCGATGTCATGCGGCGGGTCGGCTATTATCGTCCGGAACAACCCAAACTGCTCAGACGCCGGGTTATGCGTCTATTTAACCGTTCAATGATGACACACCCGGAGATTCAGATTATGAGAGGGTTTCTGGGCATGATTGATACCAAATTGAATGAGAAATGAATTTATTCGATGCTTCGAGATTTAAGTGAAAATATCCAGAGTGTCTTTGATCGTGATCCGGCTGCGAGGACAACGTTTGAGGTTTTGACGACATATCCTGGCCTGCATGCGATTATGGCACATCGACTGAATCACTGGCTTTGGAACAAGGGTTTGCGCTGGTTTGCCCGCTTATTGTCTTATGCGGTTCGCTGGTTTACGGGGATCGAAATACATCCTGGTGCACAAATTGGACGACGTTTTTTCATCGACCATGGTATGGGTGTAGTGATCGGGGAAACCACTGTAATCGGCGATGATTGCACGCTTTATCATGGTGTGACCCTTGGCGGTACTTCTTGGTTTTCGGGAAAGCGTCATCCGACACTGGGTAATGATGTTGTGGTTGGAGCGGGTGCTAAGATACTGGGACCAATTGAAATCGGTGACGACGCACGTATTGGTTCCAATGCGGTAATCTTGAAGTCTGTGCCGACCGGCGCTACGGTTGTTGGGGTTCCCGGGCGAATTATCAATTCTACGCCTGATGAGTTAAATGCCCGACGGTCAGCTATGGCTAGGAAAATGGGGTTTGATGCGTATGGCGCAACCCGGGATATACAAGACCCTGTCATAGACTCAATTAATAAGATGCTTGATCATATCCATCTGCTTGATGAGCAGGTCACGCAAATCAGCAATATCCTCAAGGAAACGGGCACTGCTGAAAGTGGTGTAATACCTCCTCTGGAAACTTGTGAGCTCGTTTCATTGGATGGTGTCGGTATGCCAGACAATAAGGAAAGTGGTCCGGAGCCAAGTGATTAGTCCAGCTGTTTGATCCCGTAGGCCTAATGGTTTGATTTATTCTGTGTGAAGAGATACGGAATTTGAGTGCGTATATCTGTGCTTAGGCATACGTAAGTAAGCAAAATTAGCAAAATAATATATCAACATCAGAGCAGACACACTCGCCGGGCCGTCACTCCTTAAGTATTACTCCATTAAAAGCACTTTGACATAGCCGAATGACTTGATTGCGATTCATGATGTCCGGTAACAGATAGTAATGTCTCAAAGACAAATCGGGATAACGCTGGGTTTGCTTCCTGATGGTTTGCACACTGATCAGAATCACCTACTGTCCGGTTTGCAGGCTGGCCTTCAATTATGTGTTCATCGTGGCCACGACAAACAGCGAGTCGCTAAAATCAGGATCTGCCACGACGCATTGATTGCGCCCGATGGCGATACACTGGCAACAATACCAACTGCCTGGCAATGCTGACTGCCGCATTCACTTTATCGTGCATCGGTAATTGTATCTGGCTCTCGCGGTGCCTACCGATACTCTTTTAATGTAACAAGTTTTTAAGCTACCGCCCTGCTTGATAGTGGAGTTTTTCTTTAATTACTTTTGTTTTATCGATCATTACGCTTGATATTTCTAGCTATAACTCCCCACATAGCCAGCTGACAATACAGCATAGAAAAATCGCCAGTTTGAGTTGATACGATTGCTAGATTTTTTCTTTTTCAAAAGTGATGAAATCTTGTTCTTCGGCTTCAACATTAAACTCAACTCGACTTTGAATAACAATTTCCTCAACAACATTTGTACCATTTCCAGCTTCTAATACCTGCTCAAATATTTCCATCAATCTTGGAATATTGATTATCTCTTCCACTGATTCGATATACTTTTTTACTATGGCTTTAATCTGATATTTAGCTTTAGCTTGCCTCGCAATCTTTTTGGTAATCTCATCTTTGACTTCATTTGTCTTTACTACCAATGTAATTGGATACCTTTGAACTTTGTCAATATCCAGAAAATATTTTTCAGCATCAATGGTCTCCGTTACTTGAAAGAAACGACCAAGAGGTTTCATGACAAAATCAATACCACCATCGTTGGCATTAGTTCTCCCTGTTTTATACAATACTAATGATTCTTCAGTTAGCTCTTCAGGAGACCAACCCCAATATACTCTCTGATCAGCATAGTGTTGTTTTAAGACAGAAAAACTCGCTATTTCAAATACTCGAGCATCAACATTGGGGCGAAAAAGACCTTTGATAAATTTGATTGCTTTTTCTGGTGATTCTTCTTGTATATAAAGAATCTCTTGGCAATAGGCCATAAACTCAGTGAAAGCATTTTTTCTGGCTTTTATATATGCCTCAATTATTTCGATAATTGCCTTCGATAGATTAATGCCATTTACCACAATAAGTTGTTCATTTATCCAGTACCTATTACTTTCAGCATCTCTTATGACTGGTAAGTTTTCACAATTCGGGAAGTACTTTTTAAACTCTTCGTTGAGACGATGATTAAGCGCATGATTCTGTAATTTGTTACCGAACGGTAATTCTCGTTGACGGCGAAATAAATCACTGAATTTGGCACCATCATATTCCGAATAGCTACCATCCTCCTGAAAACCGCCGTTAATGTAATCTTCAATCAGCACATAGATTGCATAATGGTTCGCGAAGCTTGCTCTCGATTTTGAACCCCTATTTGCAGCTTTTGTTTTTATGTTTATGTATTGAAGAATCAAGCTCGAACTTAACAGGCACTCTCCGTTACCATTTGAACACCTATCAAGGATTTCTATAATTTTATCGGTGAATCCATGTCTAAGAATCGACACTGAAAAGATCTCCTGATTTTTCTTCATATTTAACACCATGACCGTTTTTGATCTTTGTATTTTTTTTAACAGCTTCAAGTTTTTCGCCATCACTTTCATTCATGGACAGCACACGACGCAGACCAATTTTCAGATATGATTCTTGTGATTCGATGCTTATGCTATTTCTTTCCATTGATTTAGCTACAGCGGCAGTGGTGAAGGTTCCAGAAAATGGATCAAGCACCGTGTCACCCGTATTGCTGCTAGCCCTGATGATTCTTTCTAACAATGCTTCTGGTTTTTGAGATGGATGATCCTCATACTCATCCATTCGGTAACGAACCCTCGGAAATTTCCAGACGTTACCTGGAACTTTTTTTGTATTGTATAGCTTGGGAGTATCGCCCCGATAATCAATTAACTTCCTTTTTGCACCTGTTTTTGCTTCAATGAGAATATCGTCTGCATTAAAGCAGTACGATTTTCGATTTTTGACACAGTGTAATATGGGTTCATACATTGAACCGTAATATTTTTTAGCCTGCACACCAGAGCTGTCATAAGACCATATGATCCTACTAAGAATACTGAGCCTATCTCTCACGTAAAGGTCAAAGTAAGGCATGGCTTGTGTGCTGGTCATCAAATACATAGTGCCGGTCGGCTTTAGAATTCTGATGCACTCATCAATCCACTCATACGCCCATTTCGCGTATTCGGCATCCGAAGGCCACCTATCATCAAAATCGGCAAATCTCTTGCCAATATTGTAAGGCGGATCAACGAACACCAGATCAATACTTTCATCTGGTATTTCATTTTTCATCACCTCTAAGGCTTCGCCATGATAGATGATGTGCCCTCCTTTTTCGTATTTGGACATATTCTGGTTATGTATCCTGTATCATTTTTTTGTGTTAACTGCTGCTAGGCTTTTTTACGGACTATATGTTGATAGGAAGCCGTAGAAAAAGTCATTTAACTTACAAAAATACTCTGCAAAGTCATTTGCTGCATTCTCTAAATCTACGATTTCAATAATTGCTTCATCTTTTAATCTTTAGGTTGCCGCATGGACTAGAGCATGGCTTACCATGAAGTATATTATTCCTAACTTGAACGAGTAACATAAATCTTGAAGCAAGTTTTGAAGTTTACTACTTTCAGGGTTTTTACGCATACTGCGGGTTGCCTCAATAAATTTCTTCGCGATAGTACCCGCAGTCATTTTATAGGTGATTTGGGCAATTAATATGTAATTCCCCTATGTATCTGTGTGTAGTGCATTGCTCAGATATAAAAGCCATGCTGAAGCCTGATGGTGAGCGGCCCGACCAAAGTCGTACTCCACCTCTTTGGAGGTTCCTTTATGTCTAGAGCCCAGTCCATAATTAGATCCGCTAATTTTCCTGGTTTTAGCGTCCTGCGATCATCGATTCGGAAAGTAACGGCTGTATAACCATGAGCAGGTCTTCTTTGGTAACTTCGGTGCGGAAGGTTTTGATGATTTTCTGGTTTTTGTCGATTATAACGGTGTAGGGCAGGGTTGTTAGCTGATTGCCATATTCCCGCATGATTGTCAGTCCTTCCATCTCAGCCAGCAGGATCGGATATCTCACATCAATTTCGTCCACAAAGTTCTGCACAGGTTCAATGCGGTCAATTGCTACGCCGATGACTTCAAATGGTTTGTCCTTGAGCTGTTCACGCAACTCTATAAAGCCCGGCATTTCCTTGCGGCAGGGAGGGCACCAGGTTGCCCAGAAATTGAGCAGGATAATGTTGCCGTCCCATTCGCTCAGGCTGCGTTTTTCGCCTTCAAGGTTGTTTAAACGGAAGTTGGGACGGATTTCGGGTACGCCGACCCGCCGTTCTGTTAGTGTTATAGCGTGTTTGTCTTGTTGCAGCCATTGTGCGGTAAATACCCCGGCGGCCATGGATAGCAGAGCGACAGCGGCATAAAGTAGTGCTGCCTTGTATGATATTTTCATGGTAATGGCTATCTTAGGGCTTCATCTAGGTGTGCCTTGAATTCAACGGCCCCTTGGAAGCCAATGACCCGGTAGTTCTTACGCTCCCTGCCTTCCGGCGTGAAGAAAAGAATGGCCGGTGGAGCAACCAGGTCGAAATATTTGAGCAAATCCTGGTCTGACTGGTCGTTGACCGTGACATCCGCCTGTAACAGATGGGTACCGGATAGTGCCTGCTGGACACCCCCGTCGGGGAAGGTGCGCTCTTCCATTTGAATACAATAAATGCACCAGTCGGCATAGAAATCCAGCATGACATATTGTCCGCGGGAATTTGCGGCTGCCAGCTCGCGCTGGAAATCGTCAATCGTTTTGATCCGGTTAAAGTTTAAATGGTCCTGTGCTGCTACGGCTGAACCCGTGTTGCCCATGTTGAGTTTTTTCAGTGGATTCAGCATGTCACGGGAGCCGGTGGAGGCACCAATGACCATCAGAATGCCCCAGATCAGGAGGACAATGCCCAGTCCTTTCCAGAGCTTATGCCAGCCGCTGCTATCCTGCCGCTGGCTGAGGGCGCCCATGTAAACTGCAGAGACGATAAACAGTACAGACCACAGGAACAGGCCGGCGGGACCAGGAATGATACGTTCGAGCAACCAGATAGCGACAGCTAGTAATCCGACACCAAACACAGCCTTGACGGTATCCATCCATGCGCCGGCTTTTGGGAGCAGCTTGCCGGCTGATGTGCCGACCAGTAGTAATGGAGCACCCATGCCGATGCTGAGCGCAAATAACGCAGTTCCCCCCAATACGGCATCACCGGTCTGGCCTATTACGATCAGTGCTCCCAGTAGCGGTGCAGTGACACAGGGGCCAACAATGATGGCAGAAAGTATGCCCATGATGGCAACGCCCGCCAGTGTGCCGCCCTGCTGTGAATTGCTGATTCTGGTCAGTCGTGACTGAATGGCAGCAGGCACTTGCAGGTCGTAAAAGCCGAACATGGAAAGCGATAGCAATATGAAGATGGCAACAAAGATGCTGATGATAATGGGATCCTGGAATATGACCTGCAGATTGGCACCGAACAGGCCGGCGATGATGCCGACAATGGTGTAGGTCAGTGCCATGGCCAGTACATAGACCAAGGACAGGGTAAACGCCTTGCCGGTTGAGATGTCTTTTCCCTGACCAACAATAATGCCGGACAAAATTGGGATCATGGGGAACACGCACGGCGTAAACGCGAGCAGCATACCCAGCCCGAAGAACAGCAATGCTGACAGCCAGAGAGGGTTTTGCAGCAAGAAGGAAGCCAGTTGGTCCTGCTCAGCAATCTTCGTGGGTGAGTTTGCGATTGTCGTTTTTACATCAGCCGTAGTATAGGTATTTTGTGTGCTTGAGGGTTGCTGGGTTGCTTGAGTATCTTTTGCCGTTAATCGCATGGATTCAGCAGGTAGGTTGATAGTCCCGGTAGCAGCTATCGGCAGGATGCCGGGACGTGCCTTCAGATCAAACAGTTTGGTGATTGGCGGGTAACATAATCCAGCGTCGGCGCAGCCTTGATACTGTACTTTTAATGTAAAGGGAAGGGCTTGCTTGCTGCTGTTGCTTACTGGCAGATGGGCTACGGCTTCCTTGTAGTAAACTGGTACGTCTCCAAAATACTCGTCGGCCTTTATCTTGCCCGGTGGAAGCCGAAGGCTTCCCAGCCGGATGTTTTCGGAATGGTCTGCCAAGACTGCGCTGATCTTGTCTTTGTACAGGTAATAGCCCTCCGCCGCCATGAAATCAAGTCGAATCGTATTGTCTTTCCCGATGATTGTAATTAACTGAAATGCCTGATCTGGTTCAAGGAAGTCGTCATCATTTTTGCTATTGGTCAGTCCCAGTGATTTGTTGAGGCTGATCAGCGTATCAATCGGATTGGGAGTCGGCCCGGCTGCCTTAACGGTAGCGGGCAATTTGACCTTTAATGATTGTTTATGGGGCGGGTAACAGATGCCGATGTCGGCACAGCCTTGTGAAACGGTGGTCAGTGTAAAGTTGGATGGGGCACCCTTGCCTGTGATGTAGGGGAGTTTAATGGTGACATTGTCGCGATAGATTTCAACATCACCGAAAAACTCGTCACGCTTGTTCTTACCGGGAGGGAGTGCAGGCTCCTGTAGCTCTATTGCTTCCTGATCTTCGAGAAAGCGAAACTTGGAACGGTACATATAGTAGTTATCGGCGATATTCCAACGAATAGATATCGTATTGTTTTCAACAGAGACGACTTCCGCCGGGAAGGCCTCTTCTGGCATGAGAGGCTCTTCGTCTTCCTGTGTTAAGGCTGTCGCCGGCAGAAAGATCAGCAGGGTTGCTAGCAGGGCGAGTATCAGGAGACGTTCATTGGTTTTTATACAATATGTCATGCGGTGTTCTCACAGCCTCTCTCTACCCATTCAAGATAATATTGCAAACCCTGTTGTATCGGCAGGGCAATTATTTCGGGTAGCTCATAAGGGTGGTGCTTTTGTATGAAAGCCTCAAGCGCATTGTAGTTTTTCTCACATGTCTTGATAAGCAGCTGATGCTCGGTGTTCTCCTGTAGTCTGCCTTCCCACAGGTAAATAGACTGTACGTGGGGTAAAATGTTCACACAGGGGGCTAGTGACTCTTCAATAATCCCGCGAGCAAGCGTTTGTGCGTCTGCCATGTCAGGCAAGGTTGTCATAACGAGCAAATGGGCCATACTTAATGAATTATTAGGGAATTATACGCATAAATCCGCAGGGCATGCTATAATCCTGTTCACGTTGAATGGTTGAGTTTAACAGATGAGGGTAGAGTGATGAAGCGGATAGCGAAGACGATGAGCGTTGTTCAGGTATTGGAGATGTTTGCCACCGAAGAACA
>JAPYNQ010000082.1 GCA_028289815.1 Gammaproteobacteria bacterium | reverse complement strand
GAAACATATACTATCAAAGCTATGATAAGCACACTACCCAGAATGCTTTTAAATATTTTTAAATAACTACTCTGCATAACTTATAACTTAATTTCTTGCTGCGCTAAAATCAGCTCACTAACAACAATTTTTGCTGGAGAAATCTTTTCATTAAAGAAGCTCTGAGAATCAAATTGATAATTTGAATAATTACTAACAAACTCCAGTACTTTATCTATATCGTAGTGGCTAATAATCATATTTTTACCTTTGCCCTCCTGTCTTTCTGTCAGTTTACGCATCAATAGACAGGGTTTTCCTAAGTAAAAGCACTCTTCCTGGTTACTGCCACCATCGGTAATAACAAAATCACTGGCTTTAACCAATGTGATAAAATCAAAATAATCATAACGGGGATGCAAATCAATTTTATTATTTCGCTCAAGTCTTTTTTTTAGTCCATATAATTCCAGCTTTTTCAAAGTAGGATCATGCAGGATAAACAACAATTTTTTTCGTTTAGATACTGCTTCTAAAATGTGGATTATCTTCAACAGCTTTCGCTTGCTTATCAAATTTTCAAATCGATGTAATGAAACCATACCATAATGATCTTCCGGAATGTCGATCCTACTCCTACTATCATATTGAGCATTTAGCGCATCAAGTAAGCTGTTGTTTTTTGTATTAACTATTTTTTTTGAATATTTCTTCAAATTATTAGCTGCCCAATCTCCTGGAGCAAAAAATAAATCTGACATCCAAAAACATAAAATACGTGTTATCTCTTCCGGAAATGGATGAAAAAAATTAAATGATCGCAGACCAGATTCTACATGAGCAATCCTTATACCAGCTAATTTCCCCATTAATATTCCTGCCAATGTGCTAAAAGTATCACCATGAACTACGACAATATCTTTTTTACTGCGCTTATTTCCCCATACATAATCCCTTTTTATAATTGCTTGATACAGCAATAGTAGTAACCAAAAAGCCATCTTCATAATGCTTGTTATATCCATACCTTCATACAAACAAACATCAGGTTTTTTTATACCAAAATTGGCCCGCAAATCATCTATCGTATTTCTGTGTTGCCCCGAAAAAATAAATCGGTAGTCTATCTCCCGATCCTGCAGCTCTCGCATAATCGGAGCCATCTTAATCAGCTGCGCTTTCGTCCCAATAAATATATGTATCATATGCTGCCTACCACCTTTATCTTTGCTAAGACTGACAGTTATGTAATAAAAAATTCCTAAATGTCCGGTGCTTGGTCATAGATATTTTGGCTTTCCTTGTAACACTATAATAAAACGGTCAAGGGTAACATAGCTGTAATGTATAAAAATGGATGCAGCGGAATAGAGTAACATGGCAATGGAAACCCAATCATTATGAACAGCAACATAAAGCAAAATCAGCAGTGAAATACTGCGGCCCGCTCACTCGAGATAACCAATTCCTGATAAAGTAGCCAGGAACCGATATCCGCCATCAGCCCCGGAGCAGCGCAAGAGTGTCCGGTAAACGCACCTTGGCAGGCACATGCAGCCACTGATTCAGCACCTGCAGTGAGACAGGAAATTGACCACTGGGGCGAATCCAGGCACTCAATGCCAGTAATGCACCGCCGATGAAACTGCGCTGTGGTCGATTCCTCCACAATACCAGAACACTGATCGCCAACAATAGACATGAGAGTAAAACTTGATTCAGTGAGCGCATAAACGCCCATCATTGATCAATATGAGGCTCGAAGGCCATCAGAGTGCAAGCAATCAAGGCAACCCAACGCCCAGTCGCGTATGAACCGGGCATGAGCACAGAAATAACCGACAGCACACCAAGCAATGCGTTGAACAAGGTAAGATGGAGTAAATTGATGGTCGCACCATCCCCCGGAAGAGGAATCATCAACAGGGGCAGGCCAAGTAGGCGGATGCTGTCCGGAGCGGAGGCATATCTGGTGTAAATTCCGCTGGTCAAGGTGGAAAGCACGTCAGGACGGTCAATATTGTAGGCCGCCATAAAGTAAGCAACATCGGTTCGCGGGGCATTAATGATCTCGGTTTTGGACATAACGCGAGCTCACAACTATGTCGCAATTAGAACGATCAGGGCAAGTATGATAAAAATCTGGCCCCTTCACCGACGGTATTCTTCTGAAACATGGTATTCACTGGAGAGGCTTTTAAGATTTCAGCAAGTATAGAAAACATAAACAACCTGCAACAAGGTGGTGTATAGCCAGCAAATTAATGTTAATATCAAGCAATATTTCACATCGCTTGCCGGATAAAGCCTGCATCGTGACATGTCTTTTTAGATCAAACCCTTACAACCATATCAAAAATCATGTCAGCACAACTGAAAAACGATATTGACCCCGATGAAACCAATGAATGGTGCGAGGCACTTACCGCCGTTATGGAGGCCGATGGCGCTGAGCGCGCTCACTACTTGCTGGAACAGCTTATAGATCAGGCCCGCCGCTCAGGTATTAATTTGCCCTATTCGGCGGCAACAGCTTACATCAATACCATTCCCCCCTATCTACAGGCCAAAATTCCTGGTGATATGGAAATTGAGCATCGCATCCGCTCATGGATTCGGTGGAATGCGGCGGCTATGGTGGTTAAAGCCAACCGAAAAAGCCCTGAACTCGGTGGGCATATTGCAACTTTTGCCTCATCAGCCACATTGTATGACGTCGGCTTCAACCATTTCTGGCAAGCTCCGACTCACGAGCATGGCGGCGACCTGGTGTATTTCCAGGGACATGCCGCGCCTGGTGTTTACGCCCGAGCTTATCTGGAAGGCCGATTTACAGATGAGCAGCTTGATAATTTCCGGCAAGAAGTTAACAGCAATGGTCTGTCTTCTTATCCGCACCCGTGGCTTATGCCTGATTTCTGGCAATTCCCGACGGTTTCCATGGGCTTGGGCCCAATTCAGAGCATTTATCAGGCGCGTTTTATGAAATATATGCAGGACCGAGGTATGGCGGATACCCGTGACCGACAGACCTGGGCCTTTGTAGGTGACGGCGAAGTTGACGAACCGGAAACACTTGGCGCGATCTCTCTTGCCGGTCGTGAGAAACTTGGCAATCTTATCTGGGTAGTTAATTGTAATCTGCAACGCCTGGATGGCCCGGTTCGCGGCAATGGCAAAATCATCCAGGAGCTTGAAGGGGTATTTCGTGGTGCCAACTGGAAGGTCATCAAGGTTATCTGGGGTTCTTACTGGGATCCACTGCTCGCCAAAGATAAGGACGGTCTGTTACAAAAGCGCATGATGGAAGTGGTTGACGGCGATTATCAAAACTACAAGGCCAAGGATGGTGCCTATGTACGCGAGCATTTTTTTGGTGCCTACCCCGAGTTAAAAGAGATGGTTTCGACCATGTCAGATGAGGATATATGGCGCCTGAATCGCGGTGGCCATGACCCCCACAAGGTGTATGCCGCATATAAACAGGCGATTGAAACGGTTGATCAGCCGACGGTCATTTTGGCAAAGACGGTAAAAGGTTATGGAATGGGCACCGCAGGCGAAGGACAAAATCGTACCCACTCACAGAAAAAACTCAGCGAAGAGGAGATGATTGCCTACAAAAACCGCTTCAATATACCGCTTTCCGATCAGGAAGCAGCTGCATGCACATACTACCGCCCCGCACAAGACAGCCCCGAAATGAAATACATAAAGGAACGCCGTGAAACACTCGGAGGAGTTTTCCCCGTGCGCAATGCCGCAGCAGCACCGCTGGAAATCCCGGATATTGGCATTTTTGCCAGGATGCTGGAAAGCACCGGCGACAAGGAAATGTCAACCACTATGGCTTTCGTCCGCATGATCACAGCATTGACACGCGACAAGAAGATTGGCAAAAACATCGTGCCCATCGTCCCTGATGAAGCCCGCACCTTTGGCATGGAAGGCCTGTTTCGCCAGTTGGGTATTTATTCCTCCGTTGGTCAGTTATACACGCCGCAGGATAAAGATCAGGTCATGTTTTATAAAGAGGAAAAAGCGGGGCAGATCCTGGAGGAAGGAATTAATGAGGCGGGGGCCATATCATCGTGGATTGCCGCTGCAACCACTTACAGCACCACCGGTGTAAACATGATCCCTTTCTATATTTACTACTCCATGTTCGGCTTCCAGCGTATTGGCGATCTGGCCTGGGCAGCCGGTGATATGCAGGCCAGAGGTTTTCTCATCGGCGGAACTGCCGGACGCACCACGCTGGCCGGCGAAGGCCTGCAACACCAAGACGGGCATAGCCTGTTACAGGCCGCCATGATCCCCAACTGTATCGCCTACGATCCGGCCTTTGCTTATGAGATGGCCGTCATCATCCATTACGGCCTGCAACGCATGTATGCCGAACAGGACAATGTTTTCTTCTATATCACCGCGATGAATGAAAACTACACACATCCTGAAATGCCCAAGGGAACAGAAGACGGCATTATCAAGGGAATTTACAGCTTCCGCAGAGACAGTCACCCCAAAAAGCTGCGCGTTAACCTGATGGGAAGCGGCAGCATTCTACGTGAGGTCATCGCCGCCGCCGAGCTACTGGACAATGACTTTAATATTTCCGCCAACATATGGGGCGTGACCAGCTTCAATGAATTGCGTCGTGATGCCCTGAGTTGTGATCGCTGGAATATGCTGCACCCGCAACACGATGCCAGAACACCCTACATCACTGAAATAATCGGCGGGGAAAAAGTGCCATTTATTGCAGCGACAGACTACATGCGCAGCTACGCGGAACAGATACGTGCCTGGATACCAACAGAATATACTGTTCTCGGTACAGACGGCTACGGACGAAGCGATACCCGTGAAGCATTGAGACGTCACTTTGAGATTGATCGTTATTATATTGCGGTAGCGGCTCTTGGTACGCTCGCCAAAAAAGGCGATATACTCGTCAGCAAGGTCAGCGAAGCCATTAAGAAATACAACCTCGATGCTGATCGTATTAATCCGGTTAGTGCCTGAGAACACAAAGGATGACAGAAACAACATTAATCGTTCCGGATATCGGCGACTTCAATGACGTTGAAATTATTGAAGTGCTGGTTAGCGAGGGCGATATGGTTGCCGTTGAAGACCCACTGATAACCTTGGAAACCGACAAGGCGACCATGGACATCCCGGCATCAGACGCAGGCACCATCATAAAAATGCGGGTCAAAGTCGGAGATCGCGTAAACCAGGGCGATGCAGTAGCGGTATTAGAGGCCAGTAGCCTAAACGAAGCCGCACCACCCCCAGATCTGAAAGAGACCGAACGCGAAACCACATCGGAATCAACTGCGGCGAAAACTGCCGAGGCCAATTCATCACCTCAACAGGTATCGACGCCCCACCCGTCACCCACAGCCACAATAGATGAGGTAACTTTCAGCAATGCTTATGCCAGTCCGTCCATTCGCCGTTTCGCACGCGAGCTGGGGGTTGATCTGAGGCAAGCCAAAGGTTCCGGTCGCAAGGGACGCATTACACGTGAAGATGTCAAAAGTTTTGTCAAGCAGGCACTGACTACAGGCAGGGGTTCAGGCGGCCTGCAAGTTTCGCCCATGCCTGAGATTGATTTCTCTGCCTTTGGTGAAATTGAGACCCGGCCACTCACCAGAATTAACAAACTCACCGGCCAATTTCTACACCGTAACTGGCTGCAAATTCCACATGTCACACAGTTTGATGAGGCCGATATCACGGAGTTGGAAAAGTTCCGCAAGTCAATGGCCGCAGAATACAAGGACCAGGGCATTCGCCTGACCCTGCTCGCCTTTCTGATGAAGGCCGTGGTTTCGGCCATGAAAAAATTCCCGCGCTTTAACAGTTCGCTCGACACCACAGGTGAAAATCTCATCCTTAAAAAATTTTTCCATATCGGTATTGCAGTAGATACTCCGGATGGTCTGGTCGTTCCGGTCATTCGGGATGTCGATAGAAAGTCGCTGATTGATATCGCCGGGGAAATGGGTGAAATCAGCGTGAAAGCCCGAGGAAAAAAGCTCAATCCGGGCGACATGCAGGGTGGCTGTATGAGTATTTCCAGCCTCGGTGGTATCGGTGGCACATTGTTTACGCCGATAGTCAATGCACCCGAAGTCGCCATACTTGGCGTTTCCCGATCTGCAATGAAACCTGTCTGGAATGGCGAAGCATTTGAGCCTCATCTCATGCTGCCATTATCACTATCCTATGACCACCGTGTTATTGATGGCGCGGACGGAGCACGCTTTACCTCTTATCTGGCAAGCGTTTTGTCCGATACACGCCGTCTCCTGCTCTAGCGACAAAGAAAAGCAATATGGATAATGATATTACAATTAAGGTCCCTGATATTGGCGACTTCAGGGATGTGGATATCATCGAAGTTCTGGTATCCGCGGGTGAAAGCGTTGACAAAGAAACCTCGCTCATCGCGCTGGAAACGGACAAAGCCACTATGGATATCCCCTGTCCTCAGGCCGGCATTATTGAAGAGATACTGGTCAGGGTTGGGGATAAGGTTTCCCAGGGCGATGCCATCGCCAAACTATCGACCGTAGAAAATGCCGCCACCACAACCAAACAAGAAAGGAAATCCACAACCGGCCAGATAACCGACCCGGAACCGTCAGCCCCCAACATCACCCCGCAACCGGCAGCTGCTCCCGGTGAGGCCGATTTACATGCCGAAGTCGTCGTCTTGGGTTCAGGACCTGGCGGCTACACCGCTGCTTTTCGTGCGGCGGACCTGGGCAAAAAGGTTATTCTTATTGAACGTTATAACAATATCGGGGGCGTTTGCTTGAATGTTGGCTGCATACCCTCCAAGGCACTGCTACATACGGCTGAAATCATTAACGAGGCTCAGCAGATGGCTGCCCACGGCATCACCTTTTCCAAACCGGAAATTGATTTACCCCGGCTTGCCGACTGGAAAAACAAGGTTATCAGCAAACTGACCGGCGGCCTTGCTGCACTGGCCAAACAGCGCAAGGTAAAGATCGTAACGGGAAACGGCACGATTACCTCTGCGCATACGATTGATGTCACAGACACAAGCGGCAGTTCCATGTCCATCCGGTTTGACAACCTGATCATAGCAGCCGGCTCCCAGGCAACCCGGATACCGACTTTTCCCAACAGTGATCCCAGACTGATGAATTCTACTGACGCCCTGGAGTTGGAGGATATACCCGAACAGCTACTGGTAGTCGGCGGCGGCATCATCGGTCTGGAAATGGCAACCGTTTACGATGCGCTCGGGTCCAGGGTCACCGTCGTGGAGCTATCTCCTGATCTGATTCCGGGTTGTGACCGCGATCTGGTTCGGCCTCTGGAAAAAGTCTTGAAAAAACGTTATGAAAATATTTTTACGGCGACCCGGGTCACTGCGATAGCAATCCGGGGAGAGGGGCTGGAAGTCAGCTTTGAAGGCAATAAAGCACCGGATTATGATAACTTTGATCATGTTCTGGTTGCCGTCGGTCGCCAACCTAACGGCCTGAAAATCGGCGCGGACAACGCCGATATTAATGTGGATGAAAACGGCTTTATCCCGGTTGACAAACAACAACGTACCAACATCGATCACATATTCGCAATAGGCGATATCACAGGACAACCCATGCTGGCACACAAAGCTACCCATGAAGGCAAGGTTGCCGCTGAGGTGATTGCCGGCATGAAATCCCGCTTTGACGCCCGCACCATTCCATCCGTTGCCTACACCGACCCGGAGGTCGCCTGGATGGGCATAACCGAAACACAGGCCAAAGCCGAGGGTATTGAATATGAAAAAGGTGCCTTTCCTTGGGCCGCCAGCGGTCGTGCCTTGAGCATTGGCCGCGACGAAGGGCTGACAAAAATCCTGTTTGACAAGAAAACCGGCCACGTAATCGGTGCCGGTATCGTCGGCCCCAATGCCGGAGAGCTTATTGCAGAAACCGTACTCGCTCTGGAGATGGGCACCAATGCGGAAGATATTGGCCTGACAATTCATCCACACCCGACATTATCCGAAACCGTCAATTTTGCGGCTGAAATGGCGGAGGGTACGATTACTGATCTTTATGTTCCGAAGAAAGAATGAGAACCCGCACAGCTGTAATTTTGGCTTTTTCCGGCAATACGCACGGGAGTCCCGGTTTTTAGCGAAGCATGATGCTGATTACCGGCTGATAACTGTCCGAAACGTTAATGATATGCGCCGCTTGCGTTCGCGCCTGAATTGACCGGCGGCATCCCGTTCCTCTCCCTTGCGCTTATCTATCCCATGCATCCAGCGATATCGCGCATCACCTGTCAGGATCAGTACCGACCCCTGCTGCAACATGATAAATTGATCGTGCTCAGACTTACCTCCGAGCGGTCTTAGCTTCATTTCCCAGTCATCACCCAGAGAAATGGTTGCCACTGCATCACCAAAGCAGTTCCTGTCTGCATGTAAGGCAATACCCTGACCAGGGTAATATTCGTTGACGATGACCTGATCCGGAATTTGATCAAATAATCCGGTTTTACCGTATAGCCGTTCGGCAATTTTTTTAACCCAATCGGGCAATGGCCCCAACGCCATGTCTGATGTAATCGTTCTGGACCGGTAATCGTAACGCCATCCATAATGCTGCACACGACGCTCTAGGTCACTTCGCCATTGGTCCTCATTGACATCAACCTGTTTAATAATCCCGGACTGTTCATCATCGTCCAGAAAATCTGGAAAATAGTACAGGCCTTGGACATGAGTTATCTCGTACAGGCGGTGCTCGCTCATATCATGGTTAATATACCGTTCAGTTAATGGTGGCTGTAGCCGGGAATCAACCAGTTCATCAAACGGGAATACTGTCTGACTTGTACTCGTCATCTGCTTACCTAAGCAAGCACAGCGTATGCCGTACTTTCTTCTGGAACTCTGTTACATGAACATACCTTGATCCCTGTAGACCACTCTAAAACTTCCCGGAGACATTTAAAGTTCCTATCAAAAACCCATTGTTTGCTCTTCGCATCAACGGCAACCAGAATACATGACTTCCAGGGATGCAGGCTTTTAATTGCCCGCGCAAAATCCCCGAGAGCCGATCCATCATTACCAGCCTGAACCAGTACATAGCCCAGAGTAACAATGCAATCATGGCCGGATAAATCCCTTTCTTGCATCTCTTTCAGCATCCTGTCTATCTCCGAATAGCCGTCAAAAACATATGTTTCGACAGATAAATACTCCTGGAACAGTCTTCCCAGTCTAATCATATTCTCCGCATGATCGTATCCGATATACTCCACATTTTGCTGTCGCCACTCCATTGTAGCCAGGTAATCATGTACCACCCACGAGAACAAGCCCGGGCCACAGCCTAAGTCCAGATGAATTATTTTATTTCCCGGAAATCCCGGAATGATAAATCTGATAGGGTTGTCATTCTGGCTCAAGGCATGTTGAACCGCTCTCCGATAGCGATTATAACGATAGTGTAGGGTCCCAAAAGGTTTGGACTCAATCACATAAGACCATGTATAATCTATTGCATTTTTAAGAGAAGCCGTTGCAGGTATTTCATGATTTCTAAAACGCGGCTTATAATCCTCCTCCGAGCAAATCTCTCTGAAGGCCCGGCGGTAATGCTCTTCAATCCGGTCTGTTATCATGTTCCATCCACGCCACTTTCCAATTTTTCGTTCATTGGTTACCAAGGTGGGCACCTGCCTGGATTAGCACTGCCGATCTATAGTCAACTCAGATTTTCCCGGCTAATTTCCGGAAATCATATTCTATTGCCTCTATCTCAAGGCCAGTACAGTTTCCCGCACTAGCAACGAGCTGACCCTCGGAAGGCTAATTTATGCCTCCGACTCCACCAATCAACACACCCTATGCAACAGTATATAATGACCTGAAAATACTTCTTTACTCCGAGTAAACTGCGCTTTTTCGCTTACCCTTGCCAAGCATCGTACTCTCCTGAACAGATTTCAACAACCAGCCAAATACAAAACCCATGAAAAAACATCCGCTCTCGAAAAGATTCCGTGGTTTCCTGCCTGTAGTCGTGGATGTGGAAACCGGAGGATTCAATCCACAAGCTGATGCGCTGCTGGAGATAGCAGCCGTAACACTAACCTATAGCGACACCGGTCACCTGGTCCCCGATAAGGTGATCGGCTATCACATCAAGCCATTTGAAGGCGCCAATATCGAAAAGACCGCTATTGAATTTAATGGTATAGATCCCTTTCATCCGTTACGCCCGGCCATTGATGAAGCAGAGGCATTACAAAAAATATTTCAGGTGGTCAAAAAAGCGGTGAAAGCGCATGACTGCACACGGGCTGTACTTGTCGGCCATAACCCCGCAATGGATATTGGTTTCCTGAATGCGGTCGTCGAGAGGACAAATAACAAACATAACCCATTCCATCGGTTTTCCACCTTTGATACCGCGACACTTAGCGGACTTGCTTACGGACAAACGGTTCTGGCCCAAGCCATACAGGCCGCCGAAATTGAATGGGAGGATGACCGTGCACACTCAGCGATATATGACACACGAAAAACCGCTGAGCTATTCTGCAGAATTGTCAATCGCTGGGATTCGGTGATCGGCGGTGTGCCACCTTCTGGCTGACCGCCCGAAACAGAACGGTGCCATGATGGCACCGCCCAAGACCTGATTAAACCCAAATATCAGGATTCGGCCGCCTTTGCATTGGCCACTGCCTCCTCCAATACGCCCTTCAGCTCACCTTTCTCCGCCATTTCAATGATGATGTCGCCGCCGCCGGCAAGTTCGCCGCCAATATAGATCTGCGGAAATGTCGGCCAGTCGGCATAGCGCGGCAGGTTCTGAAAGATCTCGGGGTCAGTCAGTACATTGACATACGAAAATTCCACGCCCGTGGACGTCAGTGTCGCCACAGCGCGCGCAGAAAAGCCACATTGGGGATTTTCGGGGTTACCCTTCATATAAATGACGACAGGATTACCTTTAACCTGCTCATCAATACGTTCTAAAACATCCATAATTGACCTCAAATGATGACATTGGCTCGCTAGTTTAACCTTATCACAGAAACATTACATCACCCTAAAAGGATGGTGATCTATTTCATAACCGAAATAACCGACCGCCCTGAGGCCTGTGCATAAAACCTACGAAATCATCTTCTGCATCCATAACTCAAAGACAGCCAGATGCCATAGCTTGCTCCCCTTGATCCGTGTGAGATGTGTTTCAGGGGAGTCCATTAACGTATCAATGTAATCACACCTGAAAATCCCGCGTTTTTTGCAGGCATCCGAATAAAGAATATCGCGCATGAAATCCAGGAATTCCCCTCTCACATATTTAAGCGACGGAACAGGAAAATAACCCTTAGGCCGATCAATCACAACATCGGGAATACGGCCCCTAGCAATCTCCCTTAACACATGCTTACCATGCCCGCCGACAGTGATTTTCGCTTCCCCCGCGGTGTCAAACCGCCTATGTGTATCAGATGATCGATCACCCAGTTTCATTGCCGGCGGCATACCGGCAGCCAGCTCGACCAACTCATGGTCCAAAAACGGCACACGCGCCTCCAGTCCCCATGCCATAGTCATATTATCGACTCGCTTGACCGGATCATCGACCAGCAACATCGTGGTATCCATACGCAAAACCGAATCAATATACTCGTCGGCAAACGGCTTTTCCAGGTAGCGCCTGATGGTATCGGCAGTGTAATCACGCCCATGATAATCGGGGCATATCATCCGTAAATATTCGCCGTGGTCACGGTCAAAATAAAGCCGTGCGAAACGCCTGAGCAGGTCGCCTCCCCACTCGTGCATCTGCGGATACCAGAAATAACCGGCAAAGACCTCATCTGCACCCTGACCACTCTGCACGACTTTTACAGATTTTGAAACCTGCTCGGCCAACAGATAAAAGCCAATCGCATCCTGGGCAAACATCGGTTCGGCCATCTGCCCCACCGCCTCCGGAAGACGCCGGATAACGTGATCGTTCGGTATCTGTATCTTGTGATGATCGGTTTGATAGTGTTCAGCAACCTGATCCGAATAAAAGAATTCATTACCCGCTTCCTCAGGCTGATCATCAAAGCCTATTGAGAAGGTCTGCAATTTCTCCTGCCCTTGTTCGGCCAGCAAGGCAACCAGCAGACTGGAATCCAGGCCCCCTGATAACAACACACCAACCGGGACATCGGATGCCAGCATATGACGGCGCAAGGCCTTGCTCAATGCAGCATAAGTTGCCTCCACCCACTCATGGGGATTTTTAGGGGTTTCAGGCCGCCGGGCATCCAGATCCCAGTAAGGCATCAATAACGGCATACCCTCAAGGGGGATACGCATCACATAGCCCGGATTCAGCTTGCGTACACCCTTGAAAATCGTCATCGGCGCTGGCACCACGCCATGCAGGGTAAACTGATGATGGAGTGCCTGAGCATCTATAGTTGTATCGATATCACCCGATGCCAGCAATGCGGGCAGACTGGAGGCAAAACGGATACGCTTGGGCGTCGCAGCATAGTAAAGCGGCTTGATACCCAGCCGATCACGTGCCATGAAGCAGATTTGCCTGTTTCTGTCATAGAGAACAAAGGCAAACATGCCGATCAGATGATCGACGCAGGATTCGCCCCATTGCGCCCATGCCTTGAGAATAACCTCGCTGTCACCCTCGCTGACAAAGTGATGACCCTCGGCTGCCAGCCGGGAACGTAACTCACGATAGTTATAAATCACGCCGTTAAACACCAGCGCCAGATCGTGCTGCGCATCGACAAATGGCTGATGTGACTTTTCCGATAAGTCAATAATGGAAAGACGGCGATGACCAAAGCCAACCGCACCGTCAATATAGATACCTGTATCGTCAGGCCCGCGACGGGCCAGACGATCATTCATCCTGACGATAGTCTCGCGGCAGGCAAGCTGTTGGTCCAGTCGAATATCGCCGCTGATGCCGCACATATGGATAACCCCCGGTTATACATTTCAGAACACCGCCATCACGCCGGTTAGGGCATGAAAACCACCTGAATACGTTAGATTACACCAGAGGTTGGCTTGTTAAACATCATGTTTTTGCACATGGCTTTGAATGGACTCGAAAATAACCGGCAGCTGACTCACTAGTATTTTTGCTCACCGGCCACTGTCTTTGAGACTATTTCAAAAAAGTGCTTGTAAATACCCCAGGCCCGGCAAGGCATCTTCGGTGCTTTCGGTTTTTGACCATAGTAAATCAAGGCTCATGTAGCTGATTTCTTCGGTATAAACTCAATATACCTCTTTGCCCCGGCCGACTCAGCCAGCTCCACCATTCCCTTAACCCCTCTCGCCAGCAGATACCAGGCAAATACCGGCCCAAGCAACAGGGCATAACTCATCCGCGAGGCCAGTGACAGGCCCGCTTCACCCAGAACTTTCCCCATCACGGTTTCAAACTGCTCATAGGTAATTTTCTTACGATAATACGCCATGAAAAATGGCCACAGCACTGTAAATTTGCCGACTGCCACTCCGGCAATAACAACGCCCTCGGCATTGACCTCCATCGAATGAATCAATTGATCAAACTTCTCTTCAGTGATATCTCGCAGGTCCTCATAATGGATACCGCTGCCAAATACCCTTGAATCATCATCAAATAATGCGGCCGCCTCCTCCGTTGTCATGATGGGCTTGTCAGGATAACGCACCAAGGCATGCTCTATCATGGACGTATTACTCTCGGCAACTGCCTTCAATGAAACATCTACCTGTTCGCCTGTCCTGATATCGGTAAAAACAATATCCGTCCCGGGGAAAGACTCATCGGTATGCATATATGCCTGCCAGCTATCGCTATCCAGGTTTTCCTGGTCGGCCACCATAACTTCAAACATCTTGCCTTTTATGGTATTCATGACACCTGCCAGCTGCTCTTCGTCATATTCCCGGAAGCGGCCGGCAATGTCTTCAACAGTGGCATTTTCATCAAACTGTGCGGACCATCGCAACCGAATGGCATTCAGAAAAGTCTCTCCCAGGGGGCCGTCCAGCGTGTCATACCGGCCTGCCAGCAAGTAGGCCATAGCAACGGTTGCGAAAGTCTCGCCATTGAAGGTTTTCATATCGACCGGGATATCACCCGATAAAAATGCCTTCAACCGCCTTCCCACCAGTTTCAGGTTTTCGATTGACAATACCGCTCTCAAAATCCCAAACTGGTACTTAAAGATCGCCCAGGCTTGGGAAAAAATTGAAAATATCAATCTCTTCGGAATGGTAAAGCTGCCTGTTTTTCTGGCCTCACCAAATCCCGCCAGAAATAACACGCCGATCAGATCAGTCACCAGGATTTCCGCCAGAATCAGCGGGTTAATACCCGGAATGATAGAAAAAAGAGAAAAACCAAAACCAATAAACGCCCTGAATCCATAAAGAATTATTCCTAGCGCCGCTGCAAGCAGGCCGAAGTACTTCCAGATATCCGATGTCTTTTCAATATTCAGCCCGACATGACGGGCTATGACATAAGCCATCCAGCCTTCAAGTGCCATCGAAACATAAACACCGACGCCCATACGCCCCGGCAGTCCGGCCAGCACCGCATTGATAACAGCGACCTGGGTAATCACGGCATAAACATCGGCATCCATCGTCTTTGCAGGCGGTCGAAAGACCCCCTTAAACGGTTCAAAGATAAAATCACGCCACTCATGGTCCTGGAAAAAAAGCCGGATACGCTGTGTGCTACCCTCAAGCCAAACCCCGGCTTGCCGGATCCGCTCACTGTTTCTATAGCCCTCAAGTTTTCCCTTAAGGATTTTTTTGAATTTCTCCTTGAAGTGCTTAAAAGTATCCATGTGATCTCAAATCTATAATTGATGCGGATCCACCGACCGCACATCCGTTGCTGTAATAACAGATAACAACTCGGCATCTGTTATCTGTTCATTCACGATACGAGTCGGATGCTCCAGTAAAATCCGCTCATACAGATTTCTTACCGAGCGCGCATTGGCAAATTGATCGCCCTCAAGTGAGCGAAGCTCTTTTATTTTATAGCTGACTTCTTTTACCACATCACGATCCAGCCGATAACCGCCATCACCAACCATTTTTTTGAATATCTCAATCAGCTCCACCGGGCTGTAATCCGGAAATCGGATATATCTGTTAAACCTTGATTTAAGTCCCGGGTTTGAATCTATAAAACCCTTCATTAACTCTTCATAGCCTGCCACGATAACAACAATATTCTCGCGATGGTCCTCCATAAATTTTAACAGTGTATCTATAGCCTCCTGACCATAGTAATCCCAGTCGCCTGCCGCCTTTCGGCTTAATGTATAGGCCTCGTCTATAAACACCACGCCGCCGAGCGCACTTTCCAGCACCTCTGTGGTTTTAATCGCCGTCTGACCGATATAACCACCAACCAGCCCGGAGCGTTCTGTTTCGACAAGATGACCGGTTTCCAGTATGCCCATATCCCTGTAGATATCGGCAAGAATGCGCGCCACCGTGGTTTTTCCCGTACCCGGCGGACCACTGAATACCATGTGCATACCAATACCGGATTTCCGGTGACCGGCCTCAACCCTCATTTCCTGAACCTTGATAAAATTAAGCAGTTTTTTCAAGTCCTCCTTGACATCCTTCAGGCCGATTAAGGCATCCAGCTTTTCAAGAGATGCTTGCTGCTGCTCCTGATTTGGAGCAGGTGTTGTGTTAACAGTTACTTCTGGTCGATCTTCAAAATCCTCATCAAGGCCCAGTTCGAACGCCCGGCTATAATCCGCTATCGCTCGATCATACTCACCCTTGCTATCGTAGGCATCACCACGATTGCGGTACGCTACTGCCTCTTCAGGGGCCAGCTTGATCGCCCGGCTATAATCCGCTATCGCTCGATCATACTCACCCTTGTGCTTGTAAGCTAAACCACGATTGTGGTACGCTACTGCAAATTCAGGGTCCAGCTTGATCGCCCGGCTATAATCCGCTATCGCTTGTTCGTAGTCACCCTTGTTATCGTAGGCATAACCACGCATTTTGTATACCCCTGCATCTTCAGGGTCCAGCTTGATCGCCCGGCTATAATCCGCTATCGTTCGATCATACTCACCCTTGTTAGCGTAGGCATCACCACGAATTTTGTACGCTGCTGCATATTCAGGGTCCAGCTTGATCGCCCGGCTATAATCCGCTATCGCTCGATCATACTCACCCTTGTTAGCGTAGGCATAACCACGATTGTTGTACGCTGCTGCATATTCAGGGTCCAGCTTGATCGCCCGGCTATAATCCGCTATCGCTCGATCATACTCACCCTTGCTATCGTAGGCATCACCACGAATTCTGTACGCTGTTGCCTGACGATCAGATTGTTCTTCGAGATCAATGAGTGCCGTGGCAACCTGAATTACTTTATCCCACTCTTCTTTCTCAAAAAACTGTTCTGCTTTTTGCCACAGATTTTCTGTTTTTTCATTCATTACAAACCATTCCGGTCAGATTCAGGTTTGCCGGTGAGGCGATCAAACCCACAGCTGCGAGAAACGATACCCATAATGTTCTCCAGACCGGGTGCCTTCACGGCCCTGTCCTTTTTCTTATACCCGTTCTTTCTTCATTTTCTGCCCCCTGAACACCCTGACCAATCCGAGGGCTGCAATGAATACCTTTTCTTCATCCGCAATAGACTCTACCGTGCGAGGCCCCTCCCAGAGCTTCAACACAGATTAACCCGGACAGACATAGGCTTTTTGTGAGGAACCAATGCAGCAGTGCCGGGCAGCCCGGTTTTCTGCAGGCCTCCATGCCGCAAACAACATTCATCCCTTAATCCCGAACA
>JAPYNQ010000081.1 GCA_028289815.1 Gammaproteobacteria bacterium | reverse complement strand
GACCGTATACATTATATTTTCTGGAGAGTGCTTCTCGATAAAATTGGAAATAGCCGTACTTGGAGAGACATGATCATCTACTTCTAAAGAGAAATTAAGATCAGGTATTCTTTCGCTTTTATTTTTTAGCTCATAAAATCTGCCCAGCTCAACTTCATTTCCATTTGCAGCCAGAAAGCCCTCTGTGCTCATCGTTGACTGCTTAAGCATCAGCAGGAATTTAATGATCGAAGACTTTCCGGCATTGTTCTTGCCGATAAGAATGGTAATGGGGCGAAATCTTACGGTAACTTCCTTACCGAATATCCGAAAATTGGATAATTTAAGTTCTCTTATCATTTTACTCTCTGCGGTATAACATCAATAACCCTGAGGCTTTCAATGCCTCTGTCATCGACGATTTTGACGGCGATTCGGCTGTTTTTGCCGAGTTCAAAAGGTAGTGAGATGGTGCCTTTGTAGGATTCTATCAGGCCTTCGTCTATTTCGGCTTTCAGGTTTCTGGCCAGTTTGCTCCAGCCGCCGTTGGCTTCGGCCATCGGGAAGAATACCTGGCGGGGATACAGGCTTCTGCCGTCGTAGTCGGTGTCCAGCATCCAGATGGCGATTCTGGTTTTGTCGCCGGATTCTAGGTCGCCGGTACGGGTGTTGAAATAGTCAAAGCCGTTCATGTGGACCTGCCATTGTCCGGCCAGGTTGCCTTTTCTGATTTGTTCAACCTCGATGTCCGGCTGTCCGATCAGCCAGAAACTTTCATTGCTGCTGCGTTTCTTTTTCAGGTCATCGGTTTGCAGGTCGGCATTCATCTGCGCCTTGAGCAGGGTCATGCCCGGCCAGCGGGTTTCGTCGATGTCTTTGGCCGCTTCCGGGTCGAACTGGAATGCGGCGAACACAATAATTTCAGGCTTTGGCCTCAGGGTCGCCGCCTCTTGCAGGGCATTTTCGACCTGCCGTGCTTCCATCGGGGCGTGTCCGGGACCAAAGGCAACCACGGCGCGGCGCGGCTGGTAGGCGGTGGCGGGCTTTTCTTGCAGGTTGGCGGTACCGGAATCATCCGGGCGGGTTTCGGCATCGGCATGCAGCCAGCGGCAGGGCAGGGGTTCTATGCGGGAGAATGTAATGCGCTGGCCGCCTTTGCCGCGGATACCGGTTTTCAGCAGCTCATCGCGCCATTCGCCCTGGCGCAGGGTTTCACCGCTGCGGGCGATAGTTGCGTCTGCCGGCCTGTCTGCCTGATAATCCGATGATGCCTTGATATCGTCTATCGGCTGCACGGTTGGTGACGGCACGGCCTCTACGGTGAAAGGTCCGGTGACGCGCGCCCGTTTGCGGTCTTTTATGGGCTG
Organism: Gammaproteobacteria bacterium; assembly: GCA_028289815.1. GTDB lineage: Bacteria > Pseudomonadota > Gammaproteobacteria > JAJDYQ01 > JAJDYQ01 > JAJDYQ01. Next base: position 100,299 of record JAPYNQ010000081.1, on the reverse strand, counting down.
GTCAAACAGCGTCTCCGTTGGTGGCGGTTCATTATTGGCAATGGAACCAAGCGTAATATGAAGGACCTTCTTGTAGGCGAAACCGCTGCCCACACCTTCATCAGGCCAGGCCAGTTGGTAATAGTCAAAGGTGGCGGTCATCAGCCGTTGTCTCGCCAGCGTCAATGCGACCCGGGAGGTATCGCAGGTGATCCAGCGCCGGCCCCACTGCTCGGCGACATATGCTGTTGTACCGCTACCGCAGGTCGGATCAAGTATCAGATCACCGGGGTCGGTGGTCATCAGGATACAACGTTGAATAATTTTCTCTGCTGTCTGGACTACATAAGTTTTCCCACTCGCCCCCTGTGTGTCTGTCCATTGATTGGTGATTTCTCGCACCGGATAGTCATCCGCATAAAACACATAACCAGGAACCGTTTTTAGCCAGCGAACGCGATTAGCCGCGATCAGTCTTTGCATTCCCTCAGGGGTGGTTTTCCAACTGTTACTTGGATTTGGTTTGGCAATTTTACCTTCTAGCTCGAATTCAAAATGACATGACTTTTGATATCCTGTTGCCATTAAATCGATCAGTCTAAAATAGCGAGCATGGGATCTGCCTTTTTCCTCAACCTGATCCGCTTTAATAACACTTCCGTCAGGTAGCAATACCGACGAAAACTGTGTATCTTTCCCATAGTCTCTGGGCAGAAACAATCTTCTAAATTTTAGCTTTTCTCTGCTTTTAGCATACCACACTATGTAATCAGCGATATTAGGCAAGTTTTTCGCGTTAAGAGGAATTTTGGTGCGGAAGGAAATTAAAGAAACAAAATTCTCCGCCCCTAAAACCTCATCCATGATCTCGCGGATATGATGAACATTCTCATCCCCGATCTGCACAAAGCATGACCCGCTCTCGGCGAGCAGCTCCCTTGCCAGCAGTAACCGGTCACGCATATAGGTCAGATAGGAATGAATGCCCAGCTCCCAGGTATCGCGAAACGCCTTGATCACCTCCGGTTCGGTGGTCAGGTCTTCATCCTTGCCATCCTTGACATCGCGCCGACTCGCAAACGGTTGAAAATTGGAACCGTACCGGATGCCATACGGCGGGTCCATATACACGCACTGCACCGAACCGGCCATATTTTCTTTTTGCAGCAGCGAGTTCATCACCAGCAGGGAATCACCGGCAATCAGCCGGTTGCTCCAGTTATGGGCATGTTGATAAAACTCTATCACCTCGCGCAACGGCCTGTCCCGGTCCCGCTCAAACAGCGATGCCTGTCTGCCGTTGCTGCCGTTGCGGTTTCTGACCGCTTCAATGATGGTGCGCGGGTCGATGCGCTCATGCACATGCAGCGATTGGGTCGGTATCTCGAATGCCGTATGCTCGGCCTTGCCGGCCCATTGCAGCTGCGGGTCCAGGTGCGGGTCGTGCTGCCAGGTCTGTTTCTCTCCCCGGTCCGGGTCAGTCTTTGGCGTCACCAGTCCGGCAGGCGGATTGTTGGTCCTTTCCTGCCCGTCATGGGCGTAGGAATCAATTTTGCGTGGCTGTTTTTTCGGCGGCAAGTTCGTTACCTGTCCTGCCTGCTGCGGGCAGGCCTGAATGATTTCTGACCATGATACCGAATGCCCGACCGTTTGGCATCCTCCGAACCATTCAGGATATACCTGCCCAGGGTCTGCCTGCTGCAGGCAGGCTTATCTGATCGAATCACTATATCACCTGTAAGTTGGCATAGGCGATTACCAGCCACTTCGGGCCTGCTTCGGCGAAATTGACTTCGATTCGGGCATGGGCTCCGGCGCCTTCCAGGTTTGTCACTGTGCCTTCACCAAACTTGCTGTGATTGACGCGCTGGCCCAGCCTGAAGCGGCCTGCTGACGGGGAACGGTCATGGTAAACGGGTTGACCTGCCCGGCCGGCAGACAGGAAGGTATCGCCGCCGGGGCGTATTTCATTGAGCAGGCCGGCCGGTATTTCTTTGATGAACCGGGAGATTTCCCGATGGTCTTCTCTGCCATGCAGGGTTCTGGTCTCGGCATAACTCAGTATCAGCTCTTCACGGGCACGGGTAATTCCGACATAACACAGCCGGCGCTCTTCCTCAAGGCCCTGCCCGTCATCGGCGCTGCGTACATGGGGGAACAGTTGTTCTTCCATGCCACACAAAAACACCAGCCGAAATTCCAGTCCCTTGGCGCTGTGCAACGTCATCAGCTGTACGCTGGCTTCTCCGATGGTGCTTTGTCCTTCACCGGCCTCCAGTGCCGCATGGGTCAGAAATGCGGTCGACATGTCCATCTCCGGCTGGCTGTCCGGGTCGTAGTCATGCGCGAACCCTTGTGCGGCACTGACCAGTTCTTTCAGATTTTCCTGTTTTTGCTCGGCCTTTTCGCCTGTGCTGCGGGCATAATGGTCTGCCAGCCCTGAATACTTGATCACATGATCGACCTGTTCATGTAAATCCATGTCGTTCACCTGCTCTGCCAGGGAGTCAATCAGCTCGACAAAGGCCTGCAGGGCACTCCTGGCGCGCGCCGTAAGGGGACCTCCCCGGGTGAGTGATACCGCTGCGCGCCACAGGGTCACGCCCTGTTCCCGCGCTGTCAGCCGCACCGTGTCCAAGGTGCGCTCACCAATGCCCCGGCTCGGCATATTCACTATGCGCTCAAATGAGGCATCATCATCACGGTTATTCACCAGACGCAGATAGGCGAGTGCATCCTTGATCTCGGCCCTCTCGAAGAAGCGCAGGCCACCATATACCCGATATGGTATTTCTCTGGCAACCAGCAGTTCTTCAAACAGGCGCGACTGGGCATTGGAGCGGTACAGGATGGCGATGTCCGCATACGATATGCCTTTGTCAGTCGCCTGCTCTATGCGATCAATAACAAAGCGTGCTTCTTCTCTGTCGTTCCAGGCGGCATACAGTTCAAGCGGGGCACCATCGGCGTCATCTGTCCAGAGCTGCTTGTCCATGCGGCCTGCGTTATGGCTGATCAGCGCATTGGCAGCCGCCAGGATATTGCCGGTGGAGCGATAGTTCTGTTCCAGCCGGATGACCTTCGCCCGGGGGTAGTCTTTGGGAAAGCTCAGGACATTTTCGACACGCGCACCTCGCCAGCCATATATGGATTGATCGTCATCGCCTACAACAAAAGGATAGATCCGCTCACCGGCCAGCAGGCGTATCCAGGCGTACTGAATCGTATTGGTATCCTGAAATTCATCTGCCAGAATATGGGTAAAGCGTCCTTGATAATGTTCCAGTAAATCCGGGGTATCGCGCAAAGTCTCCTGGGTGCGCAACAGCAACTCGGCAAAGTCAACCAGCCCGGCACGCTGACAGGCTTCTTCGTAGGCGCGATAGACATTGATCATCTGCTTCTGGATGGGGTTGTCATAGTCGTTGATATGCCGGGCGCGGCGCCCTTCGTCCTTTTGTGTATTGATAAACCATTGTACCTGCCGGGGCGGATAGCGTGCCTCATCCATCTCCAGTGATTTCATTACCCGCCGAATCAGCCGGTACTGATCGTCGGCATCCAGGATCTGAAAATCCTGAATCAGCCTGGCTTCCTGCCAATGTTGACGGAGAAAGCGATGCGCCAATCCGTGAAACGTACCAATCCACATGGCACCGACCGGCGTCTGTAATATGCCTTCCGCCCTGGCACGCATTTCATGCGCCGCCTTGTTGGTAAAGGTGACTGCCATGATGCGATGGGGAGATACACCGACAACTTCAATCAGCCAGGCTATACGATGCACAAGAACCCGGGTCTTGCCGCTGCCGGCACCCGCCAGAACCAGTATCGCCCCTTCGGGAGACGAGACTGCCTCACGCTGGGCAGTATTGAGTTCTTTCAATATATGAGACACATCCATCGGTTAAGTCTAACAAAGCAGCAAAGAAATATGCCGCCGTATTTTGCATTCGCCACACTACGGCTGTCGCTCAACCCTCTGTGTGGCTGCCGATATTTCCAGCTTGAGACCGGGCGAACAACAATCACCATATACTCCGGCGGCAAGTCACGTACAATCGGCTTTTGCCACAAACCGGAATAACCGCCATGAAACCCTTTGCCGAATCCAGCGAGCAAAACAAGGAGCCGATTCTTGATATTCTCAAAATCGAATTTGAGGGCAGACTGCGCGTCCTGGAAGTCGGTTCCGGTACCGGTCAACATGCGGTGTATTTTGCGGAAAAACTGCCCCGGTTACACTGGACTTGTTCCGACCTGGAAGAAAATCATGCGGGTATCCGTATGTGGCTCAATGAGGCCGGGCATGATAATATCGCCGGACCGCTCCTGCTGGATGCCAGAGAAGACTGGCCACCGCTGGCCTTCGATGCCGTGTTCAGCGCGAATACCTTTCACATCATGTCCTGGGCTGGCGTGCAGGGAATGGTAAGAAATACCGGAAAAATACTATCGCCCGGTAGCAAATTCTGCCTGTATGGCCCGTTTATGTATGATGGCAAACACACCGCCGAGAGCAATGCGCACTTTGATAGCTGTTTGAAAAATCACGACCCCTTAAGTGGCGTTCGGGATGTCTCGGAATTAAGAACGCTGATGCAGCAGCAAAATATGGAGCTTGCCAGGGATTATGAAATGCCGGTCAATAATCGCATCCTGATATGGGAAAAACATGATGGGTGATGTTGTCCGCATCATGCCTTATCGATCATTCATCCGATTGACTTTATCGCTGTGCCTGCTCTGGAGCGCCTGTCTGGTTGCTGCCGAACCGCTGGGAGAGGCCGAACAGGCGCTGAACTATGGTAATTACGACCGGGCCTTTGACATATTTACCCGGCTTTCTGCTGACGGTAGCCCTGACGCCATGCTGGGACTCGGACGCATGTATCAGGCAGGTCACGGTGTCACAAAAAGTCATGATATGGCCATGAGTTGGTATGCCAAAGCGATCAATATATGGAATGAGCGGGCCAGGCAGAATGATCCGCGTGCCTATGCTTCACTGGGCGTTTTATTCGATAAAGGCATCGCCTTCAAAAAAGACCCGGCTCGCGCCGGACAATACTTCAGACAAGCATTTGATATCGCCCACGCCAAGGCGCTGACAGGCGACAGCGACTCACAACACCTGACAGGGGTGCTTTACAGCAGCGGCAAGGGCACCTCCAGAGATATCATCTCTGGCGTGCAATGGCTGGGACAGGCCGGCGAAGGCGGCAACGAAAACGCGATAAAAATGCTTATCCATATTTACGAATGTGGCTGCCGCGGGCTGCCGAAAGATGCCCGACAGGCGAAATACTGGCGCGGCAGACTGAACTCTGTCAGTAACCCGCTACTCCATGAATAGCATCAGAAGATCTCTGATTTAATCAGGGCTGCCCTGGTATTTGCCGAAATCCATAGGAAGCTCGCTTCATCCGGTCCGGCATGGAATGACATGCACCTCTCGCTGCAGGATAATTCCGAATCTTGCGGCGACGCTGTCGATAATTTCTGCGGAAAGGTCATAAATTTCCAATCCTGACGCACCGCTATGATTGACCAGAACGAGGGCATGCTGATCGTGTACGCCGGCACGCGGCCCACGAAACCCCCTCCAGCCACATTGTTCTATAAGCCAGCCGGCCGGGATTTTTACCGTCTGATTCGATAACCTGAAACCCGGCATATCCGGGTATTGCAGAAAAATTTCCCGGTATGCGCCATCACTGATCACCGGATTCTTAAAAAAACTGCCGGCATTGGGAATTTGCGCGGGATCAGGCAGTTTTTTTTGTCTCAGATGAATGACTGTTCGGGATATATCCTGAATACCGGGATGACATATGCCTTGTGCATGCAGGCTTGCTCCGAGGGCAGCATATGATGTATTCAGGCGATGTTTTTTCTTCGTCAACAAGAACGATACCGAGACGATGACTCTTGCTGACTTGGGCCCGGACTTAAAAACGGAGTCACGGTATGTAAACCGGCATTCGCTATTGGTGAAAATTTCCATGTCGCCAGTAACCATATTCATGGTTTCTACCTGATACAAGGTATCAGCCAGCGCAACGCCGTAGGCACCAATGTTCTGTACCGGTGCCGCACCAACACTACCTGGAATCAAAGACAGATTTTCCAAACCACCATAGCCGCGCCCAAGACACCACAACACCAACTGATGCCAGTCTTCGCCGGCGTGCGCTGTAACAAGGACATGTTCAGAATCGAAAGAAACCGCCTTAATTCCTGTCAGCCGTGGCTGCAACACCAGACCTGTAAGCCGCTCATCGACAAAAAGCAGGTTGCTTCCACTACCCAGGATGAGCATCGGTCGATGCTCTGCAAGCAGCTCCGCCAAGCCCTGGACAGAGGTGACGAGGCAATATTCTTCAGCAACAGCATTAACACCAAGGGTATTCAATGGCTGCAGCGAAACCCCATGCTTGATAGTAAAAGGCATCAGAAAACCTCTAAAAGCCTGCTGCGCAATACCGGAAATCCTGGTGCATCGGCTGACGCACTGCGGTTCTCGCGCCCAGCGCGCACTGTGCTTGTGATACCTTGCTCCGGTAGCGTCCGCCACGGTTTTTCGAGGCTCGCATCAATCCGCTACACTTCGGCCTTGTCGCCTTTTTTCTCCAGCCAGATTTTTCTGTCTGCGGCACGTTTCCTGGCAAGTAACATATCCATCATTCGATTGGTGCGGTCGCCGGGATCAAGTACAAGCCGCACCAGGCGGCGACTATCGGGTGACATGGTAGATTCACGAAGCTGTTTGGGGCTCATCTCGCCCAGCCCCTTAAAACGGGTGATGGTGATTTTCCCTTTACGCTTTTCAGCCTTGATGCGATCAAGTATGCCTTCGCGCTCGGCTTCATCAAGCGCATAGAAAACTTCCTTGCCAATATCAATACGAAACAGGGGCGGCATAGCCATATACACATGTCCGGCTTCCACCAGCGGACGAAAATGCCGAACAAATAGCGCGCATAACAGGGTGGCAATATGCAAACCGTCCGAATCTGCATCTGCCAGTACGCATATCTTGCCATATCGTACATTTTTGAGGTCTCCATTGCCCGGCTCCACACCTATCGCCACAGATATATCGTGAACTTCCTGCGAAACCAGAATCTGCTCCGGCGACACCTCCCAGGTATTCAGAATTTTGCCGCGCAACGGCATGATTGCCTGAAATTCCCGGTCCCGTGCCTGCTTGGCAGAACCACCGGCTGAGTCACCTTCAACCAGGAAAAGTTCCGTTCTGCCTAAATCCTGAGAACTACAGTCCGCGAGCTTGCCCGGCAGTGCCGGCCCCGACGTGACCCGTTTTCTGGCAACCTTTTGACCCGTCTTCTGACGTTTATGCGCATTGGCTATGGCCAGCCTGGCAATATGCTCACCTGCCTCAGGGTGCTGGTTAAGCCAGAGACTAAAGGCATCTTTTACCACACCAGAAACAAACACGGAGGTCTCACGGGACGACAGACGCTCTTTGGTCTGCCCGGAAAATTGGGGTTCGGACATTTTTACGGACAGGATATAGCTGCATCTCCCCCAGACATCCTCCGGTGTAATCCTGATACCACGCGGCAACAGATTCCGAAATTCGCAAAACTCCCTTATGGCCTCGGTAAGTCCCGTGCGCAGCCCGTTTACATGTGTCCCACCCTGTGCGGTAGGAATAAGATTGACATAACTTTCAGTCACAGGCTCCCCGTTTTCGGGAAGCCACTGAACTGCCCAATCAGCTGCCTCCTTCTCACCTTGCATGCTGCCAAGAAAAGGGGCATCCGGCAGAACCTCCAACCCCCGCAGGGAATCGGTCAGGTAGTCCTGCAGGCCATCTTCAAAATACCATTCTTCCCTGTCCCTGTCCTGCTCGCTGTAGAACCTGATTTTCAGGCCAGGACATAAAACCGCTTTCGCCCGTAATACATGCTTGAGCCGTACGACAGAAAAATTTACTGAATCAAAATATTGGCCATCCGGCCAAAAACGGAGGGTTGTACCGGTGTTGCGTTTGCCGACATTACCCACCTCTTCCAGGTCAGATATCTTATTACCACCCTTGAAGGCAATGTTATATTCCTTGCCACCACGTCGAACCCATACCTCCAATGCCCTGGAGAGGGCATTAACGACAGAGATTCCGACGCCATGCAAACCACCGGAAAACCGGTAATTTTTATCGGAAAACTTACCACCGGCATGAAGCCTGGTCAGAATCACTTCGATACCCGGAACCTTCTGCTGCGGGTGTACATCGACCGGCATCCCGCGCCCATCATCGACAACCTCAAGGGAACCGTCCTTATGTAAAGTCACTTCAATCTTGCCGGCGTGTCCGGCAATCGCCTCGTCAACGCTGTTGTCGATCACCTCCTGAGCAAGGTGATTAGGCCGGGTAGTATCAGTGTACATGCCCGGTCGTTTGCGTACCGGCTCCAGCCCACTTAATACTTCAATTGACGAGGCGTCATATTCTCCGTTCATTATGCTTCAGAATCCGTTGCCGCTTGTGGATATGTCGTCAGGGAACGCTACCCGCCGCAATATCTCCCTTTTGGGCAAGGCCGCGCCGTTTCCGTCACACAGATAAAACGTGATCAGGTCACGCCGGTAATCCAACCCGGAACCGCTGCGCCGGCTGATATTTTCCCAAACAGGATCGTGGTATCTATGAAATGTCTTGCTGCCGGTTCCATACGCCAGCGTTTTATACCCATGAGTATCACAACGGTAACGCTCAACAAGAATATTCTGATAACCCGACCGAGCCTCAATAATCATTGTAAGCTGCGATGTCAGTCCATTGTTACCGACCTGAATGGACTCCGGATCAATAAAATACTTAAACCGGGCATAGGGAGCATCAATATCAACAGGTACCAGTTTTTTCTGCTCAGGGTAGCTCGGCAGACTCATCTGGTGTTCGTGGAATTCCCATTCCTGAACACCGATTCCAAGAGGCATGACACCGTCTTCCTCAGCATTAAATAACGGACCAGAAGGGAAAAGTGGCAGGCAAACAGCCATTAAAGCAAAGGCTGCACAAAGCCGTATGATGATATGCACCTGCACCCCCGAAAGACAAAAGCGCGCGTAGGGTAGTACGACCCTGCGCTTGCGGCAAGTTTTCCGTTTACGAACCATCAGCCCAAATCACCCGGATTATCCGGTGCCTTACGAAAACGATCAGCATAAGATGCTCGGATCTGGCCAGGACCTCAAGCCAGTCAGCGGTTGTATTGCATCAAAACCGATGATGGATCTTTACCGGACTACGTGACATTGTCTCTGGCAACACATCCCTCACAGAAATATTGTGATTCAGCTAAAGCTCGCTGCGGTTTTATCTGGGGAGTAATCCATTGTTTCAACTTTGGATACCTTATTTTTTATTCGCACCAAGTGATTGACCATTTGAGTGGAAGCCGCTACCGTTACCATCATCACGTAATCGCACACTAGCCCGACTGGTTAATAAATGGCTGCCGGAAAAAAATCCAAATCCACCGAACCGAATTTTGAGCAAACAATGGCAGAGTTGGAAGATCTGGTAAAGGCTATGGAGTCCGGTGAATTAACCCTGGAACAGTCTCTGGAGCATTTTGAGCGTGGCGTACGACTCACCCGTCATTGCCAGAATACACTGACTGAAGCGGAACAAAAAGTCAAGATCCTCATGCAGGATGTTGACGGCACAAGGTTGGTTGATTTCAACTCTGACGAAAGCACCTGATTATGCCGGATTTTCAGGCCTTTATGCGCGACAGCCAAGCGCGCATTGAGCGCGCCCTGGACGATTATCTCCCAACCAGTGCGACCCAGCCGACAAGGCTCCACGAGGCGATGCGATATTCAATAATGGATGGCGGCAAGCGGGTGCGTCCCATGCTGGTTTATGCCACCGGGCTGGCTGTAGATGCACCAAATCACCTTCTGGACGCGCCGGCTTGCGCTATTGAAATGATTCATGTCTACTCCCTGATCCACGACGATCTGCCGGCAATGGACAATGATGATCTCCGTCGCGGTCGCCCTACCTGCCATAAAGCCTATGACGATGCCATGGCAATATTGGCCGGCGATGCGCTGCAACCGCTCGCGCTCGATATCATTGCAAATGAAGAACAACTAAGCTATTCAAGTCGCCTCAAAATTATACAGGCACTGACTGCGGCAAGCGGTTCGCTCGGCATGGCGGGCGGTCAGGCCATTGATCTGGAGGCTGAAACCAGGACCCTCACTCTGCAACAACTGGAAGAAATGCACGCCAGAAAAACCGGAGCGTTGATCCGTGCCGCGATTCAGATGGGTGCACTGTGTGGCGAGGATGTGAGTGCGGCAGAGCTCGCCGGGCTGGAAATCTATGCCAAGTGTATCGGTCTCGCCTTCCAGATACAGGATGATATTCTGGACGAGATTGGCGACACAACAAAATTGGGCAAACCGCAGGGCTCTGATCGGGAAAATGGCAAATCAACCTTTGTATCCCTGTGCGGCATGGAGGCATCGAAACGACGAAAAAAAGAGCTCCTGGAGCAAGCAATTTCCGCGCTGGACACGTTACGGTATGACACAAGTCAACTTGTTGAGCTGGGCCGGTATATTGTCCGGCGCGATTGTTGAAAAAAGTACCCCGAAGAAGCTCCGATCAGCTCTGGAAATTTCCTCAACTCAGAGATGTATCAACAGGGTCATTCCATAAAGGCAAGTCACTGGTTTTAAGCGTAAAGCAAAAACTGCTTTGCCATACTTTGTACCTTGACAGGCCCTCCGGATGGATCTGTTCAAAGCTCCCTCAATCTGCCACACTCTCACCGATTTAATCGCTTTATTGACATTTTCAATACAACGCATGGTGTAATCAGTATCTTTGTACAGGATAATCGGCCCATGGACACCTATCCTCTGCTAACCCGCATAAATAAGCCATCGGACCTGCGCCAGTTATCGGTAAATGAATTGCTGCAGCTGTCGGATGAATTGCGCACCTATCTGATTGAGACCGTATCGGGCTGCGGTGGTCACTTCGGTGCAGGGCTGGGAATGGTAGAGCTGACCATTGCTCTGCATTATGTTTTCGATACCCCCAATGACCGTATTGTCTGGGATACTGGCCACCAGAGCTATCCGCACAAAGTGCTGACAGGACGACGTGATCAGCTCGGCACTATTCGTAAAAAAGGCGGACTGGCACCCTTCCCGAAACGCAAAGAGAGCGAATACGATACCTTCGGTGTGGGGCATTCCAGTACCTCAATCGGTGCTGCTCTGGGCATGGCAGTTGCCGGCAGGCAACAGGACATTGATAGAAAATATATTGCCGTTATCGGCGATGGAGCCATATCTGCCGGCATGGCATTTGAAGCCCTGAACCATTGTGGCGATATCCAGGCCGATCTATTGACCGTTCTAAATGATAACGAAATGTCGATCTCGCCGAATGTTGGCGCACTGTCAAAATACTTTACTCGGATTTTGTCGGGCAAAACCTACTCAAGTATGCGCGAGGGCAGCAAAAAGCTGCTGGAAATTGTACCTCCCATGTGGGAGATCGCACGCCGCGCGGAAGAACATGTTAAGGGCATGGTGGCGCCAGGGACCTTGTTTGAAGAGCTTGATATCAGCTATTACGGTCCTATTGATGGGCATGACCTGCCAACCGTAATCAAAACTCTGCAAAACCTCAAGACACACAAGGGTCCCCGGCTGCTGCATATCATCACAAAGAAAGGCAAGGGATACATACCGGCTGAAGAAAACCCGGTTACTTACCACGGTGTTACACCATTCGACCCGGATACCGGCATAAAAAAATCAGCAGGTGCATCGTCACCAACCTATACCCAGATATTTGGCGAATGGCTCTGTGATATGGCTGCTCAGGACAAAAGACTGATTGGCATTACACCGGCAATGCGCGAGGGTTCCGGCTTGGTGAAATTCTCTGAAATTTTCCCGGAACGCTACTACGATGTCGCCATCGCGGAACAACATGCACTGATTTTTGCTGCCGGCATGGCATGTGACGGCATGAAGCCTGTAGTAGCCATCTATTCGACTTTTCTGCAGAGGGCCTACGACCAGCTTGTACACGACGTGACCATACAAAATCTTGATATCCTGCTTGCCATTGACCGTGCAGGTGTCGTCGGCCCGGACGGACCAACCCACGGCGGTGCTTTCGATTATTCATTCATGCGTTGCTTGCCAAACATAGTTATCATGGCCCCCTCAAATGAAGATCAATGCCGCAAAATGCTGACAACCGGCTTTCGATACCAAGGCCCTGCGGCTGTACGCTATCCGCGTGGCAGAGGACCAGGCACTAATATCCAGACTAAACTTGGCAGCTTGCCAATCGGCAGAGCCAAAATCATTCGTCAGGGACACCGTATGGCGATACTGGCCTTCGGCACCATGGTTGCAGCTGCCCGTCAGGCCGCCGAACGCTTCGATGCCACCCTGGTCGATATGCGCTTCGTCAAGCCGCTTGATGAAGACCTGATCCGTGACATGGCTACAACCCATGATATCCTGGTTACTATTGAAGAAAACAGCATCACAGGTGGTGCTGGCAGTGGCGTGGCTGAATTTCTGAACCTCAGCGAGATCAATACCCCGCTCATCCGGCATGGATTACCGGACCGGCACATTGAACACGCGGAGAGGGAAGAGCAGCTGGCTGAGTGTCAGCTTGACCCGGACGGCATAGAAGCCTTCCTGCAAAGGCATCAGGCCGATCCAATTGCCAACTCTGCCGCACTTTAATATGCTGGCAACCCTGAGGCTTAATCATTTAACAGGCGACCAGGACATTTCCCGAAACTTCACAACGAGCAGTAATTTATGGATAGTGCCATAACAGCCCAAGACGACCTGCCCAGCATTGCAGATGTGCAGCAGAGCGCAGACACCCGGCAGATTGCCATTGACAAGGTTGGCATCAAGGACATCCGACACCCCGTCAGGGTTAGAGATCGATCCGGCGGAGAGCAACATACCATCGCCAACTTCAATATGTATGTTGACTTGCCAAAGCATTTCAAAGGTACCCATATGTCGCGCTTTGTCAGCATACTTAATCAGCATGAACGTGAGATTACAGTCCGGTCCTTCAAAGACATGCTGCATGAGATGACGGATCTGCTGGAGGCAGAATCCGGTCACATCGAGATGACGTTCCCCTATTTCATCAGCAAGAAAGCCCCGGTTTCCGGCGTGGAAAGCCTCATGGATTATGAAGTTACATTCAACGGCGCCAAGCTGGACGGTGAAATCTGCGTCAATGTAAAAGTCGTTGTGCCCGTGACCAGCCTGTGTCCGTGCTCAAAAAAAATATCTGACTACGGTGCCCACAATCAGCGCTCGCATGTCACGGTTGACATCTGCGCGAAGGACTTTATCTGGATAGAGGAGATCATTGACATCGTCGAACAGGAAGCATCCTGCGAGCTCTATGGCCTGCTCAAACGGCCCGACGAAAAACATGTCACCGAGCGCGCCTATGACAATCCCAAATTTGTCGAGGATATGGTGCGCGATGTTGCCGCCAGGCTGAACAGAGATAGTCGGGTTATTCGATACGTGGTCGAGTCAGAAAACTTCGAGTCCATCCACAACCATTCGGCTTACGCATTGATAGAAAAAGATAAACGACGAGACGGAAAACGACAAAAGCCGTGACGTGGTGACCGGTGTGCAATATTTTCAGCGATCGGTAGATTTACTGATTTTCCGCCCAGCTATAGGTATGTAACAATGCCTTCCGTATCAGGCGCGCCCTTTTATCGTTATCGCTTTGCAGCTCAAGCAGATGGATAAGCTCTTCCCTAGCCTTGGCATTGTACATAAAGGCCAACCCGGTGATAGCACTCTTGGCAACATGGTCGCTTTTGTCCGATACATAGCCGGCAAGCGTATCAATATCCTGCGGGTCGCCATTCATTCCAAGGGCAACAGCCACTTGTGAACGTACCAGAAAAATTTCGTTGTCCCGCTGCTCGCGAATGTAGTCAAGAAATTCCGCGGTATTGCTGCCGAAGGTGCGGTTGAGGGTAGAAGCCAATGCAACCCGCACCAGTGGTAATTCAAGGCGTTCCCAGGGGATATCCGGGTGCAGGTCGTGTCTCTGGTACCAGATTGCGTGCAAAAGTTTTGTGACTATCAGGCTATCACGCATGGTATGAAGTGCATGCAGAAGATTGGCCGTATCACCGGGTTTTCCCACGCTCAAGCCGGACTTGATATCGCTTAAGGATGCCCGCCCGGAGACGATCTTTGCCAGTATAATATCGGCCTGTGCAAGCTGCTCATTACTCGTACTTTGAGATAATACGGGCACAGCCCAGAAGAATGAAAAAACCAGGGCTGCTGCTAGGGCACGCAAACAAGCTGCACCAACCCGCCGAACCTGCAGCAATATTTCGGACATAAGTGAACGATACGGTCGACGAAGTAATCGGTTGCAGGCTGTTATGTTATTTACCCCAACATTCTTCTGCTGTCTTGCCTCCCGTACCTCGACGACCACGTTCTCCCTGGCTGTCAAGAGTCAATACTCTACAATCATTATCTGTCCAATTATTCGGCCTCCCCGACAAAGTAAAATTAGGAAAACCAAGACCAGCATTTTGGGTCACAAACACGCGATAGTGACCGTTTGGACTTTTGGACGGGGCATTGATTGTGTTAGTGGTACAATTATTCGCCGTCCCGAGCCTGAGTGGATACTTGTTACAATCGGAATAAAAACGCTCCATACGATGGGCGGTCTCTAAAAGAAACGCCTTGCCTTCTGCCCTTTTGCTGCGATCAAGATAGGCAGTGTAACTTGGATAGCCGATTGCGGTCAGCAGGCCGATAACAACCATCACAATCATCAGCTCAACCAGGGTAAAGCCGCGACTACGATTGATACAGATCGATTCAAAGGGAAATATGGCTTTCACTCGGGATATCCTCTCTCAAGAATAAATTTAATTGTCCTGATACCAGTATGTACGTTCGTTTGAACTGAAAAATCCGCTCAGTGCCTGTACGCTTTGCTGCAGACCGGTAATAATTTTAACCCCGGCATCGGTAAAAATCGGCAAGGGATCGGAGGTCAGACCGGCACCGAGATAGCGTCTTCGATCTGTAATATCCAGACCACCGAGCTGATCCCAGTCAATCACCGCACCGCCGGTCGCCAGACTTATAGAATAGCCGAATGATTCGCCAATATCAGCCGAGCAACGCATATTGCTTCCCGGCATGGACATATCTGCGGGGACATATGTGGTAAAAAAGACCTGCCCCCTCAGTACCGTGATGGTACTTAAACCTTTTTCTCCCCTGTCGGGGAAATCCAGATACCAGCCCCGAGCCCGACGGACACGCGCCTGGCTTGCGGCATTTCGGGTGCTATCATCGAGTGTCTGGGTGGTCACCGATTCTAGGCCTGCTTCCTGTATCGGAAACCGAAAGCCTACGCCATCGGCCAGACGATCATTGCCCTGATTATCCATCAGATGACCGATGACCTTGTCTCTGAGGGCATAAAAACGGTCTTCCACGACACCATCAAGCGGATGAGCACGATAACCACTGCTCATCAGCAGATAGGTCAGCCTGCCTTCGTTATTATCGGTGGCGGTGGTCGTGTCGGTATACTCTGTATCAATCACCTGTACCGCCGTCAGATCATGATAAAAACGCCGCTCGCCCGCCGGCATATTGCCAGACAATGCCGCCACACGACCGATAATGGTCTTGTTTTCACCTGCTGCCAACGGGCCGGTATAAAGCCCCGAACCGTCTGCCAGGATATCATCACCAAGGTCCACTCGCCAGACATTGCCGCCGGTATCCGGAAAATACAGCCGGTCATCAATGTTGCCCAGATCTCCGTCACTGTTGAGTACGCTGATACCGGCGGTAATCGAGTTCCGAAACAGCGGTGTCCGAACCTGAATATCGGCACCGCTCGACGCAATACCGCCAGATGGGGCATGACTGATTGAGAGCAGTTTCTCACCGTTATCCGGGTCAATGATATAAAGGGCATTACCGAGATTGGGATTGGCATTGCTGGTTCCGAAGTTATTATCCAGGTCATTGTCATAGCCGCCGCCCATGATGAGCACGTCCTTTGGACTCAGGTCGCCGAAATTATCTCGGACGTTGATGGTGGCCAGTACCGGACGAGACCAGGTATCACCCATGCGGGTATAATCACCGGTGCCGCCCTGGATGCGCCATAACAGCTTCGGTGTAATCGGATCCGATGATGCCGATAACGGGGCTGTGGGCGTTAAATCAAGCGCATACACAAACCGACCGCCCCGGCGCATCACCTGATAAATACGGACAAAATCGCCCTCGGATGGGGTAATAATCCCATCATTATTGACATCCATCTGATGCAGCACTGGTGTGGCATCCAGACCGTACAAATGCTGCCCCTGGTCATTATCGTAGAGCTCGCCGACATTGAGCAGGGTAGCGGTCGGCATGAACACCCAGTCTTCGGTACCATCGTCCGGATTGACCATCCGCATCCCGCCGTCGTTGGTATTGACAATCAACTTGTCAATCAGGCTTTCACCGGGATCGACCTGACCGTTAGCAACCACCGTATCGGAAAAGCCGTAGGTAATGACCACCGGGCTGGCATGCACAATATCGCCCATGCCCCAGCGCGTCTCGATAGTATCCCCATCGCTGTCCTCATCGGTGATATCCCGACCCAGAAGCCAGAGCATCTTGTTGTAGCACTCGTCACCGGGATTGAGCAGGGTCGGATCATTACAAACCAGAGCACGAACATGGTCGATATCGGTGGAATTCCAATTCGTACTGTCGAAGGTGAAACCGGTGACATTGAGTGCTACCGGTAGTGTGGACGGAAAGCCTGAACTATCCTCATCTGTGTAGAAGGTTCGGGCAGTATAGTCCGTCACCTCAGCACCGGCACCGCCAGCCACCGTACTGCTGCCATCCGGTCCGGAGCTCCAATAGCTCTCGGAGCTATCGACAAACAGCAGTGTGGCCGGATCCACCGCATCATTGCCGCGCTGATCCAGAATAGCGGTTTCTTCCACTTGGGCGGCAGTGCAAGACTGGCCGGATACAGGATCGATCGTATTGTCATCGACACAAACCCGGAATCGCTTGACATTGCCGTCCCATCTCTTTTCCAGTTTGGGGGTAAACAAACCGAAGTAAATCTCGTCCCGACTGCGGGTACGGTTAAAGAAATTGGTCGTAATTGCCGGCGATGAAAAAGTGGTCGACGAAGACAACACCTCACCGAATATCCGGTCAAACACATTGGCCAGCTGCGATGCATCAGAGGCGTTGTAAAACTGCCCGCCACCCGCATTGGCGATCTGGGCCAACCAGTTCGTGGCATCATTATCCTGAAGGTTAAAAGCCACCGTATAGGTTCTAACGGTCTGCTCGCCATTGGTGGCATCGCCGTCCTGGTCGTTATTCGCCATGGCGCGGGCCATCTCGACGGCACAGCGTCCGTTTTGATCTTGCGCATTGATGCTCGGATCATTGGCTTCACAGGCACTGATTTCAGGAAACTCGGCAATGATCCGATCTTCGGTGTCCTGGTTGGTCAGGGTTGGTGCACCATCCGTCAGGAAGATGGTGTAGTTGGAGGCACACTCATCCACGCTGATCGGCGAGGTATAGACCGGATTACCGGTGATCTGATCCTGTGCGCAGTTCGGGGCATTAGAGAATTGACAGTTTGTGCCGCCAACTCCACCATCATAGGTACCACCGGTCCAGGAATCCGGATGGCTTGTAACGGTCTTGTGCATGCTGTCGGTATAATCAATGATCTCCATTGAACCGTTATGCAGCGGGACCGTCAGCGTACCCAATCTGGCCGCACCCCGCTGTCTGCCAAAATGAACCCCCTTGCCTCGCCAGTACAGTGCCGACTCATACAAGGTTTCCACACTCGGAGTCCATACCAGCAGACTGCTGATATCAATTGAGTCATTGATCTCCAGCAAGCGGCGGCGCACCGTGGTAGTGCTAAGCGTACTTTGCTCCTCTTCTACCCTCAGTAGCAGGCGGGGTGCCTTGACCGCATCACCATCATAGGAATGAACCCGGCGTCGAATCCCATTATCACCTCTGACAAACAGGGCAACCTGGTTATCCCGGGTCCAGTCTGAACGATAGATAACATCTTGGACCAGAGAAGTTACATCCAACGTAAACTCATCATCAACAACAACTGATGTGCGGCGCGGAACTTCTTCAACATTATCACCGTTGCCCCCTCTCACTCGGGGGCGACCACTGCCAATATCATCGGACATGGTTGAAAAGTCCGGGGCATTACCAGTATTCTGGGCATTCACAAAGAAATCGGCCGGACCATTGTTGTTCACCTGATTCACCGTGAATTGCAAAAGTGCCTCGTCCACCGTAATACCCTGTTCAACCGGCAGCGAAAAGATGAGTCCGTACTCACTCGCATTCCCGAGGTTAAATGTCCCTGATGACACTAGAACACTGTTATTCTGGCGTTGCTCGGCATCATGAAAACGACTGCCCACCGGGATATTGTAATCAACCTTGTTACACCCGGTATCACTACCACTGATCCCACTGGTATCATACGTCACTCTTAGTACCGGCGCTCGGGCAGGGTCATCGTCATAGCTGCTGACTACCCGGACCAGATCGCTACCGGCATCACCGGTGATGACAAACGCCATGTCGTTGCCGCCACACCAGTCACCGGGATTGTTCACCACGGCTTGTACCAATGAAGTCAATGAAGGGGTGATGTATCTATCGCCAACCAGATTTGGCATGGGCCACTGCGCAGAAATCGCAAGACCCCGGCTTACATGCCCCGGTGGTACGGCGGCACTAAAAGGATCGGCATTGCCGTTGACATCGACCCATATCCGCAAATTACCGAAACCCGGATTTGTCGGTTGATTGCCGGCAGTAAATACAATATCCGCATCGGTAATGGTCGCACCCTGCGGAATACGAACATTCTGAAAACGCAATCCGATATCCGCATCCTCCGGCGACCCAGGCACACAATAACTGACAATCAGTTGAGCAGCCCCCAGAGGGGGACCACCAGAAGGCCGATCAGCAATATTTCGGTTGCCGCCCCCACTATCAATATCCATCAAGAGGGATATAGGGCGTGACGGTGTCCAGTTACCGGAACGGACAATCTCTTGGATAATGGGCGTGATGTCCGGTGACCGAAACCCCACGTTATCTGCTACCGAAACGATATCCGACCAGTTTACCCGGGCCGATGCCAAATTATTCGGATTGCCGTTAATGCGATTTTGAGGGCCGTTCGCAGGAGTATACGGCGGTGGATTATGATTGTTGCTGATATCACCATATATGGTGACGCTCACCGCATCGGTTTGCGCGCCCTCCGAAAGGAATACCATATAGGCTTCTTCAATATAGGCACCTATCGGAATCTGGCTGAGATTCTGAAAACGAAAACCGGTAAAGAGCTCACCAATACCACCAACATCCACCTCTTCCAGTAGCGATTGCCCGGGTCGCTGCCCGACATCATCCGCATCATCAGCAATTGTCAATACCTCTGATTGATAAGATGCTGTGCCGGCACCGCACTGCTGATGGGCGATTTGCAGTAAACGATTGTTAAATTGAATATTCTCGCCGGGAATATGCGCAACATCATCATTGCTTTCAGAGATCGGCACCAAAATGGAGGACACCGTCGGAGTCCCACCGGACATGCCAGCCACGCTCTCATCCAGGTCCGCCACCGGAAACAACACTGTGCCCCCCGTCGGGATATAACAGGCATTACGGGAATTGGCCGATGTCCTGCCGGTATTGCCCTGATGACTAGTATCACGCATACGTCTATCATAAGTCTCGCCATTGGCAGCACGCTGCATCGGAAGGCCGCAGGCGAGCGATGTCCCTCCGGATGAGGGTTCCTGTGCCCCATTCATACGCATGATGCCGACCCGCACATTGTCCAGACTCGTCAGCAGGTTTTCCATCGCATTACCAAGAACTTCAATACGACTCGGATCGGTTGGATCAATAATATCTCCATTGCCATCATCATCCAGATTACCATCACCATCTTCATCCCTCGGCACCTTATATGCCATACTGTCCGAGGTATCCAGCACAAACAGGACCTTCGGCTTGTCACCTGCCGTGCCCGTACCAGAAAAGTAGATCTCCGTATCGTCAGCAACCAGAAATGTAAAAACAGCCGGCATCCAGAATGTCAAAATGCCTGATAGAAACTGTACAAAAACTCTGCTCTGAATATTCACTTGCCTGCCTCTGCCATCTGCCCACCGTTGCCCGGCATCATCTCCGAGGTAATCATCACGAATCGCATAATCATTGTCCGAGCACCTTTGCCCCGGCTACAATCCGGGCTATTGCGCCGATTTCGGTCGAACCGTCGCTTTGAATATCCGAATAATACCAACGGAACCGGCTACCGCCACCGGCAGCAGTAGCCTCACCAATATCCTGAAATCCGACGATATCCTCACCGCCCCTGAAATTCACCTCAAATCTCCAGTCTGCGCCGTAGTCTCCCAGATTCAGTTCTTCCTGCTCGGCATAATAGCCCTCCGTGGTACCGGCAAAAGCCACATCACTATTGAATGCCGCACTCAGACCGGACTCTGCCGCCTGAAACGCCCTGTTCGCATCCTGGAAGTTGCCTGCCATACGCTCTTCAAGGGTATTGGTGCTCATGGATGTGATCCCGAGCAGCGTCAATATCACCAGAAAAACCAGGGCGGTTACCAGCACCGCACCACGCTGATTACCTGCCATGTTGATATATCGTTTCATTTAAGAAGGTCAGATCCGATTCCGCAGCTCTATCGTCGTCGTAAAGACCTTGCGGCGGTAGCGGTCGCCCGCTGCCGTAATCGCTTGGTCGAGCACATTGTATGTTCTGTTGTCGATATCTATGCCCATTTCATCCTCGGTACGCACCAGCAACCCGACCTTGACGCTATTGACTTTCTCCCAATCACTCACATTATTGGCAGGAACAAACGAACTGCCATCGCCATACATGATCTGCATATTTTCTACACCGGCAACCAACTCCTGCGAGGTATAAACACCATCGGCATGGATGAGGCGATAAAGTGCGGGGATACCCTGAGTATTGTTCCGGATATAGTAACGGGCGGCATAAAGATGGTGAAGCTTCGCCCCCACATCATACAGCCTAGCCAAGTCTGCCACACCATTACCCGGCACCAAGACATCACCTCCTGATGTTGTAGCAGCAGTTGAATGGCTTATGGTAGCGGTACCTGTAAGCCCTGTTACCTGGAATATATCAGCACTCTTGCAATCACTCACCGCAAGAATCTGCCTCTCGGCAATGCCGTCCGCGCTGGTCGCAACGAGGTTATCGGAAACCAATGACATGGCACTCTGAAGATCATGGCTCGGGGGGGTGAAAAACCGGACAGCGACGGCATCATTACCTGCAACCATATCACTTACCGCCTCTGCGCTACCCGACGCCTCCCACCGCCCGGAAATTGAGTTCGCGTCGTACCCGTCAATCGGGATAACCATATTCAACAGGTTTTTATCATTTATATCGAGATGACTGGCAACCACCGCCATATCACCGGGGCAACCTGCGTAACCGGCCATGCGAATACTGCTGCTCAAAAACTGCATGGCAAACCGGGCATTTTCCTGTAATCGGCTCATCTCGGTCTGTTCATTGAATGAGCGCTTGTTACCCACCATGAGAGAAACTACACCCGCCATCAGGATGAGGCCAAGCAGCATGGCAACCATGATTTCGACAATCGTAAAGCCACGCTGACTACCATTGAATCCGGAATACATGCGGCTGCTCACAAGACAAAAGTATAGGTTATGTTGTGGGTTTCTCCACCGCGGTCGGTCCAGCCAAGCGTCACTGTGTATGTGTCGGTACCGGCGGAGATATTAGCCGTACTGCGTTGCGGCAGGGCATCATAGACTTCCTGTTGCCAACAAGCCAGATCAGCTTGTGCCGAGCTGGTATCCGTAGGGAATGTCGTCAGCATACAGGTGGGTCTGTTAGTGGCAACGGTGTAATTATTAACATATGCTGCCGCCAAGCCGTCCTGGGCACGTTCGCTCAGGCGCATCCTGTCGGCAATATTATAGGCTAGGATACTGATCTGGCTGCGCAAATGGGCATCGTGATTAAACTGTAGTCCCTTAAGCTGTAAAGCGGCAATGCCGAGTAGACCGACAGCGAGAACCAGCATCGTCACCAGTATCTCAATCAGGGTGAAACCCAAGGCTACTCCACGCGCCGAACCATCAGGAAGGTTTTGTTTCATGTGCAGGCACCACCGGTATATCTGGATTGGGTATGCGGACGACCTGTGACAGATACGGACACCTGACGACCTGGGCTAACGGCATTATTATTGTCACGATCATCACATATGGTAAGGGTAGCGCGGGCATCAATGAATCCGGTCGGATCGTAAATAAACTCCGTATCCATGTTTGCCTCGGTTATTGTGGTCAGGTCACAACTGCCCTTGGAAAATCTCCGCAGCACCACATTACTGTGAGACACTTCCCAGCCATTATTCCATGACCCGCTGCTTGCGCGAATGCTGACGCCTTCCCGGCGCTTGACTGCCTCGGAACGCGCCACTTGGAAAGCCGCTACCAGTGATGCAGAGATGGTGGTCATGCAGTTATTTTTGATGAACGCCTGGTATGACGGTGCGGCAAAACTCATGAGAATCGCCAGTACCGCAATGCCGATCATCAACTCCACAATCGTAAATCCCGAATGCAAATAACCTTTCATAACACTAAATTCTTTAGCATAAAACGGTCCCGGACCTAGCCTGTTAAGGTATCAAGCAGGCATTTTTCCCGATAAACGGCTGTCCACGCCAGCAACTTCCCTAGGGCGTGGAATCCTCTACAAGGAATCTTGACGCCCTTGGTATACGCTCTGGAGCAGCATATAGCCACACGGTGATTTTTTAACGGTCTCTATGTGTAGCGACAGCAGGAAGGTGGCCAATAGTCGTTATTGGCAATACTGCTTGATATGACCTTCCGCTTCGGATAATTGTTTGCGGCGTTGCTCTTCGTCCATATCAGATGTTTCTCCGGCCTCATTTGTAAATGTTATGCTGATGGCCTGGTTCTCCAACAACGCTTTATTTTGCCTCGCAGTGAGGCAGTTCTGCCTGATTGCGGCCTCCACATCCGAACCGGATACCGCCTGTCGATTATCACCTGTATCAGCCTGCTTATTGCTGTTCTGTGGATCGCCGGCGGGTGCGGATACCACCGGCCAAGTCTGCTCTATTTCTTCGTAATCGGTAATGTGGGCCGGAGGATATCGTGAATAATGCACTTCTCCGGCGCTATCCACCCACCTGTAAATACCCTGCCCAAAATTCCACTGTGCGTATGCGCCACCGGCAAATATGAGCAACAGAGCTGACATTATAAGCTTGTCCATAAAATAACTTCCTATATTAGGGTGGCCTGTATAAAAGCACAGCCGGAGACCCGTTTTTCCGGTCTACAGAGGGCAACCTGCCACTTTCGTCCGCATCAACCGGAACCAATACGGATACAGGCTCAAATTGAACTTAACAACATTCAAGCACAACCATGCCTTGTTCTTGGAAAAATTTCAATCTATTCAAAAATGACATCCCCAACAATATATCTTGGTCATGGTTCGTATTAATCACAACCCCCCGGACACTCGGTATGGTAATGCCACCAACGGTGACAGACTCGAGCATGACTCTCCAGGCATTTTCCAGTCCGGATGCCGTCTGTACCGTAGTCGGGACTCCTCGCTCTACGTATTGAATCTGCAGACGGTCAGCCGTTGGTCGGCTCATTGCCACGAGTGTAGCACCTGTATCCACCAGAAAATCCACACTTCGACCGTTAATTTGCCCGGCGGCAAAATACATGCCTCCGCGGTTCGGTATTCTGACAACTTTTTTC
The DNA here is from genome assembly GCA_028289815.1 of Gammaproteobacteria bacterium. GTDB lineage: Bacteria > Pseudomonadota > Gammaproteobacteria > JAJDYQ01 > JAJDYQ01 > JAJDYQ01. Next base: position 76,293 of record JAPYNQ010000081.1, on the reverse strand, counting down.
TCCGGCTTGGTCAATTGCGTACTGATATCAGAACCAAGGATCAGGGTTTTTTTCACACCGTTAATTTCGATAATTGCCCTGTCAGAGGAAGCATGCAGCAGATGGACATCCTCTATGGCTGGCCCTCCGGCCTCCAGCATGTGCTGGCGATCATTTATCCTGAGCATGGCCTTGCCGCTAAATAGGGCAACTGCCTGTACTCGCGGCTCATCCTGTGCATATACACCGGAGGAAGTAGCGACCGACATCAGTAAAAGTATCATTAAGAGAAGATGTTTGATTTTCATGGACAGACAGAGATAATCATCGGCATTACCATATATACTAGCAGCAGTTCCCGGATCAATCATGAAACCTGTAACAATTTTCAGGCATATTGAGTGCGAAGGGCCGGGATATCTGGACACAGTTCTTCGGCGTCGTGATGTCCCCACGCATCTGATTGCCATCGACCGGGGGGATACTATCCCCGACACACCGCGAAATACCAGCGGGGCAATCAGCATGGGCGGCCCCATGAGCGTGAATGACAGTGATACGTGGATAGCCCGGGAAGTCCGATATCTCAGGCAGGCCATCAATCAAAATCTGCCGGTTCTTGGTCACTGCTTGGGCGGACAGCTCATTGCCAAGGCATTGAAAGCAAAGGTCAGCAAAAACCCGGTAAGAGAAATTGGCTGGCTGGATGTACAGCACCTTGAAGAAATGAACCAACCGACATGGCTGCAAAATTTCCACCAGCCCCAGGCTGTGTTTCACTGGCACGGTGAAACCTTTGAGCTACCCGCAGGTGCCACACGGCTGTTATCCAGCGCTCACTGTAAAAATCAGGCTTTCATGTACAATGAAAATGTTTATGCCTTTCAATGTCATATTGAAATGACAGACGCTATGGTGCATGAATGGAGTACACTCTATGAAAGCGAGCTGACAGCTCCGAACGATACGGTGCAGCCCCGCGACAAAATACTGGAGGGTACTGCTAGGCATATTGCTCAACTGCATCATTTGGCTGACCAGATCTATGATCAGTGGATCGGTAAGCTGGCCCCATGATTTGCTACGTTTATCGCAGTAGCCGCAAGCCTGATACCTATCTTTATACGACAAAGAAGGATGATTTCGAGAATTTACCGGAAACCGTATTACGGGTATTCGGCACACCGGAATTCAGTATGTCATTTAACCTGACAGCGGACCGCAAACTGGCACAACACGATGCCAAACTGGTAATCGCTAAACTGGAATCCGAGGGATATTTCCTACAGCTTCCCAGAGCGGATTTTCATTCGGAACAAATCGAAAAACAGATTCCAGACTTCAGGAAAGACTCCACATTAACCGGAGAGTCCAGCGGGCGGCAACCCGACATAGATCAGTAGTAATTGCATGACGATCAAAGAGAAAACTCCCGCCACTACATCATCAATCATAATTCCGGTACCGCCATCCACTCTTTTATCCAGCCAGCAGATTGGCCAAGGTTTGACGATATCAAAAAACCGGAAAACCAGAAAACCGGTTGCTAATGTCCAAACATTTACAGGCACAAGTATCATCGCAATCAGGTAACCTACCACCTCGTCAACAACAACACCGGGATGATCATGTACACCAATATCGTTGGAGGTTTTAGCACAGACCCAAACACCTGCCACATAAAGCAAGCAGATAACACACAAATACCAGATAATCGGTATATATGACATCAGCCAAACCAGCAGTACTGCCGGTAGCGTGCCGACAGTTCCGGGAGCATAAGGCGACGCACCTGCCCCAAAGCCAAAGGCACTGAAATGCACCGGATCGCGCCAGACAGATGCCGGGACCTGATTACGTTTTATCATCATACAAAGACTTTCGGCTGAGATACCAGAGACCGGCAACTAGCTGAAATGAGCCTACAAAAACCTGCTGTGCGATGCCCATAATTCTCATGTAGTCCACTACACACTACGGTTGCTGCGATTCCGTGCACCTTGCTCCGGCGCTCTCGCTACGACTTTTCGGGCTTCCCTAAAGTGGTCATAGCCTGTCGGTTCTATAACTTTTATTGTGCCATCCGGCATTATAAGTCTCAGGCTATCGCCCGTTTCTGTCATACCAATACAGTGGATAGCCGGCTGTTTCCCGGTCAGCAGGTTTTCCAGTTCGCCCTGTTTACTACTAGGCACCGTAAAGCATAACTCATAATCATCACCGGAGTTCAGGGGCACTGTCCAGCCACCAACCGCGTCAAAACAACCCTTTAGTTCTGCTGACAACGGTATCTGATCGACGTAAAGTGTCGCCGCTATGCCGCTTCGTTCGAGTATATGACTTAAGTCCGCCGCCAATCCGTCAGATATATCAATACAGGCACTGGCATAATCTCTGATTAGCATACCGGTTTCTACTCTGGGGGCAGGACGATTCAGTCTGCCCACCAACATACTGCGCTGCGGCTCAGGCAGCTTGAGTGCCTCCTGCAATACAAGCAACGCCGCACCAGCGTCCCCTAGGGTCCCGGTAACATAAATCAGGTCACCGGCTTGCGCCCCGCTACGCCGAAGTGCCTGCTCTATGGGTACAGTGGCAAAAACAGTGACACTGATACTGAGCGGGCCATGAGTTGTATCACCCCCCATTAGCTGAACCTGAAATTGATTCGCCGACTCGAAAAAACCCCGGGCGAATCCAGCCAGCCACTCCTCGTCGTGAACCGGCATGGAGAGTGACAGATTGACCGCCAGCGGTTCAGCACCCATCGCTGCCACATCACTCAAGCTGGCCGCCATGGACTTATAACCAATGTCGCAGGCGGCAGTTTCTTCGGGAAAATGCACACCACGATTAAATGTATCTGTACTGACAGCTAACTGCCATCCTGCCGGCACATCCAGTATCGCAGCATCATCGCCAATCCCCAGCACAACTTCATCACGTTGCAAAGACTGAAACAGGCCCAGCCGGCGAATCAAGTCAAACTCGGAAGGCATTAAAAAGGACGGGCAATCAATATTAGTTTAGGCAGTAATGTTAATGCCGCAAGCAACGCAATTGCCATCGCCACAGCAGTAAATATGCCAAAGTAGATCGTGGGTATAAAGTTGGACAGTATCAGGATAGAAAAGCCGGCAATAATGGTCACCGCCGTATAAAAGATCGCTTTACCGATATTGGCATGACAGTAGTGCAGGGTACGCAGGTAATCATGATCTCGTTTCGGCAACTCCTCCCGAAAACGGTAGATATAGTGAATCGCATTATCCACGGCGATGCCGATGGTGATAGCCGCTATTGTAATAGTCATGATATCCAGCGGAATACTAAGCAGACCAATAATTCCGAGAATCAGCAATGCCGAAAGGATATTCGGCAGGATACCGATAACGGCCAGACGTATGGAGCGAAACAATACAATCAGCATCAGAAAAATACCGGCCATCACCGTACCCAAGGTCTCGATTTGTGACGAAAACAGGCTTTGCAGCATATTGCTGTATAGCACCAGCATACCGGTGATCTGATACCGATCTTTCTCCAAGCCTACTTTTTCGTTCAGGTCACGGTGCAATCGCTCAATAAACTCTTTCCTTCGCAGGTCTTCAAGAGAGTCCTTGACTCGCACACTGATACGGCCCTCATCTCGCTCTATATCAATGTAGGGATCAATCATAGCCCTGCGAAATTCGGCAGGCACCTGCTGATACATGATCGCCAGCGCTAGGCTGTCCAATGGCCGGCCATCATTCAGTTCCTCGGCAACACGTATCGGTGCCGCAAGAGACAGTACCTTGCCAATTTCAGGCTGGCTTTCCAGATAATCATGTACCGCCTTGATCGTGTTAATCCTGTGAGGCGTAAACCAAGTATCTTCCTTTTTGGATTCAAAGCCAAATGCCGCACTCAGATCGTCCATCATGCCACCAAAACCGAAAGGATCGTCTGCCGGATCTTCGGTAACGGTCTCCCCAAGATCAATAATAATATCCAGCGGCGTGGTGCCACCCAGTTTTTCATCAATCAGCTTCATGCCCTGATAAATCTCGGTATCCTCGTCGAAGTAATTGATAAAGCTGTTTTCCACCCTGAGCATGGAGATACCAATGGTCGCAATAACCACCAGCACCAATGTCAGTGCCAGGATATACTGACCATAATTCTGGGTGACTCCGGCAAGTATCGCGGTAAAGGAATAGTCGTCCTTTTCATCAGGAGAAACCGAAGAACGTGGCATCTGCATCAGTAGCGCGGGAAACAACGTAAAAGTTGTCAAAAACGTGACTGAAAGACCAACGGTCATCATCCAACCAAAATCAATGACTGGCTTGATACTACTAACCATCAGCGAAGCAAACGCCAAAATGGTAGTCAACGCCGTATAAAGGCAGGGCCATACCATTTTACGGGCAGTCTCCAACACTAGTCTGCGCTGCCCCGCATCCGGCTGATCTTTACATAACTGGCGATAACGCACAATCAGATGCACATTCATCGACATGGTCAGTATGAGCATCAGGGAAATAAAATTAGACGAAATAACGGTGACTCGCCAACCCAGAAAGCCAAGTACTCCAATCATCAATAGGCCCACATAGGCACAGCTGGCCAGCGGCAACAAAATCCAACGAAGTCTGCGAAAAATGACACCAAGAGTGAAGATCAGAAACAGGAAAACACCGATGCCAAAAACAATAAGATCACTTTTGATAAAGCTGATCATATCGTCGGCAATCATTGGAACCCCACCCAAAGACAGCTGGCCATGGTCACGATATTTATCAACGATCACGCGAATAGCCTGAATGGCCTGATGTCGCTCATCATCAATCTCACGAGTCAGGCTGTCATATCTGCTGAGTAACTGTTCATATCTCGACAGGCTATCGGCATCAAGCCCTCCGGCCCGGGACTTCGCACGCAAGATGTCACGCTCCTTGAGTAACCGTGGATATTCGAGGTTGGCGCGCAAATTGATCTGAAGTGCTGTCGTTTTACCATCAGCACTTATAATCAGGTCGCGATAGACCGGACTGTTAAGAAACTCAAGGCGGGCTCGCTCTCTGACCACAGTCGGTTTCTCGAGGGTCTGCACATTCTCCGACATAGCTGCCAGAGGTACGTCGGAACTTTTCAACAAAGGCACATCCAGCAAAGTAGTGACACTGGAAATCTGAGGGATTTGCCGGATTTCGTCTCTTAAATTTGCCAGCGGCAGCAAGGCTTTATCGGAAAACAGATCGGCGTTCGGTGTATAACTCAGAAAAAGAAATTCCTCGCTACCGTAACGCTCACCCACCTGACGCAGGACCTCCAAGTCTTTATCGCCCTCAAGAATAAGAGAGTCAGCCGAAGCATCCAGCCTGAAATACTGGGTATGCCAAACAAAAAACCCCAAAACAAGCACAAGAACCAGCAAGGTAAACCGGGAATATTCCAGAATCAATCGGTCATAGATTTCAGCAATTTTTTCCTGCATGATTCTGCTAGTCCGTCATTGGGTTACTATACGGCTTATAAAGATGCGGGTGTCAGCACATTATAGACTAGGCGCTGCTCCCACAGAATAAGCATCAATTTTTCCACGCGGTTTGCATAATCACTTGATATCGGTGCTGTCACCAAAGCCGACCCTTATCCTGCATGGTTATTATATCTCCGGAGGTCACCTCCCGGAAAAGGTCCACTCCTCTACACTTCCAGCGATTCCCCTAATAAACCTTTGCCATTTTTCCGTGGTTTACGCGGAGGAAAATTCTCTACAAAAGCCGGATCAACTATACCAAAGTGTTTCGCAATGTCTCTCTTGCACTCCCATATATCGTTATATTCAATACAGAGTAACGTACCAAAGTCGCACCCTTTAAACAGCTTGATTTGTTCATGGATAGCAAATAAGAGTTCTTCTCTAATACTCCCGCGATCCCAAAGGATGCTTATGCTTGCCTTCAGTTTGAGCGCTTGTACCAAATCAAGTCCTCGGCGGCACAAACTTTCGCATACTATTTCAGGGGAGTCATACAAGTAAAGAATACGGGACTTGGCTAAGGTTTTTGCCGGATATGGAACGTGTTTCAGACCATCCTTGTCATCCTGATCATTACACTCAATAAAGCGGGACAGATATTTAATCATAAGGGTCGAACTCGCCCCACCTGAGGAGATAATCAGATTGGGCACGTTAACTTTCGGATAATAAAGCCGAAAATTGTAACCAATGCAGCGTAATGCTGGCCTAAATAATGCTAACCTAAGCTTGATATAGCGAGCGATGTGCATTAATAAAGAGCTCTATTTCCAGATACGCGCAACATTCGTCTAATCGTAAAATATGAGATCAGGCAGACCGAATCACCCGAAAAGTAACCGGATAACGAAACACCCTGCCTCTCCAAGTCTTTAACGTGCCCGTGATCGTACCAACCAAATGTAGCAACAGAACGACCGGAACGAATATCCAGCCGACCGGCGTCACCATCAGAATCATGGCGAAAATAGCATAAAAGGTGATCGTGAGCTGGAAATTCATTACCTCACGACCCTGCTGGTCAATATAGTGAGACTCTCCTCGTTTGATAGTCCAAAGAATCAGCGGCAGCAGAAAGTTCCCCAAAGGAATGCAAAGACCTGCAAGATGTATACAGGTTGCATAGATACGCTCCCGATCACTAACCACATCACTGGAGTGGATATTCATACCATTAAATTTCATGGCTCTTGCTCTATCGCCAGCCTCTGCCGCATGGTTTCGTATAACATCACACCTGCGGCAACAGAAACATTCAAGCTGCCAACATCCCTAGACACAGGTATATAAACGAGCTGATCACAATGCTCCCGGGTCAGGCGACGCATACCTCTGCCTTCGCCACCCATCACAATAACCTGTGGACCCGTCAGATCTGACTGGTAGATATTATTACCTTCCATAGCCGTTCCTGTAACCCATAAACCGTTATCCTGTAATTGCTTAAGTGTTCGTACCAGATTAGTGACCTGTATAAACGGCAAATGTTCAGCTGCTCCGCTGGCTGCCCTGCGAACAGTAGCATTGAGTCCAGCTGCTCTGTCTCTGGGTGCAATCACGATATGAACACCGACGGCACTGGCGGTGCGAAGACAGGCTCCCAGATTATGCGGGTCTGTTATCCCATCAAGCACCAACACCAATGGAACACCGTCTATCGCCGCCACAAGCCGGGATAAATCCCGCTCACTCACAATACTCGTGGCACGTGTCAGCAAAACCACGCCCTGATGCGCCTGCCCCTCAGCATACCCATCGAGTTCATCGCGACCGACGTACTTAACCACAATACCATATTGCTTTGCTTTATCAATAATTGATTGTATGCGTTTATCTCGACGTCTCCGACTCAACCACAATGTCAAAGCCTTATCCGGCGCAAAGTCTATTGCCGAACTAACAGCATGAAAGCCGCAAATAGCCGTGGCTCCACTCATCGGCGCTGTCGCCTTCGCGGCCTACGTATGCGCCGCTTGCCTTTACCGGGAGGAATATCCGACAGGCTTTCAGGCAGCTGCACCGGCTCCAGATCAACCTTGCGATCTTCAACATCAACCCGTATCAACCTGACCCTCATGGCCTCACCCAGCCGGAACGATACACCCGTATGTTCCCCCCGCAGCCGATGATGCACCGGGTCATGGTGAAAATAATCATGTCCCAGTGCTGTCACATGAACCAAACCGGAAATACCGAGGTTTTCCATTTCAACAAATAATCCGAAGTTGTTGACAGCAACAATGACACCATTGAACTCCCCTTCCAGATGATCCTGCAGGTATTGACACTTCAATGCCTCGGCAACATCCCAGCTGGCCTCATCCGCACGACGCTCATGGGTCGAACACTGATGACCGAACTTTTCCATATCGTGTTTGGTATATCGGTAATCACCAATGTTTCCGCCTTCCATAAGATGACATATGGCGCGATGCACCAACAAATCGGGGTAACGCCTTATTGGCGAGGTGAAGTGGGTATAGGATTCCAGCGACAAGCCAAAGTGCCCCTCATTGTCTCGCTGATATATGGCCTGCTTCAGGGACCTCAGCATGACGGCTTGGATGACATGCGCATCGGGGCGCTGCCTGGTTTCACCAAGTAACTTACCATAATCTTTTGGCTGCGGTTCCTCCCCCCCGCCGAGCGACAAACCCAATCCATCCAAAAACTCCCTCAGCGAAACCAGATCATCCTCGCCAGGTCCAGCATGAACCCGGTATAAAGCGGGCAACCTGTGCTTTTCCAAATAACGTGCCGCGGCAATATTAGCCACAATCATGCACTCCTCTATCAACCTGTGCGCGTCATTACGCACCAGCGGCTTAATTCCGCATACCTGCCCCTGATCATCGAACACAAAACCGGTCTCCTCCCTGTCAAACTCAATCGCACCACGGCGGCGGCGGGCGCCGACCAGCACTTTGTAAAGTCCATACAAATCCTCCAGATGGGACAGTAAATCAGCGTATTTGGCACATGGTGCCGTCTGCCTCTCAAGCAGCATGGTCGCCACCTCCGTATAGGTGAGACGGGCACGGGAACGCATCACGGCAGAATTAAAGCGGGTCCGCACCAACCTGCCCTTATCACTGATATCCATTTCACAAAGCATGCAAAAACGTTCAACATCAGGATTAATTGAACACAAACCATTGGAAAGCGCTTCGGGTAACATCGGTATCACACGACCGGGGAAATAGGCCGAGGTACTACGCTCGTATGCCTGAGCGTCCAGCGCCGTGCCGGGCCTGACATACCAGGACACATCGGCGATCGCCACAAACAGCTTCCAGCCTTTTGCGGTCGGTCGGCAATAAACCGCATCATCAAAATCATGCGCACTCTCGCCGTCAATGGTAACCAAGGGCAGACCACGTATATCCCGGCGCCTCCTGACCTCTGCCGACGGCAATATCTCACTCAGCGAGGCCACCTCCCGCTGCACCGCCTCTGGCCAGACATGCGGCAAACCAAATCTCCTGGTCGCCAGTTCAATGTACATATCCGCGGTCAAAACATTTCCCAAAATCTCGATTATTTCACCAAGCGTATGGGATTTAACGGTGGCATAAGCGGTAATCCGCGCACTGACAATATCACCATGACACGCACCGGCTTCAGCACCCGGAGGGATCAAAATATCCTGTGTAAGACGGCGGTTTTCCGGACGCACAAATCCTAGGCCTGATTCCTGAAAAAAATGCCCTGAAACCGTAGTGACCCGCCGCTCCAGAATCTCTACCAACTTACCTTCCGGCTTGCCCTTGCGATTCAATCCGGCCGGCCGCACAATGGCACGGTCACCGTGCATCAGGGTACGCATCTGCTTTGCCGACAAATACAGGTCGGTTCCACCGGCATCCGACTGCAGGAAGCCAAAACCATCGCTATGGGCAACGACCTCTCCGGCTACGAGGTCTGCCTGGGCCACAACGGCATACTGCCCCCTGCGATTACGAAACAACTGCCCACCCCGCACCATGGCATTGAGACGACGCTGTAGCGCTGTTTTCTGTTCAGCACCCCGGTATTCAAGAATATGGGCGAGGCGCTCAAACGGCAGGGGACCAAGCGCCTCATCAAAACACTGAAGAATAAATTCACGCGAAGCAATGGGCCGCTCATAGTTACTCGCCTCCCGCTCCGCAAACGGATCTTTACTAGGTTTCCTTAGCATGACCTGCATCATACAGAAGTTATGAATTTACTGTCGCAACGCATTGACAATTCCGGCTAACACCGTTAAGTTCCTCAGTTTTCGCGCTTGCCGAGGTGGTGAAATTGGTAGACACGCTAGCTTCAGGTGCTAGTGGGGGAAACCCCGTGGAGGTTCAAGTCCTCTCCTCGGCACCATTTTCAGGCCGCCGGCCTAGCTCAAGAATCGCAAGGCATGAAGCACCTTGGTCACCCGTATTGACGGTCCCGAAAAACCTGCCAAAAGCATTTATCCGCAAACCCGGGATCGGTTGCACATTTGCTTTCCCAAGGTAGCTCATATCTCCTGATAGATAAAATCTGATACCTTACATCACCAGCAGCGAAACGCAGAATGACAAGGAAGTAGCACTTTCGTTGTCGCCAAAGAAGGCGATCATTAGAACCTCATTCAAGGAACACTCGTCAGAATGATTTATTGTCAGCTATTAACTACCGATCTTATGATATGCCATTTCAATATATTTTTTGACTTTACCAAATTCCGGTTCGGATGAAACAGTAAACTCCACATTCCCTGTTCCATAGTGCCCGATATTACTAACATCTCTATAGCCTTCTAGTGATTCTTTAATATCAAGAGAGCTTAATTTCAACCATAACTTGATATGTTTAGCTTTGACTTCCATACACACAATATTCTGAGATGATCTATAAGCCACGTAGAGTTTTCTGGGTACTTCTTCAATCATCTCGTCTAATCCGATAACAAATTCACGGATAATCTGTGCCAAGCTCTGAATTTCTTGCGACTTGCTTTGAATGATTTCGGCAAATGTATGTTGAGCTATTGTCTCGTTATCTCTTCTTTTAATAGGTTCTTGATTGAGGCTTTGCTTGGAATTATGAAATATCGACTCCAGATGAAAATGATTATTTGAGAATAAACGATACCTTCATAGTTCAATATTTACTCCCATCATCTGCACAGCATAAAGATCGAATTTTTTATAATTAGGTGCTATACAGATAACTCTGATGTGAGACCAATCTACCTTAATATCACTACCCAGAGATTTTTGAACTGCTCTTTCAAAATCTCCCTTGTGGTCCCGCATCCAAGCCAAATAGAAGAGACTTTGATTAACCAGTTCTGATGATTCAACTCTTTTATACTCAATGATTATGGGGTTATCATCTTCCGATAATGCCAAGGAATCAATTCTACCGGCATGAACTGTTCCTGTAGGGAACTCAGTTGCCACTAAACGACAATTAAATACTGCCTTCAGATTATCCTCAATCAGTTTTCGCAGTTCCTTTTCCTGAGAAAAATCTATCTGCGCTACAGGCAAGAGTTTATTTTCATCACTAATTTCAAATAACGGCATTTCTCTTCATTCCTTTTTCTGCTGGCTATCAGTTCGGCTGATTGACTACGAACTGTAGAGATACTCAGAATCTCTGGTACGCTTGTCGGCATTAACAGGCGGCTGAAAATAATCTGATTTCTAATCTGTTCTGTATGCAATCAAATTCTGATCAGCTTACATGATTGTTTTTTGTACACTGATAATTCAGGGATAGAGTTGTCCAAGACTCCCTCAAAAAGTTTTAAGACAGGCTTTAGTTAATATCGACACTGCTGCTACCACTATCGTATTTCCTAGTTTTGAATTTACGATGGCGCTCCGCCCAACCATTCCACGGACCGTTGTTAATGTTCCAGTTCCAAGGAAGAATTTCGTAATTCTCTTCCCTGTTCCAAGGGTAACGGTCTTTGTGCCAGCCCTGCCACGGCATGGTCGTACCACCCCTGCCCCAGTATCGCTCATTACCAGACCATGTCATGTCATTACTGTTCCAGTTACCTGACTAGGGCATGTTATGGCTACCAAACCGGTTGCCGTTGCTCGCTAGCGGGTATCCGCGAGGCAACCCGTAACTTGGAAACAGGTAGTTACCCTTGGCTTCCGGTGGATAGTAGTCTGATGGAAGAGGTGCACCGTATGGGGCATAAGGCCTCTGCATCAACGGAGGAACCACACCCGGCATCTGCTGGGCGTATGGCACCAGCGGCGGCGAAATCTGTGCCGCGGCATGGCCCATTATCATCCCCATCACCATGACACCAGCGAGGGCGGTATAAACGTGATTACGAATTTGCATGTTCATTCCTCATTAAAATTCATAACTGACTCGACGACACTCCCTCATATCCCAAAGAACGAAACTATCCCGACCATCAGGATACAGGGAACCTTCGACGAACTGCTGTATAACGCCATATGGTTTTTCGAGATTCCTCACCAATACCACAAGCATGGCACTTTTACCGTATTCGATCCCGCCATCCGTGGTAATAGTCCACGTAAAGATTGAAACGGCTTACGGAACCGTTTTGCATTGTACACACTGATTTTAGCCTAGCCAGCCGCTTAACCTAGATTTCCAGACGGTTCTATTGTATTATTAGGAGGATCTTGGGCCAAGCGAATTCTGAGTGATTCCTGTATGGTCCTGTCCGGCTACCTCTAAAAGCAGTTATGCTCTGATGATATACACACCAAAATGAATATGGATTTAAGTAATTTTAAGGCAGCTCTCCTGGCCTCCGGGCTGCTGACACTAACAGCGGGCATGGCCCAGATACCACCTGCCTTGGTACAGGTCGCGCCGGCAAAAACGATTTCCATCGCACCGTTTCAGGATGTCCCGGCAACGGTTTACAGCGTCAATCGCGCACATATCGCGGCTGAGCTGGATGGCCGGCTACTGGAAGTGCTGAAAACCGGTAGCATATTTAATCCGGGTGATGAACTGGTGCAACTTGACGATGAGGACTACACAATCAGTCTCCGGGAGGCCGAAGTAGTCGTCAGCCGGGAACAGGCCCGCTTGGAGTATCTGGAAAGGGAGACTGATCGTTTAGCCCGCCTTTCGGAATCCGATCATGTCTCCAAAACACAGCTTGAACGAACCCGTTCAGAACGTAACGTCAGCCAACAGGAACTGCAAGCCGGCAAGGTTCGTCTCAGCCGCGCATATTTTAACCTTGAGCGTCTCAGCATAAAGGCACCATTTGCCGGCATTGTCACCGAGCGTATCAAACGCCCCGGGGAGTGGGTTGCTGCAGGAGATGATATTATTGCTGTCGCCGACCCGACAAGGCTGGAAATCCGTGCCCGTGCCTCGGCACTGAATTTGCCACATCTGAGTATCGGGCAAATTATCAAAATCAGAGATGCAAATCAAAATAGCACCGCCAAAATTGTCTCCATCGTTAATGTGGGTGATACCGAATCCGGCCTATACGATATCATTCTGCAACCGGACAGCGCTATCTGGTATGCGGGCCAGTCACTAAGAGTCTCACTCCCCACACAGGCGGCACGCAGTGCGCTGGCTATCCCACGCGACGCGCTGGTCATCCGCCGCGATGGCATCTCGGTATTTCGTATCGCTGACAATAAGTCGGAGAAAATTGACATTCAGACTGGTATCGCCAGCGGCGATCTGATTGAAGCCATCGGCGACCTGAGTGATGGTGACCAGCTTGTCATACGCGGCAACGAACGGCTACGGCCCGGACAGGATGTTCAGATCAAACCCGCCCGCTAATCCTGCCAAATGAATCTCACCCAAACCTCACTGGGAAATCCGGTTGCTGTACTGGTGGCTGCGCTGCTAGTCGGCATTTTTGGTCTGATAGGCTTGGACCGCCTGCCTATTCAGCTCACACCTGAAGTTGACGAACCCGAAATTACTATCAGAACCAGTTGGCGTGCCGCCGCACCCGAAGAGGTTGAGCAGGAAATTATTGAACCCCAGGAGCGCGTACTGCGTGGCATGCCCGGCATGACCAAAATGCTTTCCAGAGTTCGACGTGGCGAAGGTGAAATTACCATTACCCTAGAGGTTGGCACGAGCCTGGACCGTATCCTGCTGGAAGTGATGAACCGTCTGAACCGGGTACCGAGCTATCCGGCCGATGCCGATGAGCCGGTCATCAGAAGTGTCGGCGGCGATGCCAGCCCGATCGCCTGGTTTATCCTGCGTACCGCACCAGGCAACGATAAGCCCGTTGACAGCTATTATGACTATCTGGAAGAAACCATCCAGTCCCGTTTTGAACAGGTCCCTGGCGTTGCCGAATCACAGATACGCGGTGCGCGTACACGCGAAGTCCGTATCACCTTTGATCCCTGGAAAGCCGCCTCCAAAGGCATTCAGCTGCCGGTCGCCTCCATGCTGGCAGGTTCGGGGGAAGACATATCCGGCGGCTTTAATGAAGTCGGTAAGCGGCGCTACACGCTGCGATTCGCCGGCGCCTATGATGCCGATAAATTGGGCGAACTCATCATCGAATGGCGCAACGGCAGGCCGATCATGCTCAGAGATGTGGCTGAGGTCGATATCGCACTGCAGGACCGTGACAGCTTTGTTATTGCCGGGGGTGATCTGGTGGTGGCAGTCAATGCCTTGCGCGAAACCGGTGTCAATGTACTTGATGTCATGGGTGGCCTGCAGGAGGCTGTCAGGACACTTGAAGAAGGACCCTTCAAGGATGAGGGGCTGACTATCGAACAGGTCTATGACGAAACCATTTATATTGAACGCGCCATCAGCCTGCTGCGTAACAGCCTCAGCCTCGGCATTATCCTGGCAGTAGCCGTTCTATGGTGGTTCCTCCGAAGGCTGCGCGCCACCTTCATGGTCGCTGTTGCCATACCGATCTGTATGCTGGTGGCATTTGTGACCATGTACTTCTTCGGTCGTACTCTCAACGTTATTTCACTTGCCGGCCTGGCATTTGCTGTTGGCATGGTACTGGATGCCTGCATTATCGTACTGGAGAATATTGTACGTCTGCGGGAACAGGGAGCAGACAGCGACAGTGCCTCCATCAAAGGTACCGGCCAAGTCTGGGGTGCCCTGCTCGCCTCAACGGCCACCACGGTTGCCATATTTCTGCCTATCATCTTTCTGGAAAACGAGGCCGGACAGTTATTCGCCGACCTAGCTATGACCATTTCAGTAGCCGTGATTGCCTCGTTAATCGTTGCGGTGACCATCATCCCGACTGCTGCCAAGGTTTGGTTCAAGAACATCGACCTCAGCGATCCGCATCATGGCTGGTGGAAACACATCAGTAACGGCATTATGCGTATCACGGATACGCCTGCAAGACGTACCAGCTGGATCGCACTGCTGCTGACTATACCACTGGCGGCAACGTTTATTGCCCTGCCCAAGGCGGACTACCTGCCTACCGGCAACCGCAATCTGGTATTTGCCTTTATCCTGCCACCACCCGGCAGTAACATTGACCAGATACAAAATGAAATGGGCAATGTTATTGCCAAGGAAATGAAGCCTTATCTATCCGGCGAGCAACAACCACAGGTCAAGCATTACTTCTTCGTCGCCTTCCCCTTCGGGGTCTTTATGGGCGCACGTGCGGTTGAGGATCATCGTATTCGTGAGCTGGAACCCATTATTCAGAACATGGTATCAAGATTTCCAGACACCTTCGGCATCGCTAGGCAGGCCGGATTATTCCGGGGCTTTGGTGAAGGCCGCAGCATTAATGTCAATATTCATGGTCGCGATATTGAGTCGATTTTGCAGGCAGCACAAACCGGCTATGGCGTTATTTCACAGGTTATGCCCGGCTCACGTATACGCCCCCTGCCCGGCCTGCAACTGGGAGAACCGGAACTGCGCCTGCTCCCCGATGAACGGCGTATCGCCGAAGTCGGCTGGAACCGCGGAGACATAGCCGGCATCGTCCGCGCCTTGGGAGACGGCCTCTATGTCGGAGATTACTTCGACGGCGAAGACCAACTGAACATCATCCTGCGTGGCACACCTTGGGATACGCCGGAACAGCTTATGAGCACACCGGTCACCACACCCAATGCCGGCACTGTACCGCTCAGCGAGCTGGTCGCCATGCAGCGCACCGCCGGGCCGGATGAAATAAGGCGCCTGGACCGCCGCCGAACCATTACTCTGCAGGTTACCCCGCCCAGTGACCTGGCACTGGAAGTGGCGCTGGAAAAACTACGTACTGAGGCAGAACCGGCTATCCGCACACAACTACCCGAAGGCGGCAGCATCTCCTATGGCGGCACCGCCGACAAGCTGAAAACCGCACTCGCCAGCATGGGCGGCAGCTTTGGCCTCGCCATCGTGGTCCTGTATCTGCTGATGAGTGCCCTGTTCCGTTCCTTCAAAGACAGCCTGCTGGTCATGCTGGCGATACCGCTTGCCACGGTTGGCGGCGTACTGGCGCTGCAGGTCATCAACCTGTTTTCCTTCCAACCCATGGACTTGCTCACCATGATTGGCTTCGTCATCCTGCTCGGATTGGTTGTCAATAATGCCATCCTGCTAGTACATCAAACACGCAGCTCGGAACGCGAAGGTATACCGCGTCGTGATGCCGTCAGCCGTGCTGTACACCGCAGGCTGCGCCCGATTTTGATGAGCACCCTGACCAGCCTGTTCGGTATGTTACCTCTGCTACTGATTCCGGGGGCCGGCAGCGAGCTCTATCGCGGCCTCGCCGGCGTAATTATCGGTGGCATGTCAGTAAGTGTAATATTTACCATGATCCTGCTGCCAAGTTTATTGAGAGTTGGGGAACGGTGAGCATCTCTTCTGTTATTGACTGGAGTGACATAGAAAATATTACTTCTGTGAAGTGATTACATAACCAAGAATACTAATCGTGAAATCCGATACTGAAAAACTTAAGGACATCGTCAAAGCCAGAGAGATTTCATATCTTGTTCACTTCACTCGTCTTAAGAATCTTGATGGGATTCTGGAGCATGGTATTGTCACTCGCAGCGATATTGATCAAGGCAAACTGAAGGCAGAAATAAATGATAATAAGCGACTAGACGGGTGGCGCGACTCCATTTCTCTGTCCATTACTTTCCCAAATGATAAAATGTTCTATAAATACAGATGTGAAGCTGAAATTGACTGGAAGATACTTGGTAAAAAAATTGAATGGGTGGTACTTCTTATACATAAAAGTATACTCTGGAAATCTGAATGCGCCTTCTGTAAACAGAATGCGGCTGACCACCGTATTCGGAAACTGCCCAAAGAACAATTAAGTAATCACAATGCTCTTAATGCGATGTTTGATGAAATAGAAGATCCAAAGGACGACACCCGAGAGAGGCGAAGCCTTAAACCATGCTACCCCACCGATCCTCAGGCTGAGGTGTTGGTATTTGATACTATCAGCCCGAAAAAGATACTTGGACTTGTATTCAATAACGAGACGGCTAGGCAGCAATACCGAAAGAAATACCCAAGCCTACGCACGTTGTATTGTAAAGAAGGAACAAAAGTATTTGGCCCGAGGAATTAGCCTGGCATGGCCAGCCGTCCCATATTTGTACCGAAGACTGCTCCCGAGGCTGGCGTCGATGAAGTCACGATTAATTTTGAATGGTTTCCCGGAATAGCAAAAATCCAAAAACAAAAATCTGTTCAATCACTGCATGACGCGGCAGCAGAGCAAAAAATTTCTCCCATCCTCGAAATATCAAGCAAATCAAAAGATGAGCTGGGTATTAAATTAAGTGCATTTAATCTGATGATTACAACTCAACGAAAGGGAGAAAAGTTTTCTGTCGAGACTGCATTTCAAAGCAGCAAGAAATTTGAGAACGGAGGGCCATTTACTGATCTACTGAATAAGACATCACGCGATGCCAAAAAGGATAAGCGGCTAAAAGAATCGGGAAGGCTTGTTGCCTTCTTGTTTTTTGGGAAAGAGTTCCCCCTCCAGCCTGAAACTTTTTTCTACGACTGGGTATATGTTAATGCCCTAGATCAAAACAAACATTTATCCGATGAATTGATGGAGATGAAGTATCATGGATTTACCGATATCGAGTTCAATCCGAAAAAATCATTCAGCTGCCAAGCCCGTTCTGCCGCCCTGTATGTATCTTTAAGGCACGCAGACAAACTACGCGATGCCTTGGAATCTCCGGAGAATTTCAAAGAAATATATCGCGACCACGATACTCAGCCTGAAGCGCAGGATGCACTCCCTCTTGAAGGACCGACTGATGAAAAAGAAGCTCTGCCATTGGAAACAAAAGTCAAAACTGCAAAGGATCAGGCCAGCATGAAAACCCCGTCACACTCACTGGCAACAAAGGCTGACATCGCCTCGGTGAAGGCGGATCTTCTGAATTTGAGGCGGATGATGATCGGTGCATTGATTGGCTTAGTGGTTATTGCCTTGATCTTGATATTGTTATAGCACTGTACAGCCTCCAATTTGGACTCGGCGAGAGATCGCTTATGACAATTAAACCATTCTCTACAGGCCGATGAAGACTACTTGAGCAAATTAAGCGCTATGTTCTGCTTCACGATAAGCACCATTCACTCTGAGCTGACCAAAAAAACAGATATGGAACCACCGGATTTTCTGGTGTGGATGAAATCGAGGGAAATTCTGGCGCCAGAAGCAAGGACAACCGCCTGCAAGGCCAGCTGTGTTCCTCTCTACCACGATTTAATTTTCTCAATGACTGGTGTATACTATTGCCGCCGGTTTTACTATCCTCACATCCTCCACCTGTTTTCCCTTTAATCCAATGAACAACTATATTGACATCAACAATCTTCAAGTCGATTCCGGGCTTTATCAATTCGTCAACTCGGAAGCAATACCGGGTACTGGCATACAACCCGATCAGTTTTGGGCAGGCTTTGCCGGTATTGTGGCTGATCTGACGCCGCGCAACCGGGAGTTATTGGCGCACCGTGACGAGCTGCAGGCCAAAATTGACGCATGGCATCTGCAACGTAAGGGTCAGCCGCATGATGCCGTCGCCTATAAGCGGTTTCTGCAAGAAATTGGTTATCTTGTCCCGGAGGGCGATGATTTCGCAGCGACCACGGCCAATGTCGATCCTGAAATATCAATGATCGCCGGCCCGCAACTCGTAGTACCGGTGAATAATGCACGATACGCATTGAATGCCGCCAATGCACGCTGGGGTTCCCTCTATGATGCGCTCTATGGAACTGATGTCATAAGCGAGGGCGGTGGTGCAGAAAAAGGCAGCCGCTATAACCCCGTTCGTGGTGAGAAAGTCATTCGCTATGCAATGGATTTTCTGGATAAGGCGTTACCTCTGGTCAATGGTTTTCACGGCGAGGCCACCCGCTACACAGTAGATGGTACTGAACTACAGGTTAGTATTGATGACAGGGCAACGACGCTGGTAAACGGCACACAGTTTGTCGGCTATCAAGGAGAAGCATCTTCACCCTCCGCTCTGCTCTTCAAACACCATCACCTGCATATCGAAATTCAGATAGACAGAAATCATCCGGTCGGTGCGACTCATCCGGCCGGCATATGCGATATAGTCTTGGAATCGGCGATTACCACCATTCAGGATTGCGAAGACTCGGTAGCCGCCGTGGATGCCGAGGAAAAAACCGGTGTCTATCGAAACTGGCTTGGCCTGATGAAAGGCGACCTGAGCGCCAGTTTCCCCAAAGGCGGCACCATGATTGACCGCTCTCTCAACCCTGACAGAGGCTATACGGCAACCAGTGGTCAGCAGTTCACATTGCCAGGACGCTCATTGATGCTGGTACGTAATGTCGGGCACCTGATGACCAATCCGGCCATTCTGGATGCAAACGGTAATGAGGTCTTTGAAGGCATGATGGATGTCGCTTTTACCGGACTGATAGCATTACACGATCTCAAGGGACTGGGACAATTCAATAATTCGCGCTGCGGTTCTATGTATGTGGTCAAGCCCAAGATGCACGGCCCGGATGAAGCTGCCTTTGCCGTTACATTGTTTAGCCGTGTTGAACAACTTCTGGACATGCAGCCCAGCACTATCAAAATAGGCATCATGGATGAGGAGCGCCGCACCACAGTCAATTTAAAGGAGTGTATCCGTCAGGCCAGCGAGCGCATAATTTTTATCAATACCGGCTTCCTTGATCGCACAGGGGATGAAATCCATACATCCATGGAAGCCGGTGCCATGGTGCGTAAGGCAGACATGAAGTCCCAGACATGGATTAACGCCTATGAAGACTGGAATGTCGATATAGGCCTGGCCTGCGGACTGCCGGGACACGCACAAATCGGCAAGGGCATGTGGCCCATGCCGGATGAGATGGCTCAGATGATGGCAACCAAGCTGGCGCATCCAAATGCCGGTGCCAACTGCGCTTGGGTACCCTCTCCCACTGCCGCGACATTGCACTCCCTGCATTATCATGAGGTTGATGTGCCTGCACGACAGGAAGAACTTAAATCACGCAAACGGGCAAACCTTGATGATATACTCACCATTCCTGTCGAACTGGAACCATCCTGGTCTGCAGAAGAGATCCAGCAGGAGCTGGATAACAACTGCCAAGGCATCCTTGGCTATGTCGTGCGCTGGGTTGAGCAGGGCGTTGGTTGCTCCAAGGTGCCGGATATTAACAACATCGGTTTGATGGAAGACCGTGCAACCTGCCGTATTTCCAGTCAGCATATAGCAAATTGGCTACACCATGAAATCGTATCAGCAGATCAGGTCATTGAAACCCTGCAGCGGATGGCGCAGGTGGTTGATGGTCAGAACAGCGACGATTCCAATTATATCGACATGGCCCCGAGCTTTGCAGGTAAGGCATTTGAGGCCGCAAAAGATTTGATTTTCATGGGGCGTGAGACATCCAATGGTTATACCGAACCACCGCTACACAAGCGTCGGCTGGAGCTAAAGGCAAGCAAACATGAGAGCTGAAAATTCTCAGGTCAAAATTGATAGGGAGTTATACCGTTGACTTCAATAATACAACAGGTCTCCAAACTTAATAAACAGAAGCACTTGGAGTCAGCAGTATAATTCGTTTTTCTAAGGGATCATACCGGGATGGTAAAGCAGAATATCTGCCAAGATGAAATTTAAGTATGATTTGGCCTTCCCGCCAGATTTCAGCAGGCATATTTTCAGGCCTGCTATTTTTACTTATACCTTGGATTGTAAGGATTTTATTTTTTAATTTCGGAATCATTAACTCTGGCAATACATCCTTGTATATGCGGGATAATTTTCTGTTTATTGGAGGAACTGAATGGAAACAGCGTTAAAAGTTATGGCGGCTATTGCTATTGGCATGATGCTATTTGCCATGTGGCCAGCCTATAAATACTGGTCGCAAAACGGGCCCAAGGCGAATAAAGGCGATTGGGCAAATGTCGTCTTTGTGCTCGGGCTGGTTGTGCTTTTTGTATCACTGCTGATTATGTCGGTACAATAGCAAGGACATCTCTGTGGCACTCAGGCTATTTTCTCCAGCCCGCCCATGTAGCCTGCAAGGGCATCCGGCAACGTAATTGAACCGTCCTCATTCTGATAATTTTCCATCACAGCCACCAGCGTTCTGCCTACTGCCAAGCCTGAACCATTGAGTGTATGGAGCAATTCCGGTTTGCCTGTTTCTGGGTTACGCCAGCGTGCCTGTAAGCGGCGTGCCTGGAAATCCGTAAAATTACTACAGGACGATATCTCGCGGTATTTTTGCTGGCTTGGCAGCCAGACTTCAAGATCATAGGTCTTAGCGGAGGCAAATCCGGTATCGCCGGTGCATAGTGTCAGCACCCTGTAAGGCAGGCCCAGCTTTTGCAGAATAGCCTCGGCATGGCCAGTCAGTTCTTCCAGAGCTTTCCGGGAGTCTCGCGGCCTTACCGCCTGCACCATTTCCACTTTTTCGAACTGGTGCTGACGAATCAGGCCCCGTATATCTTTACCGTAAGAACCGGCCTCACTTCTAAAACATGGTGTATGGGCTACCCATTTGCATGGCATGCACTCACTATCAACGATGGTATCACGAATAATATTGGTCACCGGCACTTCCGCCGTCGGTATCAGATAATAGCCCGGTTCGCCTTCCAGCCTGAATAAATCCTCTGCAAATTTCGGCAGTTGTCCGGTACCCCGCAGACTTTCGCTATTGACCATATAGGGCACCCAGGTTTCAGTATAACCATGCTCGTTAATATGCGTATCCAGCATGAATTGTGTCAGTGCACGGTGGAGACGAGCTAGCTGATCGCTCAGTACAACAAAACGTGAACCGGTAATTCTGGCAGCTATCCCGGTATCCATGCCCCCCAACGCTTCTCCGAGTTCAACATGGTCCTTAGGCTCAAAATCAAACTGCCTTGGCTTTCCCCAATGCCGCTCTTCCCGATTATCGTTTTCATCCTTTCCCACTGGTACGGAATCATCCGGGATATTAGGTATACCCAGACTGTAGTCCAGAATAACCGCCCGTAGCTCGGAAAGCTGTTGTTGTGCTTTTTTGAGTTCATTTCCCAAGCGGGTAACAGTCGCAAGCATGGCTTGTGTGCTCTCACCCGCGGCTTTAGCCTTACCGATATCCTTGGCTCCTGTATTTCTCTCGCTTTGCAGCTGCTGGGTACGAATCTGCAGGCTCTTTCTGCGTGTCTCAAACTGCTCTAGCTTTTCAATATTGAGATGAAAGCCTCTGCCTTTAAGCTTTTCGGCGATAGCGGCGGTCTTGGTTCTAAGTAATCTGGGATCCAGCATGGTAAGGTAAAGATCATATTATTGCGTATGTCATCTCAGACTGGGATATGCCCTGACCAAACCCGACAGACACTCAAAGACGACGGCGGCGATTCTAGTCAGTCAAATCAAAAAATTCCAGCAGTGGTACCGGCAGTCAGGCTCAAAACTGTCTGCCGAGAATGGTACCTGCCCATGCCCCAGCGACGCACAAGACAATGCTAAACAGGATATTGAGCACAGCTTTTGGCAGCTCACCACTTTCAATCAAGCTTAATGTTTCCATGGAAAAGGTGGAAAAAGTAGTGAATGCACCGAGCACACCGGTCAGAACGGCCAAACGCAGTTCCGGATTAACCTGTATCCGCTCCATAAATAGGACATAGCATAACCCCATAAGCAGGCTGCCGCTGACATTGACAAATAATGTACCATAGGGAAATGCCTTACCCAATAAGGTGTGGATACCAGCTGACAGGTAGAAGCGCAGCAGTGTACCGAGCGCACCACCACCTGCCATGGTCAGTATCTGCATCATGTTTGCGCTTCCCGCTTTGCTTGCTCTACATATAGCATATCCAACTCTCGCAGATGCTTTAGTTTTTCCCCGATCCTGATCTCCAGACCTTGATTTACCGGCCGATAGTATTCACGCGGTGACATGGCATCAGGGAAGTACTGCTCACCTGCCGCATAAGCTTCAGGTTCATCGTGCGCATAGCGATAATCCCGACCATAACCCAGCTCTTTCATCAGTGCGGTCGGGGCATTGCATAGGTGAATCGGCACGGGCAGGCTGCCGCCAGCCTTCACATCCTGCATGGCGGCTTTATATGCCATATAAACCGCATTGCTCTTTGGCGCACAGGCCATGTAAGCAATCGCCTGCGCAATCGCCAGCTCACCTTCCGGGCTGCCTAATCGTTCGTAGGTCTCCCAGGCATCCAGCGCCACTCTCAAGGCGCGGGGGTCGGCATTACCAACATCTTCACTGGCCATGCGTACAGCGCGACGCATGATGTAGAGCGGGTCGCAACCACCGTCAATCATACGGGTAAACCAGTATAGCGCGGCATCCGGGCTGGAACCGCGCACGGACTTATGCAGGGCAGATATCTGGTCATAAAAGGCATCGCTGCCTTTATCGAACCTCCTGAGACTGCCTGATATAACGTTGCCTAGGACTTCATCGGAAATAATATATTTTTCTTCTTCATTCAAACGGCAAATATCGACAGCCAATTCAAGCAGGTTGAGCGCCCTTCTTGCGTCTCCGTCAGCAAATCCGGCCAGCTGTACAATTTGGTCTTCGGATATCTCAATATCCAAATCCAGTAGCCCTTTTTCGTCCTTGAGGGCACGCCGTATAACATGCTCGACGGCATGGTCATCCAGTGTCTTAAGTACGTAGGTGCGGGTGCGTGACAGCAAAGCGTTGTTCAATTGAAAGGATGGATTTTCAGTTGTTGCTCCTATAAAGTAAATCAGACCATTCTCAACGTGTGGTAGGAATGCGTCCTGTTGCGCTTTATTAAATCGGTGCACCTCGTCAACGAAGACTACGGTGCTTTGCAGGTGTGTCAGTGCCTGTTGTGCCTGTTCCACCGCACGGCGTATTTCCTTAATGCCATCAAGTACCGCAGAGATTGACACAAATCGGGCGTTACCATGGTTTGCCATGAGACGCGCCAGCGTTGTCTTGCCGGTGCCGGGCGGCCCCCACAATACCATGGAGTGTAGCTTTTCCTCTTCTATAGCCTGCCGAAGAGGCTTGCCCTCGGCAAGCAGATGCTGCTGCCCATATACGTGCTCCAGACGTTCCGGGCGAAGACGGTCAGCCAGCGGTCGTGTATCTAGCCCCGATTGCTGATGTGTGACCGACTCAGGCTCGTCAATCAGGCTATTCTGTTGCATGAATCACATCAATGCCAGCGGGCAGGATAAAATTGAATTGGGCTTCGTCGGGATTGAAGTTCATTTTAATGTTATGAAATGAAAGGCTGTTTTGCTGTTCAAAGTTATCAAAAATCTCCATCGCAACCGGTTTTTGCCCGGAAAAAATCAGTACCACATACTTAAAGCCGGCATCGCTATACTTTGGTATCAGCTTGACGGGCCGCTCTCCAGCTTTGCCAGCAAGCAGTTCAACTTCATAGAGTGCCGGGATTGAAGCAGGGTTATCAAAGATGGTTAGCGGGGAGCGGACCGACTCCCTATCAATAGGGTGTATAGTGACCTGTTCTAGGTCCCTGTCAAAAACCCACAGGGTTTCTCCGTCTGAAACAATTTCCTGCTCATATGGTGCCTCATAAATCCAGCGAAACTTTCCGGGTCGCTTAAAGATCATGCGTCCTTGAGATGGTTCTCCAGCGACAGTCTCAGCACCGCTCAGGCGCTGACTGAAATCCGCTGAAAAAGAACTCAAGCCCTCCAAGTTTTCTACCAATTCATCAACGCCACCGGAGGTGGCCTGACTACCGGACACAAACAGCAGCAATACGAATAAAAACAGATATTTATAGCTGGCCATTTTGCTCAGGAACCAGTATCTCTCTGGCACCATTAGAGCCGGGCGGCCCAACCAAACCAACCGCTTCCATTTGCTCAATCATGCGAGCGGCGCGGTTATAGCCAACTTTCAGCTTACGCTGTACACTGGAAATAGATGCCCGACGTGATTCAATGACAAATTGAACTGCCTGATCGTAGAGCGGGTCGGATTCGGCATCTTCTCCATCTAGGCTGACACCCTCGGGTTTTTCTCCGGGCAGCAGTACATCGCTTCCCTGCAAAATGGAATCATTATAATCGATATCGCCAGAAGCCTTCAGATGGCCGACTACATTATGGACTTCTCCATCAGATACGAATGCACCATGCACCCGTACCGGAATGGATGTGCCACCCGGCAGATAAAGCATGTCACCGTGACCCAGTAACTGGTCAGCACCCATTTGATCAAGGATAGTACGTGAATCCACTCTGGATGAAACCTGGAAGGCAATACGGGATGGAATATTGGCCTTAATCAAACCGGTAATCACATCCACTGACGGTCGCTGTGTCGCCAGAATCAAGTGGATACCGGAAGCCCGCGCCTTTTGAGCCAGACGGGCAATCAATTCCTCCACTTTTTTGCCGACGATCATCATCATATCGGCAAATTCATCAACGATCACAACAATAAATGGCAGCGTCTGAAGATATGGCCTTGCTTCATCCATGGCTTCTTCAATTTCCAGTTGCGCTTCTGTTGGCTTCCAGATCGGGGTCATGAGCGGTTCTCCCTTTGCCACCGCATCTTTCACCTTGCGATTGTAACCACTGATATTGCGCACACCCAGCGCTGCCATGAGCTGGTAGCGACGCTCCATCTCGGCAACACACCAGCGCAACGCATTGGAAGCATCTTTCATGTCGGTGACCACGGGAGTCAACAAGTGCGGAATACCCTCATAGATGGATAGCTCGAGCATCTTGGGGTCAATCATAATCATGCGCACATCTGCTGCGATACTTTTATAAAGTAAGCTCAGTACCATGGCATTGACGGCCACTGACTTGCCGGAACCGGTGGTCCCCGCCACCAGCAGGTGCGGCATCCTAGCAAGGTCGGCAATCACGGGCAGGCCAGAAATGTCTTTCCCCAAGGCAAGCGTTAACGGCGACCCGGACTTTTCGTAGTCCTGGGACTTGATCACTGCACTAAATACCACTGTTTCCCGGTTTTCGTTGGGTATCTCGAGCCCAATAACAGGCTTACCGGGAATCACCTCAACCACGCGGACACTTGGCACGGATAACGCACGCGCGATGTCCTTAGTCAGATTGGTTACCTTGCTAACCTTCAAACCGGGCGCAGGCATTAGCTCAAAACGGGTAATCACCGGACCCGGCAGTACAGCATCAACAGTCACCTCAATATTGAAGTCTCTGAATTTCATCTCAACCAGCTGCGACATCGCCGCAAGTGCCTCTTCGGAATAACCGCCGTCAAAAGGTTTAGGGTCATCCAGCAGAGAGAAAGGCGGCGTCTCTCCTGAATCTTCCGGAGTTTTGAACAACCGAACCTGTTTTTCCTTTTCAATTTGGCAACCGGTTTGCGCCGGAGGAGGTTTTGATCTGATTTCCGGTGGCTTTTTATCTTGCATCTGCCTTTTTACAATTTCGACCTTCTCATAGCGTTCAATCCTGACTCTGTCACCCTCGCGTTGGTCTTTCCAAATCTCAAATCGTCCATGTAACCAGCCATAAAATCGTAGCGTGTATAAACCGATAATATCCATAACTGTCAACCAAGACACGGCCGTAATCAGGCTTATTGAGGTCATGAAGAGCGCCAGTAACAATAGCGTTGCCCCCAGAAAACCTATGGAACCGACCAGAAAACCACTAATCACCTGCCCAGCGACTCCACCTGCCTGCTGCGGTAGAGCTTCTCCAAAGAAGTGCATGGCGGCCAGACCTGTACCCGTCAGCATAATCAGTAAAAAGCCCGTCGCACGCGGTAATAACGCATACAGAGCCAGCCGCCCGAAATCAAATTGCCAGTTATGAATCAACCAGCCAATGTAGATAAGCACGACAGGAAACAGGTAGGCGAGAAATCCAAAGGTAAACAGCAGCAGATCGGAAAGCCATGCTCCAAAGACACCTCCATAATTGCGGACTGCATCAGGATCACTATCCTGAAATGACCACCAATCCGGATCCATCCGATCATAGGTTGACAGAGATACCAAACCATATATGGCGCAAACTACCAACAACATGAAGACACTCTCTTTTAACACACGCACCACGTAGGCGGGCACCGTGCTGCTCGTTTGTCTGTTTTCCTGTGTCTGTGCCAACGTATTGCCGATAGATACCAAAGAAACTCCGACTTAAGCGGAGCTTCCTTAATCGTTTTTATGGGAATATCTCTATGAAAACAACTCAACTCAAACCGCTGTATTTTATTTCACCTCCGGACAGATAGATACCCCCCTGTAAAACAGGGTCCTGCATTAATCTACCTGCGGCAATAGCGGAGACATATGGAAGGATAGCAACAGAAAGTGCCTGAGTTGAGGTTCTGGCAACAGCTCCCGGCATGTTGGTAACGCAAAAATGAAGTATATCCTCTTCGACAAAGGTGGGATCATCCCAATGAGTCGGACATGATGTTGCCACACAACCGCCCTGATCTATCGCAATATCTACTATCACCGATTTCTTCGGCATTTCAGCCACCATTTTATGGGAAACCACCTTGGGTGAACGTCTGCCCGGCACCAGAACAGCCCCTACCAACAGATCGCAATACTGCAGGTGCTCTCTGAGAAGATCGGATGATTTGGCATCACAAGTAATGATCGCGGGATATGTGGCCTTGAGAGCCCGCAAACGCTCCATATTGATATCGAACACATATACGTTGGCACCTGTCCTGAGGAGCTCCGACATGGCCACCTCACCAGCATTGCCGGCACCCAGCACAATAACATTGCCGCGGTCCATGTATTTATCGTCGAACCCCAAGGCACCCAGCAGAAGCCCCTTGCCGCCGCTATGTCCGTGCAGCAAAACAGTACCGATGTGCGCCGCAAGCCGCCCTGCGATTATGCTCATCGGTGCCAGCAACGGCAACCTGCCGTCTGCCAGCTGTATGACTTCAAAGCCAACTGCGGTAACCCCGGATTTGAGTAGATGATTCGTTAGCTCCTGCTCGGCAGCCAGATGCAAATAGCAAAACAGTAGCTGACCACTTTGCAGGCGAGGTACCTCCTCAAATTGCGGTTCTTTGACCTTAACAATCAGATCGGAAGCTTTGTAGAGCCCCTCAGCGCTAGGAATAACATCCACGCCGACATCAGCATATTCAGTATCCTGATAGCCGCTACCCAAGCCTGCCATTGACTCAACACAGACTTTATTACCTTCGCTGACGAGCCTAGCACAGGCCGCCGGCGTCAGGGCAACACGCCCTTCATGTGCGCGAATTTCTTTCGGTATTCCTATAATCATCAATCCTCATCCTCAACAATTGCCACCTTGATTCGGTCCTTGGTTTGCCTCATATTGACCAGCCGGTATCATTATCAACCAGCGGATTGCAGGCCAGTTCCTAGCCGGCAAGTGTATCGCCTTTTTACCACTGGAGTTAAAAATGAGTAACGTCAAGCACTGCAAGCTGCTGATTCTGGGGTCCGGCCCCGCCGGCTATACGGCCGCAGTATATGGCGCACGCGCAAATCTCAATCCTGTCATTATCACAGGCGTGGAGCAGGGCGGTCAGCTAACGACAACAACCGATGTCGATAACTGGCCGGGCGACCCGGAAGGTTTAACCGGTCCCGCCCTAATGGCACGTATGCTAAAGCACGCCGAACGCTTCCATACCGAGGTTATCTTCGATACAGTCACCGGCGTGGACTTTTCACAACGTCCCTTCAGGCTCAACGGCGATACGGGAAATTATACCTGTGATGCCTTGATTATTGCGACCGGGGCTTCAGCCATGTATCTCGGCTTGGAATCTGAACAGGCCTATCGCGGCAAAGGCGTATCGGCCTGTGCAACCTGTGATGGGTTTTTCTACCGTGACCGTAAAGTGGCAGTGATCGGTGGAGGTAATACGGCAGTTGAAGAAGCATTGTATCTTGCCAATATCGCCGAACACGTAACGATAATACATCGCCGCAACAAATTTCGTTCCGAAAAAATTCTCCAAGACCAGATACATGAAAAGGCCACGCATGGCAATATCACAATCGTATGGGACAGTGTACTTAACGAAGTGCTCGGCGATGATACCGGCGTCACCGGTATTCGTATCAAAAATGTAAAAGACAACACTGTCAGGGAAATCGACGTACATGGCGTGTTTATCGCCATAGGCCATAAACCCAATACGACAATCTTTGAAGGCCAGCTTGCAATAAATAACGGCTATATAAGGGTCAACTCCGGCTGTTCCGGCAATGCGACCCAAACAAGCATCAAGGGCATCTTTGCAGCAGGCGACGTTATGGACCACGTTTATCGCCAAGCGGTTACCTCCGCCGGAACGGGCTGTATGGCCGCCCTTGATGCAGAAAAATTCCTCGATCAAATGGAAACGGACCATTGATTCGCACCAATGGACATAGGGGAACCTCAAAAACATGGTACGTGATTCCGGAACACAGCACGCAGGAACAGCCTGTGCATAGTACACGAGCATGCCGGGCAGCGCGGAACGTTACCATGGTGTCATATAGATTTTTACAAAGTAGCACCAATCGATATCGATCATGCAGTGATCGGTACCGGCTTTTTTTAGGCCTCGCTGTTTGCCTAGGACAGCTACTGTTTACCTCAATCGCGTCTGCCACATCTGCCGACGGTGAGTGGCATATCAAAATAACCGGCACCAATCTCTTTTTTTATGGCACACGCACATTGACAGCCGGGCTGAAACAACGCTGGGAAATTGATATGGAAATACATATCAGGGGAGGCCAGTTTGATGTCGGCAGCGGAAAAGGCAAGCTGCTCGGTCCGCCCGAACCCTACTCCAGACCGGAACAGATGTTCTCCTGTAAAATGCTCAAAGGCAGCTATCTGGATCGCGGACTCAACATCATGGAAACGCCGCATATGCGTTATGAAGGCTTTCCCGTTGCCGGAAAAGTTATCAATAACCATATCACCCTAGAACCCGGCATCGAATATATCGGCAACTTTATTGCCATGATATATGAATGCAGTACAACCCACCAACTTGCCGATGTCTGGCTGGAACGAGGCAAGCTGTCTGCGCTTGAGCGCGCCAAACGCCTAGGCGCCACAGTGGCAGTAGAAAGTAACCGCACAACCATAAAAGTGAAGGAAATACAGTCCATGGAACCCAGAGGCACCATAGAGCTACCTCTCATTGATGGTCATCGATTCCGCCTGAATGATCAGGCTGCGATGAGCGAAGTCGAGTACCACATCAGCAAACGGCAATAAATCATATGCACAGCGGCAGGAGAAGATTGGTATTCTGATTCAGAAGAAATTCTGACTTAAATCGCCTTTAATGTCGTTTTGCTGCAACATTTTTCTCAAAATAACGTTGTTTTTCTCACAAGCAAGCTCAAAAAAATGTTGCCTTTTAGTTAAAGCCATGAGAGCATGGCTTTAAATAGGTTACCAACAAGACTATGTAACCTACCTTTTTTAACTGTTTCTTTCGGGGAAGAAAGTAATGAACAAGCAAATTCTGGCAACAGCGATTGCCACGGGCCTGATGGCACCGGGACTGGCCGCGGCAGACATCAAAGTCTTTGGTGCCATCCAAGCCGAAACCGGTGGTCTAGAAAGGAGTGGCAATACCAATACCGATGTTGACTATGTACGTACCGATAATGTCCTTGGTTCCATCAAGGGCGGTGGTCCCAATGCCTTCGGCCTCAAGGGCGATGAAAAACTGGGGAATGGCCTGACTGCCTATTTCATGTTCAACAACGCCTTTTCCACCTTTGACGGTGATACCCTTGCCAGCAGAGGCGGAGAAAGTTCGGGTGCCATTACCGCACGGGACCGCTATGTAGGCTTCAAGGGCGATGGCTGGCATGTACAATTCGGTCGCATGAATGCCCTGTACAAGACCGCCTCACTCCGCTATGACCCCTTCCTTGCCACAGGTCTGCAATCGCGTGCCAACGGCGGCACATCCGGTGGCCATAACGGCTTTATCAACGATGTGGCACGTGTCGGCTTCAACTCTGGCGGCCTGAGCGCGGGTATTGAGGTCAAGTGGGAAGATGCTTTCAGCGAAGATACCCCTCAATCCGGTGGCGATACAAGAGGGCTGAATACGGTTGATAGCGGTTCTTGGACAGGCAACGTCAAATACGGTGAGAAAGACTGGGAAGTGGGTCTGGCTTATATGGATTTCTCTTACCACCAATATACCCCGGACCGCAGGGTCACTACTATCACAAATGGCGGTACTACTGATGTTTTTGCTCCGGTTAACCGTGGTCCAACTCCTACAGTCACAGTACCCGATGGAGGATCTGTGACGCTTAGTCCTGGCGTTACCACTACCCTAACAACAACAGGGAACATAACGGTCAACACGACGGGTTCTGAACCTCAAAAAAATGATGGCGATCTCAGTGCGCTCAAACTGCACGGCAAATACAATGTCGGTGATTTCTCTCTCCGTGCGCAGTATGAGCGAATCAAGGCCGATGCAGAGGATATTACCGCGCGGCGAGGCGATGGTGCCAGCACACTTGTTGGTTTGGAAGGCGGAAACAGCGCTGAAAGATACAAATCGCTGTATGTCAGCATGACCTACAAAGTCATGGGTAGCACCAGCCTTATGGGTCACTTTGCGGACACCGAATGGGAAGATGTTAACAGTGGCCAGGATGAATACAATGTTGATGGCAGACATTGGGCCATTGGCGTGAAGCATGACTTTTCCAAGCGCACCCATGTCTACGGCGGCTACATGGACAATGACTACGATTACTCCAATAGTAGGAATGATGAAATCACCGGTTGGGTAATCGGCACACGCCACAAGTTCTGAGGTTGATTTTTCATCTGACGGACGACGAAAACGGGGCTTCACAGCCCCGTTTTTTAGGGAGAGCCAATACTATAACACCTGACCACCCATTGCAGGTTCCACTAAAGTAATTCGCTGCAAAAACACAAAAAAACCTGCCAACATTATTGTGCTTCATGGAATTGTCGTTGGTCTTATCAAGATAATCTGATTGCCAACTCCTAATGGGAATAACCCGTAATCATTCAGATAGTAACCGGAACAGCTTCATAGCCAGCCCGAATAGCTATGGGAAAGCCATCAATACCAAGCCCAAAAGCCAATTATTTTATACTGTAGTATTATACAGCTATATAAATATATAGTTACGTCAGAAAAATTATTCCCACATAATTCTTTTCCCATTAAAAATCTTTAAGGAGAAAATTATGAATATATCAAGATTGATTGGAGGCTTTATGCTGTTATTCTGTCTGGTATGTCCGGCGGTCTATGCAGAAAAACTCAATATCAACACTGCAGACGCACAAATGCTTGCAGACGGCATGACAGGCGTGGGTATGAAACGCGCTCAGGCTATCGTTACTTACCGGAAACAAAACGGTATGTTTAATCTATTGATGACCTGATTAACGTCAAGGGGATTGGTTCTAAAGCCCTAGAAGCCAATCGGGATAATCTGATACTGGAAGATCCTGGGCAGATTGACAAGCCCGCTGCCGAGTGACTCGCATCCCACGATGTGATAACCACGCATCGTGGGGTCTATTTCAACCGAACTCCAGTCTGCCCCCAAAAGAGACCTTGTAACGTGCACTAATATCCCATCTTGTCGGATGATGATTCTGGGTACCCTCATGCTCTATTTTCATACCGGCCATCAGCGAGGCAATCCGTCCGGTTGTTTCCCAGTCCAAATTATGCGAAAGCCCGTACAATAGCCCACCACGATAGGCATCGCCGCATCCGGTCGGGTCCCTGATTTCAGCAATCCGGACACTTGGAATGCGGATTTCAGTGCCACTGCTGTAGATGGTCGAACCCTCTCCGCCTTTAGTTACGATCAGGGCATTAACTTGCGCGGCAATGCCCTGTAACGAATAGCCGGTACGCTGCCGTATCAGATGTAGTTCATAATCATTAACTGCAACCCATGTCGCCTGCCCGATAAACACCTTAAGCTCTTCTCCACTGAACATGGGTGTCCCCTGACCAGGATCAAATATGAAAGGTATGCCCGCATCGACAAACTGACAGGCATGTTCAATCATGCCACAGCGACCATCAGGAGAGATAATGCCTATTCTGATACCAGCATCCCGAGGCACTTGATTCATATGTGATTCGTTCATGGCGCCGGGATGAAAGGCTGTGATCTGATTATCGTCTTCATCTGTCGTGATAAATGCCTGACCAGTATAGTTATCTTCAACAACCGTAAGATATTGCCGGCTTATGCCGCAGCGGTCCATCCAGTCTGCATAAGGCCGGAAGTCATGGCCGACCGTCCCCATCGGTAACGCATCGTCGCATAGCAGATTAAGGTTATATGAGATATTTCCGGCACAACCACCAAATTCCTTTCTCATACCCGGCACCAGAAAAGACACATTCAGCATGTGTACTTTGTCGGGCAGGATATGGTTTTTGAACTTATCGTGAAACACCATAATGGTGTCGTAGGCAAAAGAACCGCAAATCAGCACAGACATGAAAAATCTGCTAAAAACAGTTGGAACAAAGAATCAAAAACCAGACAGAGATAGCCAGTATCAACGAGATCAATACGGCAGCGGCCCCCATATCTTTTGCGCGGCCCGCCAGCTCATGGTGCTCATCCCCGACGCGGTCTATAGCGGCCTCAATTGCTGAATTAAGCAGCTCAACAATCAGTACCAGAAGTACCACAGCAACGAGCAATATCTTCTCCAATGCGCCAGACCCTAAATAAATTCCTGCGGGAATCATAAAAGTTGCCAACAATAACTCTTGCCGGAAAGCCGCTTCGTGCCGAATAGCGGCTCTGAGTCCAAGCAGGGCATAACCAAAGGCGTGAATGATGCGGACAAGACCTGTACTTCCAGGTTTGACCACTTTCCTGTCTAAGCGACCTTATTATCGACTTGCTGACTCACCTGAACCGGCTTCCAGACTAGGTCCAGCTCTCGGGCAGCCTTGACGTCATCCACACGTCTTATCGGTGTACTCACCGGTGCCATCTTTAGTGTTTCAACATTAGTTCGGGCCTCTTCATCAATCAACCGCATAGCCTCAGCAAAGGCATCCAATGTGTCCTTATCTTCCGTTTCCGTAGGCTCAATCAACAGGCACTCCGGTACCCGTAATGGAAAATACATCGTCGGCGCATGGTGACCATAGTCCAGTAACCGCTTTGCGTAGTCCATTGCAGTTGCATCATATTCCTTTGCCTGACGCTTAAGGGTCACAATAAATTCGTGTGTCGCCCTGCGACCATCAAATGCTAGGTCAAAGCCATTGTCCTTCATACATTTCATAAGATAGTTCGCATTCAAGGCAGCAAATTCCGCAACACGCTGCATACCTTCTCTGCCTAACATACGAATGTACACATAGGCACGTAACAAAACACCAGCGTTTCCACCAAAAGCGGACAGCCGGCCAATCGTATCAGGTATGTCATTTTCATCGGCCCAGCGATAGCGGTCTCCTTCTTGTATGGCATGGGGAACCGGCAAATACGGCACCAGTCGCTCGCTAACGCCGACCGCTGCCGCCCCTGGCCCACCACCGCCGTGAGGGGTAGAGAAGGTTTTATGCAGGTTCAAATGAATTGCGTCAAATCCCATATCTCCGGGACGGGCTTTACCAAGGATCGCGTTGAGATTGGCGCCATCGTAATACAGCAGACCACCCGCCGCGTGAACCATCTTTGATATCTCCATAATGCGGCGCTCAAATACACCAAGGGTGGAGGGGTTCGTCAGCATCAGCCCGGCAGTCTGCGGCCCAACCATCGCCCGCAAGGCCTCCAAGTCAACATCACCTTCTTCATTTGTTGAAATTTCCCTGACCTTCATACCACACATGATCGCCGTTGCCGGATTGGTGCCGTGTGCCGCATCGGGAACCAATACTTCAGTGCGATTATTATCACCACGCACCTGATGATATGCCCGTATCATCGCCATACCGGCAAATTCACCTTGGGCACCCGCCATACCGGCCAGCGATATTTTCCGCATACCGGTTACGTCAGCCAGCATTTCCTGTAGCTCATACAGACAGCTTAGATACCCCTGAGAAACATTATTCTGGCTTAAGGGATGACGCCCCAAAAAACCCGGCAGCATGGCAAGGCTGTTACACGCCCGGGGATTATATTTCATGGTACAAGAACCCAGCGGATAAAGGTGTGTATCAATTGAGAAATTCTTCTGCGATAGCTGTGTATAGTGACGAACTGCCTGTAATTCAGAGACCTCTGGCAGTGTTGGTTTATCTTGGCGCAGCATAGACACGGGAATATCGCCTGTCTCTATCTGATTGACAGGTGCCTGACCACCAGCCTGACGACCGGCAGATGATTTTTCAAATATCAACATGACTTACTCTTCGGGTGTATCACCACTTTCAAAACCAAGTGCCGCCAGCGCCGCATCATAATCCGGCTCATCGGCGATCTCTTTGACTAACTGCGTGTAAATTACTTCCCCACCGGGATTCAGAACAACCACGCCACGTGCGGTAATACCAGCCAGCGGGCCATCCTCTATCAATACGCCATAGTCTCTGGCAAAGTCCCGGGAGCGCATCATCGACAGGGAAACCACATCCGCCAAGCCTTCCGCACTACAAAAACGGCCTTGAGCAAAGGGCAGGTCCGCGGAGATGATGAGAATCACGGTATCCTTGTGCGCGGCAGCAAGTTCATTAAATTTTCTGGTGGATGCCGCACAAGTCGGTGTATCTAGGCTCGGAACGATATTCATAACAATTTTCTTGCCGGCAAAATCAGACAGCTTTTTGTTGGCAAGGTCGCCGTCCACCAAAATAAAATCAGGGGACTGTGTACCCACAGCCGGCAAATCACCATTGGTGTGTAATTCATTTCCCTGTAGTGTCACTGTCGCCATCTTTTTCTCCTTTCAGGATATAAATTTAATCGGCCCGGATTTTGAGCTATCTACGCACCAGAACACTATGCGAATTTGGGCTTGACCGGGCAAGGTATCTCAGATTGCAGCCTAACAACTCGTTCAAGCAACTCAATATATTTATTGATATCCGTATCGGTCTTTGTTTCTGTCACGCACACCAGCAAACATCTTTGCAATCCAGGATATTCATCCACCAAGTCATAACCCGCCTGAATGCCATGTGCCGACATACTGCGCGATATGCCCGCGACCTCGCAATCCAGCTCCAGTACAACTTCGTGAAACGCCGGCCCGGCAAATCTTACACGCACGCCAGAAATCTTTTGTACCCCAGCAATCAGCTTGCGTAAATTACTATGACAGGCCGAGGCTACCTGCTGCAACCCCTTTGCTCCCATGATTGACATATAAATTGTCGAAGCGGTAACCACAAGCCCCTGATTAGTACAGATGTTGGAGGTCGCCTTGGAGCGGCGAATATGTTGTTCTCTTGCCTGTAAGGTAAGCGCATAACCAAGCTTTCCATCCATATCCACGGTTCTGCCGACTATCCTGCCGGGCATCTGGCGAATAGTGGCCTGTTTGCAGGTCATAAAGCCGTAGTAGGGTCCCCCGGAGGAAAGTGGCGCACCAAGAGGTTGTCCTTCACCGCAGGCAATGTCAGCTCCCTGTTTGCCCCATTGGCCTGGCGGCTTCAATAGTGACATGGCCAGCGGATTTACTACAGCAATCACCAGTGCTTTGCTGGCATGAGCCCAGTCGGTTATTGTGTCCGTAGCCTCCAGCTGGCCGAAAAAATTGGGCTGGTTAATCACTACTGCGGTAATACCTTCACCCTGATACTGATCCAGTGCCGCGATATTGGTAAGCCCGGTTCCTCCATCGAACGGAATTTCAATTAACTCAATATCCTGCCGGTGTGTCAGCGCATGCGCCACTTTACGATAGACTGGATGCAAGGCACCCGGCACAAGTACTCTGCGAAACTTGGACCCGCGGTTTGCCCGGACTGCCATGAGTATGGCTTCAGCCAGTGCACTTGCTCCGTCATACAAAGAAGCATTCGATACGTCCATACCCATGAGAGAGGCCATCATGGTTTGATACTCATACAGTAATTGCAGTGTTCCCTGGCTTGCCTCAGCTTGGTATGGTGTATAGGCGCTGTAAAATTCACCGCGCGTAGCCACTTCCCATACCGCAGCCGGGATGTGGTGTTCATACGCACCCGCGCCAATAAAATTCAGTGCCCCCCCGTCTTGCACCGCACGTTCCTGCATGATACGCGATACCTCCATCTCGCCAATACCCGAGGGCACCTTCTGCAACCCGTCTATACGCAGCTCGGCCGGGATTTCATCAAACAGGTTATCAATACTGCTGGCCCCAATGACCTCAAGCATTTGCCGGACATCTTCTTCGGTGTGTGGAATAAAGGGCATATCAATTTTCCGTGAGTGGCCTTAACCGTACTACTCTTCCTCGCAAAAAGTCTCGTAGGCCTCCGCATCCATCAATTCCTCGAGCGCACTCGCGTTATCAGTGCGCATCTGAAATATCCAACCATCTCCATAGGGATCATCATTGACCAGCTCAGGATTATCGACCAAGTTGCTGTTGCTATCCACAATCTCGCCGCTGGTCGGGCTGTATATATCAGAGGCCGCTTTAACAGACTCAACAACAGCACAGGCCTCTTCAGCCTTCAGCCGATCACCTGTTTCGGGTGTTTCAACATACACCATATCACCAAGGGCGGCCTGTGCATGGTCAGTAATACCAACGATAACCAGATCACCCTCAGCTCTGACCCATTCGTGGCTCTTGCTGTACCTTAAATCGGCAGGGATTTCACTCATTGTCAATCTCCGAAATTATAGTTCTATGCAGATTTTGCCATTTCTGACGAATGGCAGCTTTACAATTCTTGCTTTCAAACGTTTGCCTCTGACCTCGACATCACAGGCTACACTATCTCCCTTTGGAATTCGTGCAAAACCGATTGATCGGTTAAGGGTGGGGGAAAATCCTCCGCTGGTCAACTCGCCATGACCCTCGGTCGTCAACACCTTTTGATGGGCGCGCATCACTCCCTTGTCTTCCAACAGTATCCCTGCAAAGCGTCTCTCCACGCCCTTGGCTTCCTGCTGTTCAAGAGCTTCGCGACCTATAAAACCGCGCTCCGCCGGCTCCCAAGCAACCGTCCGCCCCAACCCCGATTCCAGCGGGCTGGTTGATTCGTCCATATCCATACCATACAGGTTCATACCCGCCTCAAGGCGCAGGGTATCACGAGCTCCCAAGCCACAAGGCTTTACACTTTCTCTGACCAGGGCACTCCAAAAATCAGCGACTTCGGTTTCCGGCAGTGTAATCTCAAAACCATCTTCGCCGGTATAACCTGTGCGTGCAATGAACCAGTCATCACAAAATGCACCAACAAAGACCGCGATCTCATCGGCAATCCACGCCATCTCCTCAGACATGGCCTGCATGGCTTTTTGACGTGCATTCGGACCCTGAATTGCCAGCATGGCAAGATCATCACGCACCCGCATATCAATACCGTCAACAAGCCGCGATTCTATCCAAGCCACATCTTTCTCAGTAGTACCAGCATTGACTACCATGCGGTAATACTGTTCGTCGATAAAATAAACAATCAGATCATCAATGACACCACCGTCTTCCCGTAACATGCAGCTGTAGAGTGCTTTGCCCGGCGCCTTCAGCCTGAGGACATCATTAGCCAGCAGGTGGCGAAGGAACCTCCGAACAGCCTTACCCCGCAAGTCAATAACGGTCATGTGTGAAACATCAAACATACCCGCGTCTTGGCGCACAAAATGGTGCTCATCTCTTTGGGAACCGTAATGCAGCGGCATATCCCAGCCGGCAAAATCCACCATCTTGCCGTCGGCATCACGATGAATCTGATTAAGCTCAGTTTGTTGCATCATTACCAGCTTCTGTAAAGCAAAAACCGC
Source organism: Gammaproteobacteria bacterium (assembly GCA_028289815.1). Lineage (GTDB taxonomy): Bacteria > Pseudomonadota > Gammaproteobacteria > JAJDYQ01 > JAJDYQ01 > JAJDYQ01. Next base: position 37,363 of record JAPYNQ010000081.1, on the reverse strand, counting down.
ATTGTTTATCTCCCGTGCTCAGACAAATCCGAGATCAACTTGTTCAGGATTTTCCCAAAAGTCTACCCCGGCATTCCGAAACCATGACAAAACAGCACTGCATCGCTATCCCATGGCTTCACGGACAAAGGCATTTTTGACTGGCACAAGCCCATTGACAATATTCAACCCGGTATTACGCAAATACGCAAGCACCAATTGATCATTACTGAACAGACGTTCAAGCAGATCGAATGAGCCCTGCATTAGATAATTATTACCCTTGCGTGATCGTTCATAGGCTCTCAGTACGCGCCGACCGCCGATATCCTGCCCTTTTGCGGTGGCTTCGGCTATCCGCCGCGAGAGTGCCGATACGTCAAGCAGGCCCAGGTTCAACCCTTGGCCCGCAAGCGGATGAACTGTATGTGCGGCATCAGCTATCAAGGCAGACCTGTTTGCAGTGTAGCGGCGTGCATGCAAAAGCTTTAATGGAAATTTTGCACGAGGCCCTACCACTTTAATTCGACCAAGGCGCCGCTGAAAGGCAGCCATCAGATGCTCTGCAAACTCTTGTTCCGGCATACTGCACAAATGCTCTGCTTGCTGCTCCGGTACTGACCAGACAATGGAACACCACGGTTGCTGCACAGGCAAAAAAGCCAGCGGCCCCTCTGGCAGGAATCGCTGCCAAGCGGTATCAGCATGATGAATTCCGGTTTCGACAATAGCAACTACGGCCTGTTGATGATAACTCCAACCAACGGCATCAATACCGACCAACTGCCTGACAGGAGATTGCGCACCATCGGCAGCTACCAGTAATCGCGTGGTCAGGCTATCGCCAGAGCTCAAATGTAAACGTAATCCTCCATCAACTGTTTCATATTGATTGAGGGCAACATCGCCTCTCATATCAATCATGGGCTCCTCGCCGACAGCTCTTACCAACCAGTCACGCATCACTCTGCCTTCGACAATATATCCGAGAAACGCTGTACCAGCTTCAAGCGCATCAAAATGTATCTGACCTTTTCCTCCTGCATCCCAGACATGCATATGTTTATAGGGAAAAATCCGATCATTATCTTTTCCGGGCCACACAACAATATTTTCCAGCAGCTTTTTACTAGCCTCGTTCAATGCAAATACCCGGTTGTCAAAGTCATTTACAGAACAGGGTGATTCATGGATTTGCGGCTGCAACTTCGGCATATTCCTGTCCAACAGTAATACCGATACCTTGCACGAAGTACTCCCTCTTACCAGTGACAGGGCCAGAACCAGACCGGAGATACCCGCTCCATGAATGATAATGTCGTATTGTTTATCCATAAATATCACTCGACGTGACAGAAACACCCTGCACCAGCGCCGCCTGCCTGCCTAGTCGTCCGGTAACCATCCGCGTGAATAACTTGCGCAGACCAGGCAGATAACGTAATGCCAGCAGCCCCTTTTGACGCATAAGGGCGACCGGCAGCAGCGGGTTCGTAAATATCCGTATCAAACTATCGGTAAAGGCCACCACGATACGTTCATCCTGTTTTCGCCAGTCAGCATACCGCTGCAAAACCGATAGTGTCCCGGGATGTAATCCCTGCTTCCGTGCCTTGCCCAGTATCTCCAGCAAGGCAGCCACATCGCGCATACTGAGATTAAATCCCTGCGCGGCTACTGGGTGAATGCAGTGTGCGGCATTACCAATCAGTGCCAATCGATCACGAACAACCTCGCGAGAGCGCACCAGCGCCAGCGGCAGACAAAATCGTTCGCCGACTTCGGTCACCCTGGAAATATAACCGCCGAAATTCTCCTGGATATACACACCAAACTCCGTATTACTCATGATCATTAAATGACCAGCCTCAACACTGTCCACTGAACATATCGCGGCATATCCGGTTTCAGAGCGAGGCAATAAGGCAATCGCACCACCCTCAATAAAACGTTCATAAGCCAACCCGGTATCCAGTTCCTGAACGCCCAGATTAGCAATCACCGCACTCTGGTCATACTTCTGCCGGCTTTGCCCAATATGAAACAGCCGGCGTACCTGCGAGTCGGCACCATCTGCACCAATAAGCAGGTCGGCCTTAATCGTTCGGGTCGCCTGTTCTGTTTCCAACACCACGATGGCGGCCTCTTCCGTGACATCGGCACAGATAAGCGTAGCCGGAGCAATCACTTCGATATTGTCACGCTCCGCAACAGTTTCGTACAGAACTCGCCCCATCACCCGTGCCGGCAAAACGTATCCCAATGATTGCAGCCCCTCATCCTCCGCCGCTATCACCACCGAGCCAAAGCGGCCGCGGGACGATACATGGATACGGGAGATGTCAACAGCCCCTTCTGACATTGCCGACCAAAGCCCCAACCCTCTGAGTACCATCATCGTACTGCGTGAAAATCCCAGATGGCGCTCATCAAATGCCGGCTGGCGGCTTGTGCTGACCGGTACTTTTTCGATTAAAACCACTGACAGACCAAGATCAGACAGGCCACAGGCCAGAATACTCCCCACGGCTCCAGCTCCAACGACTGCTATGTCAAACCGGTCCTCCACAGAAGCTATGCCGCCATGAGATCCTCAATATCCCTGACTTTCTTCGGCATATTACGTGTCAGTACCTTATTACCCTGATCAGTCACCAACACATCATCTTCAATACGAACGCCGATATTCCACCAGCGCTCATCAACATCGGGCAACCCCTCGGCGATATATATCCCCGGTTCAACCGTCAGCACCATGTCGGGTTCCAGTTCTCGCCACTCTCCACCTACCTTGTAATCACCCACATCATGTACATCCATACCCAACCAGTGACCGGTACGGTGCATATAAAGCTGACGATATTTCCCGGTTTCGATCAGATAATCTACCGACCCTTTGAGAATCCTGAGATGGGACATACCATCAGCCAGTACCTTAACCGCCACATGGTGCGGGTCCTGCCATTGCGCGCCCGGCTTCGTCGCTTTGACAGCAGCCAGCTGGGCCTCAAGAACGACTTCATAAACTGCCTTTTGCTCACCGGAAAACCTGCCATTCACCGGGAAGGTTCGCGTAATATCCGCCGCATAACAGTCATATTCGGCACCGGCATCAATGAGCAGAAGGTCCCCATTTTTCAGCTCGTCGCTGTTGCTCGTATAATGCAGGATACAACCATTAGCCCCGCCACCGACAATCGAAGGATAGGCAGAACCACAACCAGCCTTATTAAATTCATATAACAGTTCAGCCTCAATTTCATATTCCATCATACCCGGCCTGCACATACGCATGGCGCGCTCATGTGCCTTGATAGAAATATTGATAGCCGTCTGCAGCTGCCTGAGTTCATAACTGCTCTTGAAGAGCCGCATATCATGCAGCAAATGCTCAAGGGATACGAATTTATCCGGTATGCGCACCCCCGAACGGGCATTCTGGCGAATAATCTTCAACCACTCCAGCAAACGACTGTCAAATTCCGGGTTACAGCCTATGGTGTAGTAAACCCTTTCACATTGCTCCAGCAGGCTAGGCAGAATGTCATCGATATCCGATATAGGGAACGAATCATCCGCCCCATAATCCGCCAAGGCACCTTCCTGACCGGAACGTCTGCCGTTCCATCTTTCCTGCTCAGGTTCTTTTGCCCGACAAAACAGGATAAACTCTCCATGAATGCGCCCCGGCATAAGCACAATAACGGCATCAGGCTCTCTGAAACCACTCAAATAGTAAAAATCACTATCAACCCGGTACGGATAATCAACATCCCGGTTACGGGTACGCTCCGGCGACGCAGGCAGTATGGCAATGCTGTCCTCTCCCATCATACGCATGAACTGCTTGCGCCGGGCAGTATATTCTTTTTGCGCAGCTCTATTCATAAATTTACAGATGCGGAGCCTGTCCATCATTCCGAACACGTAACGTCAGTCCAATCATCGTGATCGCCATTCGCACATACTCCATAACTTCGGTATAAGCCATTTCATTTCCCTCATTTTCTTTGACATCGTGGTCTACCCGGGTAATCTCAATCAGATCCTGCGACACGTCCCCAACTTGCCCCCCAACGAGGTTATCGGCCCGCAATCCAACCAAGCCCAATTCTGCAATGAAGGCGCCACACCAATCTGTCAATGCCCGGACACGCTCGGCGAGTACCTTGTCATCATCCGGCAACAACATCTCAAATCCGTCCATAGCCTCAAGAAAATTCGCACTGGTCTGCACATAAACCTGTTTCAGGGGCTGCTGTGATTCCCTGAGCTGGAGATCTCCAGTCCCCCGCGGCCCCAAAACTTCACACATCCAAGATTCGGCATCCGGCGTATGCTCAACACAAAACCGGGCACAAAGTACACGGTGACTTTCTGCCGCCAGCAGCTCGGCATTCAAGTCCACTAACCAGCGTTCCAAATCAGCATACAACCTGCCGAGCGACCTATCCATAGCCTTCTGCATTAAGAAAAGGGTGCATGTTTTGCGCAGGCTGATAAAATAACAGAAAATGTCCCGTGAATCTGATTTTTTGGAGGTCGGAGTGGATAGTAAGGCTCAGGCACAAATAACCAATATCGAATTACAAAAGCTCGAAACTCGCGTGGATGACTTGCTACAGACCTGCAGCAAACTGGTGAACGAAAATAAATCACTTCGCCGACAACAAGAAACCCTAGTGACGGAACGTGCCAATTTGGTTGAAAAAAACCGGCTGGCGCGTACCCGCATTGAGGCCATGATAACCCGGCTCAAATCTCTGGAGACCCACTCATGAGTGAGCAAAATCCCTGTACCGTCACCATTATGGGCAAAGAATACCGGGTATCCTGTAGCGAAAACGAAAAAGATGATCTGCTGGAATCCGCACGCTATCTTGACGAAAAAATGCGATCTCTGAAATCAGAGGCTGGTATGGTAGGTTCAGACCGGCTGGCCATTATTGCAGCACTGAATATTACACATGAAATGCTGCGATCTCAGGGGACCATCGAACATTTGAATAACGAAGTCAAAGACCGGCTGGCCGCACTGGGTAAAAGAATCGAGAACTCACTGGAGCGTGACGGCAAGCTGGATTTGTAGCTGAGTACACCAACAAAAATGTGCTATACGATCCGCGTATGCGCCTTGCCCCTGAACTCTTTGTACTTCTGCAGATTTTTGATGGCACAAGTATCCCGCGCCCAGTCAAAACCGGCGGTCCGGCACCACTACAGTGAGGTGCGCACTGGCACTGCTATCTGTTGCGGATAAGGAAATTGCAAGACACAAAAGAGGGAATGCAACAGACAGATTGTCTGGCCTCATTGCCATATTGGCGATGCTATAGGGTGCTCATCTGCTGTCAAACCGGTATTGATACCGGCAGCCAATATTTATCCGTCATACGACGAAAAGATACCGGGTACCCGGTTTATCGTGACAGACGAAAGTATGCAAAATATCAGCCGAGAAATCAGTACATCCGGCCAAGCCTGTTCCGCATACAAATATCCGATTGAGCTTGGAGATACACCTGTAACTTCTGTCAGACGAATCATACGCGCAGTCTTCGAAGAGACACTAGAGCAAACAGTACGGTTTTTGTTAAGCCGGATACCCTCACAACTGAAGTTCACTGCTCAATAAGTTTTTTATCCGATTCACGCCCAAGAGTAACCAATATCGGGTTTGAGGTTGTTGTAACAGACAGCAATGGCAAATTGTCTGTCGCTTCTGTTGGTGCCTCGGTAACGGTTAGCGGGGTGATGCCGGCGAATTATGTGGAGGCGCAGCAAATGTTTTATCAAAATCAGTATCCGGGAGCATTAAGAAGACTTTGCAGCGCATAGGCGAGAGATTGTCAACTTCATCGGAACTTGAGAGATACTGATTTAATAGGTACCTGTTATTTGCGCCGATAGAACCAGTATCGGTCACTTTCAACGACTAATCAGATATGTCCGGTATTGGCTGACCTGTCACTTCGATTCAATTTCATAATGCGGCCATCTATCACCAACAAACCCAGAGCCACCAAACCCATACCCAGAATCTGCTCAATGCTCAAGGCTTCGCCGAGAACCCCTACCCCCAAGAGTATTGCGGTAATCGGCACCAAAAACGTCACCAGCAGCACATTGGTTGCACCTGCAGATGCCAGAATCCGAAAGTAGAGCACATAGGCCAGCGCTGTCGACAGCACCGCCAATGCAACCAGTGCCGATATCACAGGCAAGCCCGGAAGTGTTCCGATCCGAGGCATCTCAATGATCAACACTAACGGTAACAGGAAAGTTGCAGAAGCCGTGACTTGCCCCGCTGCCGTTACCACAGAACTAATGCCCATCTCACGAAAACGCCGCCCAAACACACCCGCAAAAGCATACAATACCGCAGCAGCCAGAACCGCGAACTGTGCCAGAACATTGAAACTCATGCCGGATAATGCTGTGGGACCGATCATCACAGCAGTCCCCAAAAAGCCCACTATGACACCGATCAGTCTGTTTGCAGTCATTTTCTCGTCGTGCAACACCATACCCGCAATGAGCACAGTGAAAATGGGGGTAGTTGCATTCAATATTGATGCCAGACCGGACGTTATATGAATCTGCCCCCAGACAATAAGCGAAAACGGCAATAAATTATTGATCAGCCCCATAACCGCAAAGCTGCACCAGACAGTGATTGACCAGGGAACCATCAATTTCATGAACAATACGATCAACCATAAAATAACCGCTGCCAGAGCGACTCGAACAAACACGATAGTCAGCGGAGGCAGCTCTACAATCGCAAGTTCAATGAAAAAGAATGAACTCCCCCAGAGGATGGAAAGCGCCAGCAGACTGCCCCAGTCTCTGGCATTCATTGACGACGCAATCGTACTCATCTACCTGTCCTTTCTCTGTACTGCTAGTGCTTGGTAATCAGGTGCCGGACCACATAAATTCACCCGTGTTGTTCGGTGAAGCAGCTAGGTAATACCATAAAAAGGTCAACCGGAATCCTGCACATCACAAAAAATGCAGAACCTTCTTCAGGCACTCGGACTACTCGTATGAATAACGATAAATTAGTCCAGTGTGTGCTCAATAATGAGCTCCCCTGCATCCAGAAAATTGTAACGTATTAGGGTCATTTCGCCTACTATTGCGTCCGGGTTCAGCAAGGCTACCTTAAAGTCATCACTAACGCACTAAGATGCTATTGAAAGCCTTCGTTGTAGAAATTTGATTTCAGAAAAGGTTATGCTGATAACCGTGTCTGAACGGGCACACAAGCACCGCCACACCCCATATCGGCACGGGGACTTTCCTTGTCTGCGGTTGAAGTGCGCCCGGTGGGATCAAGTCATGGAGGCGAACTACTATCTGGGGTTCCGGGGCATGTTCGGTCATGGGCTAAGGCATGTGGCTGTGGCGCCGGATGGCAAATGGCTAGTGTGCCGGGACACTCGAGCATCAATCGCCCGCACAGCGATATTACGCTGCCCGACAGAGCAATGTACCGCATGAAGTGCTCAACACCGAATAACCTGACCCCGAATCGGTTCGCACCGGCCTCGAACTGACCCGCATCGAACTTGCCTGCCGAAGACCGCTTTCAGCACCATCATCCCGGCATATGGGGCGACCCAGCCCATCGAAACCACATCATACTATCCCGAATCGCTCTCTGATCTGACCATGAACAAACCAGACAGCAGAACATGCCAACGACTTGCGTGACTTTAAGATGGTCCTGGGTGGACCCATACAAGTACTGTAACAGCGGGCTTTCATTAGGTTATACTGATTACCAATAGAAACATGAGCCAATCTCAAGGAGAAAACCATGTCAGACAAGCGCTATCCTGTGCCTGAAGACTTTGCTGACCAAGCCAACATTACAGCCGAACAATACGAATCCATGTACAAACAGTCTATTGAAGATCCGGCGGGCTTCTGGGCCGAGCAGGCAGAGAAATACCTGTCCTTTTTCAAGAAACCGGAGACCACGCTGAACTGGTCCTATGGTGAGGACGATCTTCATATTGAATGGTTCGCGGGCGCTACCCTGAACGTGTCATATAACTGTCTGGACCGTCATTTGCCGGAGCGCGGCCAGCAGACTGCCATTCTCTGGGAGGGCGATGACCCAAATGAGTCCCGTGCGGTGAGCTATTCGGAACTGCATGTGAATGTTAACAAATTCGCCAACGCACTAAAGGCACGAGGCGTCAACAAAGGTGACCGCGTCTCCATCTATATGCCCATGATCCCGGAAGCAGCGGTTGCCATGCTGGCTTGCACTCGTATCGGTGCCGTACATTCTATCGTCTTCAGCGCTTTCTCGCCTGACGCGCTTGCCAGCCGTATCCAGGATTCCGACTGCCGGGTCGTGGTCACCGCAGATGTTTCTGTGCGTGCCGGCAAGGCACTGCCCTTGAAAGCAAATGCCGACAAGGCGATTGCACAATGTCCGAATGTACATACCTGCTTTGTCGTGCAGCGTGGCGATGGCAGCTGTAATTTCAGTGAGGGTCGCGATGTCTGGTATCACCAAGCCATCGCCACCGCCGCTGACATTTGTGAACCGGAACCCATGGATGCTGAAGAGCCTCTGTTTATCCTGTACACATCCGGTTCAACAGGAAAACCCAAAGGTGTGCTGCATTCAACCGCCGGCTATCTGTTACAGGCAGCCATGACTCATAAGCTGGTGTTTGATTACAAGGACGACGAAGTTTACTGGTGTACGGCCGATATTGGCTGGATAACCGGTCACAGCTATATCGTTTACGGACCGTTAGCCAATGGCGCAGTTTCCCTGATGTTTGAAGGCGTACCGACATACCCAGATGCCGGTCGCTTCTGGCAAGTAGTGGACAAGCATCATGTTGCCAGCTTCTATACTGCGCCGACCGCTATTCGCGCTCTGATGGCACAAGGGGATGAGCCTGTTAAAGCGACATCACGTTCCTCCCTGCGCCTGCTCGGGACAGTTGGTGAACCCATCAACCCGGAAGCCTGGGAGTGGTATTACAATATGATAGGTAACGGACGTTGTCCTGTCGTTGATACCTGGTGGCAGACAGAAACCGGTGCCCATCTACTAACACCAATGCCGGGTGCCACCATGCTGAAGCCCGGTTCAACTACCAAGCCATTCTTTGGTGTACAGCCGGCACTGCTAGATGATAAGGGTAATGAAATCAAAGGCTCACCTGCGGAAGGTAATCTGGTGCTCAAGCACCCCTGGCCATCCCAGATGCGCACCGTCTATGGCGATCATCGTCGTTTTTTCGAGACCTATTTTCAGATGTTCCCTGGCTATTACTTTACCGGTGACGGTGCCCGTCGTGATGAGGATGGCTACTACTGGATTACCGGTCGTGTTGACGATGTGCTTAATGTTTCCGGACACCGTATGGGTACCGCCGAAATCGAGTCGGCGCTGGTACTGCATGAAAAAGTTGCAGAGGCCGCCGTTGTCGGCTACCCGCATGAAATTACTGGCCAGGGCATCTACGCCTATGTCACTTTGATGAAAGGCGAACAGGGCAATGATGAGCTTGAAGCACAGTTGATTGGCTTGGTACGCAAGGAAATCGGCCCGATAGCCAAGATCAACATTATTCAATGGGCACCGGGTTTACCAAAAACACGGTCGGGAAAAATCATGCGCCGTATTCTGCGAAAAATTGCAGCCAATGAAATTGATGCGCTAGGCGACACATCCACGCTGGCTGACCCATCAGTCGTTGACAACCTGATTGAGAACCGGGCCAATACATAAGGCCCTCCGATAACAATCCGTGGCTTTTAATATAGGCTCTGTTTTTATTCAATCGTTCCTTCGTTGCAGACCCGCAGGAAATGATTAGCGACCACTGGTTGATTCTTTGCACCGCGCTCTATCTTGGAGTGCTGTTTTACATCGCTTATCGAAGCGACCAACAACCGGCTGGTCGGTTCTCCCCCCAACAGCCACTTATCTATACCCTGTCCATTACGATCTACTGCACATCATGGACATTTTTCGGTGCGGTGGGTAATGCCGCCCAGTCGGGCTGGGATTTTTTCTCAATCTATCTTGGTCCGATAATAGTCTTTGTCGTTTTTTACCCGTTTTTACGCAAGCTGGTAGATGTCAGTAAACGACATAATACCACCAGCATCGCAGACTTCATTGCCACTCGTTACGGCAAAAGCAGCAGTCTGGCTGCCGTAGTCACCATCATCGCACTGGTGGGTATCCTTCCTTATATCTCCTTGCAGATCAAAGCAATCGCGGGTGCCTACGATTTACTGGCCGGCGCAAACAGCGTGACCACATCCGATTCCAACCTAATTGATACCGCACTGGCACTCAGCCTGATACTGGCGGTCTTCTCCATGCTGTTTGGTGCCAGAACCATTGATGCCAGCGAGCACCATCGAGGCATGATTCATGCGGTCAGTTTTGAATCAGCTGTCAAACTACTGGCTTTTCTGGCCGTTGCCGCGCTTGCTTTCGATATGGTCACAAGACTGACAAGCAGCATGACCACGGAAATATCTACGACCGAGATGATGATGGCACACTTCAATGAAAAGGAGATCACCAGCTCATTTTTCGTCAAGACCATTCTTGCAGCGGCAGCCATTATCTGCCTGCCACGCCAGTTCCACGTAACAGCAGTTGAGGCCCGTGGTGACGAATTGAGAGTCGCAAGGTGGGGCTTTCCGGTTTATCTGATACTGTTCAGTATCGCCGTTATTCCCATCACGACTGCCGGTCTGCAATTCTCTCCAAATCCTGCTAATGCGGATCTGTTTGTGCTTACGCTGCCCATGCACCAAGGGCAGGACTGGCTTACTATCGTGAGTTATATCGGTGGGTTTTCTGCCGCTACCGGCATGGTCATCGTATCAACCATTGCGCTGAGTACCATGGTATCGAACGATCTGATTTTTCCCTTGCTGGTACGCTTCAACAAGGCCAGTAGTAAAACCAACTTTCACTCCGCTCTGCTACTGATACGCCGCTCCACCATCGTTGTTCTGATGTTGCTTGCCTACGGCTACTACCTGCAAGCCGGTAGCGGCAAGTCACTTTATAGCATTGGCCTGCTGTCCTTCGCTGCCGCCGCGCAATTTGCGCCTGCCATCATTGGCGGGCTGTACTGGAAAAAGGGGCACCGCAATGGTGCCATGGCTGGCCTGATCGCCGGATTTACTATCTGGCTTTACACCCTGCTACTACCTTCCCTGAGCGGTTCCGCTCGGTTACCTGACGAATTTGCGGTTTCAGATATATTAGGTATCGCCTGGTTGAAACCCTATGAACTGTTCGGCATTGCCTTTGAGGACCCACTCACCCATGGTGTCTTTTGGAGCATGTTATTTAACATCACGGCTTATATCCTCTTCTCCCTGAGGGCCAGGCACTCTTTTAACGACCAGCTGCAGGCCAGCGCCTATGTCAGTCGTGATGAAGACCTGATACGCGATACGCGCAAGCATAACTGGAACATTCGGGTAGCTGATCTATACGAACTGTGTAAGCGCATTACCGGCCCCATCCGTGCCGAACAGTTTTTTCTGGAGTGCGGTTATGAGCTGGGGGATCGCATGAAAGAAAAAGCCGATGCCCATCTAATCCGAAAAACCGAAAAAGTCTTGGCGGGTACTATAGGTGCCGCTACCACAGAGCAGCTGATACACGCGACCCAGGCACCCGAGAACTATACCCATGATGATATTGATCTGTGGCTGGACAAAACCAGCCAGGCACTAAAGTTTAACCGTGAAATTTTACAGGTTACGATAGACAATATTAATCAAGGGGTCAGCGTGGTCGATAGTGATCTCAGGTTGGTAGCATGGAATCGCCTATACATTAAACTGTTTAGCTATCCTGAAAATTTTATTAGTGTCGGCAAACCCATTGAAGAAGTCATCCGCTACAACGTGAAACGTGGTATGGGTGTAATAAGCGAGAAAAATACCAGAGAAGAGGAAGTTCGCAAGCGGCTCAACTACTTAAAACATGGAAAAGCCTATACGCATGTCCGGTATTGGCCCGATGGTCGCATCATACAAACGCAGGGGGCCAGGCTACCTGATGGAGGGTTTATTACTACATTTACCGACATATCAACCCTGAAACAGGTGGAGCGTGAACTGGAAGAAACCAATCGAAATCTGGAACGCAAGGTAGATGAGCGCACTCAGATGCTGTCTCGTGTCAATGCCGAACTGCAACAGGCCAAAACCGTGGCAGAAGATGCAACACGCAGCAAAACCCATTTTCTGGCGGCCGCCAGCCATGATCTGACTCAGCCGCTGGGTGCCTCCAAGCTCTATTTGGGTGCCCTGCTGGAAGATCTCGCAGATGAAGAAGATAAGAGAATTCTTGCCGGCAATGCCTTGGGTGCGCTAAAAACCGCGGAATCCCTGCTGAAATCACTACTGGACATCTCCAGACTGGATTCAGGCAGCCTGAAGCCGGAAATCAAAAAGTTTCCGCTGCAACAGCTGCTGGCTGCCATTGATACTGAGTTTAAAGTTCTGGCCGCCGAAAAGGGCCTGAGACTGCGAGTAGTATCCACTCCGCATGGAACCGAAAGCGACAGCACCCTGCTGCACAGCATCCTGCAAAACTTTGTCAGCAATGCGATTCGCTATACCAAGGCAGGTTCGGTTATGGCGGTCTGCCGCCGTAACGGTGACGCAATCCGTATTGAAATACGAGACTCCGGCGCTGGCATTCCGGCACAAAAAGCCGACATTATCTTTGAAGAATTCCAACAGCTTGATGAAGCCAGCGAAGGTGCCGGACTGGGTCTGTCTATCTGCCATCGCATAGCCAATCTTCTCGGACATGAAATACGTATGAAATCAATACCCGGCAGAGGTAGTTGTTTCAGCCTGTTGGTGCCCCGCTGTAAAGCTGCCACTATGGAACGTGTCACCAGTGTGCAGACCTTCCGGAAACGCTGGCTGACGGGCGTTAAAATTCTTTGCGTCGATGACGATAAAGAAATCCTGCATGCGACCCATACCGTGTTACAGCGCTGGGGGGCAACGGTGAAATGCCTGCCGGGAGCACATGAAGTTGGCCTGCTTGCCGGCACAGAGGATCGTTTCGATGTCGTCCTGATGGACTATCGGCTGGCTTCCGCGATCAATGGGCTGGACCTGCTGAAAAAATACCGCGAAACCCACCATGACCATTTTCTTGGCGTGCTGATTACCGCAGAGCAGAACAAGCAAATAGAAATAGACACACTTCACTATGGCTTCAAATATCTGGCAAAACCCGTGGAACCGGCAAAGCTCAGGGCAATACTGCAAACCGCATTTATTGACCGCAAACTGGCAGTAGAAACACCTCCCTCACCGGTACCGCATTAGAAAGCGGTGGCGTTAATAGTGAATTCGCCGGAGCTATTAAGGGCGATACGAAAGCTGGACTTCACTCCAGATTTCACGCTGGCACGAACCTCTGACAGGCGGCTAATCTGTTCTATCATTCAGAAGATGCCCTCCAGCGATGCGCCGAGAATGTATTCGCCGGCGGGGAGGTGAAGCGCTACTTATTCCACTCAGGTTCGTATTGCTTGATTAACTTTTTTTCACAGACTTCAATTTTTGGAATGCTCTCCAAGGATCTCTCAAAAATCCGTATTTCAATTTTAAGATCGTTTCTATGGCAATACATTAGCTGGCCGGCTGTATAACTTCTGGCACTTGGGCTTTTTCTTGTATAGTCGCGTAACCTTTTACGAAAACCGCCATTATTAAGTTCGGTGGCCTTGCCAAGGTAAACGATTTCGTCGTTAAGTCTGGCACGATATAGTCCAATATCCCCTCTGTACTTAGAGAAATCGGTGCTTGACTCATTCAGTAATCCCAATTCAATCCAGTTCATTTTCTGCCCTTCCCATGCACGAAACCAATACTCCTTGATTCCGTTGCTATTAAGGCGACTGCTGAGTACTCTGATATTCCTATTTGCTGTTGGCTCGTTTTCTACGTCGGAATTAGGAAGGATTGCGCTGATAGACGCATCAGCATATTCTTCGCCATCATCTTTAACTATGCAATGCTTTTTCACCCAACACTTTACGTCTTGCGTGGTAAAAGGTTCCATGAGATGGCACTTTTCCACTGCTTTTCGTATTTTCTCAATTAACGACATGATTATTCCTCCATATAGTCCGGCAAATGCAGGGAGACTTGCTCTCCGCCTAGGTAACCACTATCGCGATAATGACAATAATCAGCAGGGCAATGATCAGAGACGAAATCAGGAGAGTCCTGTTTTTTTTACTTTCGTTATCAATCCCGGAAGATGAAATATCAAAAATCTCCGGAGCAACCTCTTCAGAGGTTATAGGGGCGGGCTCTCTGCCCTCTGTGATAGCCTGAAGATACTGGCTACGAAGCTCAAGATATCGTTCACGTACGATATATCCTCTATAGTAGGCCAGAGTCAACCGACGCAGGCTGCTGTGTTTGCGTCCGGTCACTTAAATAACATCCCTGACAAGTCGGAATGTAGTGTAAGCATCAGCCCTCCCGTCATGGTTTTTCTCCAGCTCTACTGTGCAATCCTGCATTGCATCCGTGTAGGCACCACCTCTTGCCTTGACTCCGGAAGTGCCGGTGACCCACTCCTGAGCATTACCGATATAGTTCACCACGCCCCATCCGTTCTGTTTTCCAGAGTTGACATCTTCCAGGCCGGTACCCTTGATAATGTTGTTGCCCAAGCGCAAAGTGCAATTATAGATTTTTCCCTTAGGCTGGTCGCCTCCGGCTTCCGCGGCAAATGCCCACTCTTCTATCGTCGGAAGCCGATAACTGGCACCTGTGGTTTTACTTAGCCACTCGGCGTAATCCTGTGCCTGCTGCAAGGTAATGCCGGTAACAGGCAATCGCGGGTTAACACTATCAGGCTGGCATTTCTTCGATTTCTCGCAGTAATGATTGAAGTCAGCGACTGATATCTCGTATTTGCTGAATGCAAAAGGCTGGTTACGACCGGCACCAGGGGGCAGGACAACCATAACTGGCCCTCTATCTTCAACGGATACCATATCATAACAGCGCCCGCGGCTTTGCTTGCCGTAACCTGCCAACCGTGCCTGGCAGACTTTTTTACTCGCAATAATGCTGATTTTGATAGATTTGGATGCAGACTGGAATTCTGGATTATCTCGCCATATTTGCAAGGCTCGCGCAATCTGGGCTTTAGCATCTTCCGTATCGTTATTTTTTACAGCAACCTGATATGCTCTATAGGCCTTATTGGCCTCATTAATTTTATTTGTCAGCGCAGTTCGCAGGCGCTTAATATCCGGATGATCGTTTTCTTCCACCCTGGCCTGGGCAAAAATTCCGCCAGCCTTGGACAACCTAGATGTCTTGATGGCTTCTTCAAGATCGGACGCGTATTTGGATGGAGCAACAACCGCGATACGAATTCTGGACAGCAGGGTCTGATTAATAGGAAGCTGCCTAGCAGCTTCAAGATATGCTTGCGCAGCCTCGGGATCATACCTTTCCATGGTAGAAATTCGATTTGTTACAGCTTCTGAAAATTCGGTTTGTAAACGCTCATACTGCGTTCTGTCAAATGCTCTCAACTTGCTTAATTGGGATTGCAGGTCAGCGATTTCGAGAGATTGCGATGTACTAAAGGTATTCCTGACCTCTGCAATTGTTTGTGCATGTTCAATTTGCGCACGAGCGTTTATCAGATCAGAAGATGTCGGTGCTACGTCAAGGCCCGACGCAACTTGTCCCAGCGCGGCTATATACACATCACGCTGGCCGGTATAGTCTTTCTGTATGGTGTCCGCCTGTCGCTTGGTGCGGAGGGCAAGCCTGGCATAGGCTTTGCCGATTTCGTTGGGGGCCTCAACCGTCAAGAATTGATCATCCGGCAGCAGATAGACGCGCAATAAATCCAGAAATCGCACGGCATCCTCCATTTTTTCCGCTTGCGCCTTGGCAATCGTATCCTGCTTGAGTGCCGCAATTATGGCAAGCCGCTCTTCTTCCAGACGCTTGATTTCCTGCTCGCGTAAAGCCTTGACAATAAAATCTTCAGCATCTTTCAATTCCGGGGCATCGGCATCAAACTGCTCGGCATAGGCAAGCAGGATTGCACCCTGAGCAAGGCGACCACCCTCGCTGACTTTGGCGGCCTGCTCAACATGCTGTACGGCCAGCTCACGTTTCGTCCTCCGGGTATCAATATGATTTGGGCCAAATACAGCTTCAAGCCGGGATACAGTATCACGCAGGTCTTGCGTCCACTCATGGGTAAACTCGTTTTCCAGCAGTAGTGCCTCTAGCTCGGCTTTTAATCGGTCGGCTGTTGTTTGGCGCAGAGCCGATAGTTCTTCTGTTACTCCACCGACTTTTTGCCAGGAATCGCTGAGTTTGGATTGTATAGCTCCCTGTTGCTCCATAGAAAACGCGGGAGCCAAATCCAGAAACGCCCGCTCGGTATCACTGAGTTCAGATTGTCTGCCAGCCGCTGTGACAAATAATTCGGTCAACGCTTCAGTTACGCTGGTTAAAACTTCGTTCTCCGGCGAGACCAGCCGCATGAAGACCAGTTCATCTCTGACGGATAACCCTTGTTGAATGCTGGCTATGGGCCCGGCCTCAGTAACCTGTGATATAAGATCTGCTAATTTCTGCTGGTTCAGGTAATTGTGACGCGCAAAAGACAGATCATCCTCAGCGTTAATAATATCAGTTTTATCTTCGACATACTCAGCGGCTTGACTGAGCAGCAGCTCTGCCCGATCATAATTATTTTCCTGCTGAGAACCCTGTGCTTCAGTAATGTAGCTCCCCACAAGACGAGGGTCGGTAAGTAACGAGTTTGCAGGATCAATACTGCGGATAATCTCAACAACATCAGGAATATCATTGTTAACTCCCTCTGTGCCCAGCCAGGGACCTATCTTAAGGAAGCGGGTGTAAAGGTCGCGCTGTCTCTCCAGTTCTTCGCTCTTGCTTGAGTTTAACTCTTCCTCTTTAGAGTCCAGCCTCCCCGAGTCAGGATAGAATCTTCTCGCCTCTCCCAGAATACTGAATGCCTTCGGATAGTTATAGCGCTGTTTTTCCTTATCTATTTGCTCATCAATACGTCGTGAAAAATAACCGACGATTGCATTTTGTACCTCGGGGTCAGCTTTGATGCGTGTTTGTGAGTCGGCCTCAAATGTCTCCAGTTTCACCAAACTCTGTCTGACAATCTGCGATTGACGCGCTGCGCCTGCTTCAGTGATAGTCGCTATCATTTCCTGATTTCGTTGTTCGCGAAGATAATCTTCAAAGACATCCTTTGCAAGCACACCGATAATCGTCAGAATAACTGCAGCAGTGGTTAGCGCATACGCAAGAACAGGTTTTTTCGGGGTAATTTCGTCTAAAAACTCCTCAACTGTCTGGGGGCGTTTATTGCGATCAAAGGCCAGGCCTCTCATAAGTCCTTTCATCTGGCGCCGTTTGAGCTTTTTAACAGGAGCCGGAGAGAGATCATTATCTCTCGCATGATTTGCAGGCATCTTGTTGAAGGGGTGTTTGCCACTGAGGAGTTGATAACAGACACATGCCAAGGCATAAATATCATCAGGAGGTTCGGGGGTTTCTCCTTCAAGCATTTCTGCACTGGCATAGGCGGGCGTTAAAGCACTCAGTGTACCGGGGTCAAATAGAGTATTCTCTTTGGTGCTGCCTTCCGGCGCATCCTTGGGCTTCGCAGCCCGTGCAATACCAAAATCCAGTAGTTTGACGACACCATCCTTATTCAAAAAGGTATTGGCCGGCTTAAAGTCAGAATGTACCAGCTGGTGATGATGTGCATATGCAAGGCCATGACACATTCCTTCAATGACCGGACGGGCTTCTTTATAGTCCAGTCCCTCGGGGGGCAGCCGACGAATATATTTATCCAGCGGCTCACCTTCCAGATATTCCATGGTCATAAAAACCGTACCGTAGGTATAGTCACGGTCAAAGTCGAAAACAGTGGCAATATTCGGATGGGCAAGCCGTTGTTGCTTGGATGATTCCCGCTGCAATGCGATGAAAGATTCGCGGAACTGCTTAAATGTTTCGTTCAGAACCTTAACTGCGATTTTAGGATTTTTGTCCTGGGCTTCTTCTTTAATTTTATCGGTAGCCAGATATACCGCGCCCATGCCGCCTTCGCCGAGTTTGGCGACAAGTTCAAAGCGGTTTCGCAGTATAGAGCCGACCTCAATGGCTTCGTCACCGTGGGCCATAACAGGTATGCCATCCGGTCCCACTGTAGGGCTTGTTTCTGCCGGACTGCCACCTGTGGCCTCAAGATCAAGCGCAAAACCGTCATCTGTTGCGGTAGCACTAGTGCGTGTGTCGGTACTTACGAGAGTAGCATCAGTTTCGGTCTGAGTAGCGTCAGGCTGCTGAACCGAGGATGCAACATTGATTTCGGTTGCATCGCCACCGGAAACTGCCCCCGTTACTGTCGTTGCATCCGTAAGAACAGTCTTATCGGCATTCTCGCTGGCACTGGTAAATTCCGAGGTGATTTTGATGATCGCATCTCTGGTGTCGGTTGTAATCTTGTTGTTCAGAGCGAGCCGTGTTATTTGGCTTTCTATGCGACTCGCAAGCTGAGGATGCTTTTTGAGCAGTTGCTGCAGAAGGTCTTTAACGTCACTAAGCTTTGCCTGATTCTTAACGTGCTTCTGCAAAATCACCTTAAACTCATCAATCATATTGGGCTACCTCATTGCTCATGTTTGACCAACCATTAGTTGGCTTCAACGACAATAACAGTGACATTATCTCTGGAACCCCGCTCAAGGGTAAGCTCAATCAGTGTGTTGCATGCCTCTTCAGGAGTACCCTGATCCAGCAGCTCATTGATTTCGTATTGCATGACCTCCTTGAAAAGTCCGTCACTGCAAAGCAGATAGCGATCTCCTCGCTGTACATCATGGATGTCCATATCAATAAACAGGCGCCGATTGGCACCAATGGCGCGTGTAATCACATTTGCGTCAGGGTGTTTTTCAGCTTCATCCTCAGTAAGCAGGCCTTCGTCAACCAGATCCTGGACCTTACTATGGTCAATCGTGATCTGGCTGAGAATTCCGTCCCGCAACCTGTAGAGCCGACTATCGCCAGCCCACAGACATAATATTTTTTTACCAAACGCCAGTAATACGACCACCGTACTACCCATAGTTTGCCTGTCTTCGCGTTCTTCGGATTGTCTTAACAGATCGTTGTTCGTGTCCAGTAATCGTTGTTCTATTGCGCTGACAAGGGCATCTGCATCCGCCGATGGCTTTAGGTCGCTGAGGCTGTTGACAATAGAAGAACTGGCAACATCACCGGCCGCATGGCCTCCCATTCCATCCGCAACTGCCCAGATGCCTGCCGGACCATTATCAAGCATGGAGTCCTCATTAACCTTGCGAACTTTGCCGGCATCAGTCCGGGCAAAGGAGACCCACGAGAAACCTTCTGTATTCAGCATGCGGTAAAACCTTTTTGGGATGTTTGTTTTATCATGATTGGTTTTATAAGTATTTGAATAATATGTAGTTTATCTTCCAGTTTTTCAAAAAGTCCCGGTAAAGTCAAATTATTTTTTTGAATTGGGCACTCATTCTCGTAAATATTACTGATACTGTTATCATTCGAATGCCGAGTATAATATCGTAGTTTCCGTTAGCCTCTCCCAATTTTTATGTCAGGAAAGCTGTACATACAGACCTTTGGCTGTCAAATGAATGAGTATGATGCCGATAAAATGGGAGATGTGCTTGGCGCTTCTCATGGCCTGACACGGGTCAAGTCTCCTAGTGAGGCAGATGTACTTCTGATGAATACCTGCTCCGTTCGGGAAAAAGCCCAGGAAAAGGTTTTTTCATTACTCGGGCGCTGGAAAAAACTAAAGCGGTCACGACCTGATTTGATTATCGGGGTCGGTGGTTGTGTTGCAAGCCAGGAAGGTGAAGACATATACCGACGCGCACCCTGCGTTGATATTGTTTTTGGCCCACAAACCCTGCACCGTTTACCGCAAATGCTGGATCAAGTAAAAACGCAAGGTAGGCCGGTACTTGATATTTCTTTCCCGGAAATAGAGAAATTCGATGCCCTGCCCAGTCCACATGCAGAGGTACCAGCGGCGTTTGTCTCAATCATGGAGGGTTGCAGCAAGTATTGCAGTTTCTGCATTGTGCCCTTTACACGAGGCGAGGAAATCAGCCGTAGTCTGGACGGTGTGATAACGGAGATACAGAGGCTGACCAGGTTGGGAGTTCGGGAAATTACCTTGCTGGGACAGAATGTAAACGGCTATCGTGGCCTTATGGCTGACGGCGAAACAGCGGATTTGGCGCTATTGCTACACTATGTGGCAGCAATTGAAGAGATTGGACGTATCCGATTTACGACCTCTCACCCTGCGGAGGTGAATGATGCGCTTATTGACGCCTTCGCAGAAATCCCCAAACTGGCGAGTCACTTTCACCTGCCCGTGCAATCCGGTTCAAACAATATTCTGGCAGCCATGAAGCGTAACTACACCGTTGAAGAATATATCGGGACAGTCCGTCGCCTGCGTGCGGCGAGACCCGATCTCAGTCTTTCATCTGACTTCATTATCGGTTTCCCCGGCGAAACCGACGAGGATTTTGAGCAGACCATGAAGCTGATAAACGAAACAGGCTTTGATACCTCATTCAGTTTTGTTTACAGCCGGCGCCCGGGCACTCCGGCATCGGCACTTCAGGATGATGTCCCTGAGCAAACCAAGAAAAAACGTTTGAAGATACTGCAAACACGATTGGAGCAAAGCGCCGGTAAAATCAGTCGGGCCATGGTCGGAACAACCCAAAAAGTTCTTGTCGAGCGTCCGTCGCGCAAGGATATAAGTGAAATGGCTGGACGCACCTCGAATAATCGTATGGTGAATTTTAAGGGACGAGCTGATTTAATTGGTCGATTTGTTGACGTGACAATCAAGGAGGCCCTGCCAAACTCTCTCCGTGGAGTACTGTCTGAAGCCCCACCAACAAGAGAGGACCGATCACGTCTTGCCTCCTGAAGCGGCTAATAAACAGGCTGATGTACATGAGCGGAAATTACTGCTGGAACCTCAGGATAATGTTCGCCTGGCCAATCTTTCCGGCCAGTTTGATGAACATCTGCATTATTTGGAGCAACAGACTCAAATAGAGCTGCACCATAGAGGCAGCCGGTTTTTACTGATAGGTGCATCGGAAGATATTGAGCGCGCTGCCGGTTGCCTGCAATCACTCTACGAAGCGACCGAAGACAAAGAATTAACTGTGGAAGATGTTCACTTGGCGTTATGTGAACAACAAGCTGACCATCAAGCGGATAGACCGGATGAGACAGGGCGAAAAAATAACATAAAACCCATAGTAATTAATACTCACTATGGAAAAGTCAGGGGACGAGGTAACAATCAGGAATATTATCTATACCGTATCCGAAGTAATGACATCAGCTTTGGTGTTGGACCTGCCGGTACCGGCAAAACCTATCTTGCGGTTGCCTGCGCGGTGGATGCTCTGGAACATGATCAGATTCGGAAGATTATTCTTGCACGCCCGGCTGTAGAAGCCGGTGAACGGTTAGGTTTTTTACCCGGAGATTTATCACAAAAAGTCGATCCATATCTGCGCCCGCTATATGATGCCCTGTATGAGATGATGGGCGTGGAAAAAGTGACTCGTCTCATTGAACGTGGTGTTATAGAAATTGCACCACTGGCCTATATGCGCGGTCGCACACTGAATGATTCGTTTATTATTCTGGATGAAGCACAAAATACAACTATAGAACAGATGAAGATGTTTCTGACGCGCATTGGTTTTGGTTCCACTGCCGTAATTACCGGTGACATTACCCAGATTGATCTGCCGCGTAACTATCAGTCAGGCCTCAAGCAGGTCATTAACATACTTCAGGATGTTGAAGGAATCAGCTTTACCTTCTTCAGGCCTCACGATGTCGTGCGGCATCCGCTCGTTCAACGTATTGTGGATGCCTACGATCACTTCAACAGGCCGGAATCCGATGGCGATTGAAGTCATGGTACAAGATGTGCGCTCCACTGAGGAAGGTGGAGTGCCTCCGTCGCCGGCTCAGTTCTCACAATGGGCTAACCTGGCTGTATCCGATGATACGTCAAATGCACAATTGACTGTGCGTATCGTCGATGTCGAAGAAATCCGTGCGCTCAACACCCGATATCGTGATCAGAACAAGGCTACCAATGTACTGTCCTTTTGCTATAAAGATGAACCGTTAATCTCACATATGGACATCAATAATATACTCGGAGACCTGGTCATTTGTGCTGATATTGTGTGGCAGGAAGCAATGCAAAAACAATGTCCTGTAGAAAATCACTGGGCACATTTGACTATACATGGCATATTACATTTACTCGGTTATGATCATAAAACCGAACAACAGGCTGCGGATATGGAAAGCCTTGAAATCAGACTGCTTGAAACCCTGAATATCCGAAATCCTTATGAGATGGTAACCAATCAGGCATGGAAGAAAAGAAAGACAGAGTAGAAAACAAAGGCTGGCTTGAACGACTAAGTCAGGTATTACTCGGCGAACCACAGGACCGTGAACAGCTGGTCGAATTATTGCGTGATGCGCAGTCCCGAAACCTGCTCAAGGCGGATGCCCTGGCAATGATAGAGGGCGCGCTGGAGGTGCCCGAACAAGATGTGCGGGACATCATGATCCCGCGCGGGCAGATGGTAGTAGTTCAACGGGATGCCCCGCTTAATGACGTATTAAAGATTATTGTGGATTCCGGACATTCTCGTTTCCCCGTAGTGATAGAAGATAAAGATGAAGTATCCGGCATACTGCTGGCAAAGGATTTGCTACAGTTTTTTGCCGGCGACAAGGAAGAAACTTTCAATATCAGGGAATACCTGCGACCGGTTGTTTACGTACCGGAAAGCAAACGCCTGAATGATCTGCTTTCTCAATTTCGATCCAATCGTAATCATATGGCGATTGTGGCAGACGAATATGGCGGCGTAAGTGGCTTGGTAACGATAGAGGATGTCCTGGAGCAGATTGTCGGTGATATTGACGATGAACATGATATGGATCTGGGCGATAACATCCTCAAACATGACGATGGTCTGTTTATCCTTCGGGCACTAACGGGAATTGACGAGTTTAACGAATATTTTAAGACGGATTTTCCCGATGATGATTATGAGACCATCGGCGGCATGATTATGCACCATCTGGGACATGTACCGAAGCGCCAGGAAGAGGTGATCATAGGCCAGTGTCGCTTCCAGGTATTGCGAGCAGACAGCCGCAGAATTTACATGCTGCAACTGCAATACCTGCAACCGGATATGTTTGACGCCAAAGACGCCCGGCACTGATGTCTTTATCAGGTTGGAAAGGTGACACTGTGTCACTGATTGCCGGTGCCGTATTGCCGCTGGCTTTTGCTCCGTTTTCGTGGTGGCCGGTCGTTATAATCTCTTTCCTGATACTGCTGGCCTGCATTCGGCAGATTTCAACCATGCGCGCCGCATGGCGCGGCTATCTCTTTGGTATCGGATATTTTGGCATCGGCGTCTCCTGGGTTTATGTAAGCATCCGGCTGTTTGGTAATGCCACAACGCCCTTGGCGGCTACTATTACATCGCTTTTTATTCTGATTCTGTCGGCCTATACCGCACTGGCAACCTGGATGGTTCGCAGGCTACTGGCAGATAGTGCCCCCACAACTACACTACTGGTATTTCCTGCGGTCTGGGTACTGATTGAATGGCTTCGAGGCTGGCTGTTTACCGGCTTTGGATGGTTACAGGTTGGCTATGCCTTTGTGGACTCGCCGCTGGCAGAATATGCAACATGGTTCGGTACACTGGGGATTGGTTATCTGGCACTTATCAGCATAACAGCAATATTTACCCTGCTATCGGTCCACGCAAAGGCACGGACAAAAATAATATCACTTATTCTGATCGTGGTGATCTGGGGTATTCCCATGCAAATGGAGCTACCCACCTATACCCGTACAAGCACAGATGCACTTGAAGTGGCGCTGGTTCAAGGCAGTGTGCCGCAACATATTAAATGGCACGAAAGCCAGCGCCAGCCGATCCTGGACAACTATCGTCAGATGACCGAACCACACTGGGATAAAGATATCATTGTCTGGCCGGAGACGGCTATACCTGCTTTTCGTCAAGATGTATCGACATATCTTGACGCAATACACCATGCGGCCCGGTCAACCGATACCACCCTGATGACAGGACTGCCCGTGCGCAAAGAAAATGGTGATTATTACAATGCGCTGATTGTGCTGGGAAATGCAGACCATACCCCTGACAACACCTATCTGAAACGCCACCTGGTACCGTTTGGTGAATACCTGCCGCTGGCATTTTTACTGGAACCTGTACTGGGATATCTGCAAATCCCGATGTCAGATTTTTCTGCCGGAGAACAGGAAAAGCCACTGGTTAAGGCCTCGGAGGACGAGGCCGGTGCCTTTATCTGTTACGAAATCGCCTTTGCAGCTAATGTCATGGAATCACTCCCGGAGGCGGCCTATCTGGTCAATATCAGCAACGATGCCTGGTTTGGTGGCTCACTGGGGCCCCATCAACATCTGCAGATTACCCGAATGCGGGCGATAGAGACCGGGCGCCATATCCTGCGTGCAACGAACACCGGCATATCGGCCATCATTGAACCGAACGGCAGAATCCAGGCAAGGCTGGCGGAATCCGAACAAGGCGTGCTGACCGGTCGGATTCATAAAGTAGCAGGGCAGACGCCTTACAGCCGTTATGTCGATCATCCGCTGGTTGTTGTGCTGACAATTATGCTGTTGCTGATCTGGCGTGTTCGGTGTACTTAATGTTTGAGCTGAAAGGCGCGGAGAATAATGTAAAATATTCGGTTTGAGTCATGGACAGTCAATCGGTCCGTATTCGACCCATTCACGTTCGATTTCAATGTCTTTCAGCGTTTGCTCTGACTATGTCTTCTATGCCCTGATGATCGTTAGCATGAAACCACTCTCTTGCATACCCGGGCTTTGAAAAATTTTCTTTTTCAAGGTTATCAAATATATAGTGTTCTGCCTTTTCTAGTTCGACGGTATCCTCAATCACAACAAGCGGCATAAATTTCACTTCCTTTTGATAAGGTGGCACAATAGTTTTTAGCCGGACACGACGAAACCGAAGGCCAATGGCAAGCTCCGCGAGCATTGTTCGTCTCTCAACCGGAAAATACAGCCACCCAACATAAAACACATAACCACATAACATGGAAAAAAAATACCATCCGCAAAAACTGGAGGCAGCGGCTCGGCAATACTGGGAAGAGAACCAATCATTCAAGGCCATCGAACAACCGGACAAAGAAAAATTTTACTGCCTGTCGATGTTCCCCTACCCCAGCGGCAAGCTGCACATGGGGCATGTACGTAACTACACAATCGGCGATGTCATCTCGCGCTACCAGCGGATGCTGGGTAAAAATGTTCTGCAACCGATGGGCTGGGATGCCTTCGGTTTGCCGGCCGAAAACGCGGCCATTAAAAATGCGAGGCCACCTGTCGAATGGACTTACGACAATATCAAATACATGAAGGAGCAGCTCAAGTCATTGGGATTCGGCTATGACTGGGACAGAGAGCTGGCGACCTGCGATGCCGATTATTATCGCTGGGAGCAATGGCTGTTTACCCGGCTGGCGAAAAAAGGCTTGGCCTACCGCAAGAAGGCGACAGTGAACTGGGATCCGGTTGACCGAACAGTACTGGCAAATGAACAGGTCATTGACGGTCGTGGTTGGCGTTCCGGTGCACCAGTTGAAAAGCGCGACATTGAGCAATGGTTTTTGAAGATCACAGATTATGCGCAAGAGCTGCTGGATGGTCTGGATACATTACCCGGCTGGCCGGAGCAGGTTGTTGCCATGCAGCGCAACTGGATCGGTCGGTCAGAAGGCGTGACGGTCGATTTCGATATTAAAGAGACCCACCAAAAGCTCACCGTCTTTACCACCCGCCCGGACACCTTAATGGGCGTGACCTACATGGCCGTGGCTACAGAACATCCCCTGGCGCTGCGAGCAGGTGAAAACAACGCAGACATTGCCACCTTTATTGAAAAACACAGACAGGGCGGGATTTCGGAAGCCGAGATTGAGACCACGGAAAAGGAAGGCATCGCCCTGGATATTCACGCCGTGCATCCGATCACAGGCGATGCCTTGCCGGTTTATGCTGCCAACTTTGTCCTGATGGGTTATGGTGCCGGAGCGGTGATGGCCGTTCCCGCGCATGATGAAAGAGATTTTCACTTCGCAAAGAAATACCGGCTCGCGATTAAGCCGGTCATAGTGCCCACGCACTGGAAAGATAAGAAGATTGATAAATCGTATATGAATGAATCGGTGGGAGACAGGCCATTTTCTGAAGACACTTACTCCCCCGCGCTGTCAATTAAAGGCGACCACCCGCTAATATGGTATGAATGGGATGACAGATTCAGCGAAAAAGGCGCTTTGAGATACTCCGGTCATTTTGACGGGATGACCTCGGAAGAAGCCTTTGATGCCATAGCTGAACATCTGGATAGCGAAGGCAAGGGCGGCAGGCAGGTCAACTTCCGCCTGCGTGACTGGAGCGTATCCCGCCAGCGTTACTGGGGCTGCCCGATCCCGATGATTAAAACTCCGCAAGGCATGGAACCGGCAGCCGAACTGCCGGTAAAGCTGCCACAGGACATTATTGTTGATGGCACCGGTTCACCACTGAAGCGTATGCCGGAATTTTACGACCTTGGCAATGGCCGTGAACGTGAGACCGACACCTTTGACACCTTTTTTGAATCCAGCTGGTACTACGCCCGCTACTGTTGCCCGGATGCCGACAAGACCATGCTGGACGAGCGTGCCGGATACTGGCTGCCGGTTGACCAGTACGTGGGGGGCATTGAACACGCCATTCTGCATCTGCTATACGCACGCTTCTTTAACCGGCTTATGCGAGACGAAGGCCTGCTGGATAATGATGAGCCGTTTACACGTTTGCTCACCCAGGGCATGGTGGTGGCCGAGACATGGTATCGACAAAACAAAGACGGTTCCAAAGCATGGTTTAACCCGGTTGATGTTGAAATCGAAAAAGACAGCAAGGGAAAAATGATCAGCGCCAGGCTGAAATCTGACGGGCAACCGGTTTTGCCCGGTGGCATGGAGAAAATGTCCAAATCGAAGAATAACGGTGCCGACCCACAAACCCTGATAGATCGTTATGGCGCTGATACCGTGCGCCTTTATACCATATTCACCGCGCCGCCGGAACAATCACTGGAGTGGTCAGACGAAGGCGTGGAAGGTGCATCACGCTTTATGAAGCGCCTGTGGAATCTGGCCGATGCCAATCCTAGAATCGGCAAACTGATCACAGGTAATCAGGCGGCAGGCAACCGGCAAGATGCCCGAAGAGAAATACATAATCATCTGAAAAAAGCCCTGTTCGATTACCAGCGTCAGCGATTCAACACCGTTGTTTCTGCCTGCATGTCAATCGTAAATTTGCTATACCGACTTGGTGATGCTGATGATGAAAAACAGCTGCTTGCCGAAGGTCTGGGTATTGTTTTGAGACTACTAGGGCCGATTGCACCGCATATCACTCATACCTTGTGGCGTGAGCTGGGCTATGGCAATGATATTTTACATGCGCCATGGCCCGAGGTTGATGAATCGGCACTGATACAGGACCTGGTTGAAATGGTAGTGCAAGTCAGAGGTAAGGTTCGCGGCAGGATAAAGGTACCTGCCAATGCAGATGATACAAAAATTAAGGCAGCTACGCTCGCCAATAAAAATGTAAAACGATTTATTGACGGTGCACAAATACAAAAAATAATAGTCATACCCGGCAAGCTGGTCAATGTCGTAGTGTAGCAATAACAAAGGTACATAAAGTGGGAGAAGAAAAACAATTTGCGCTGGAACGCTTCGAGCAACTTTGTTATCAACGCCAACATGAAGAAGCGGCGCGAGAACTTATAAAACTGCTGAGACTGCTCGACAGCAGCTATGGACAGCTCGGTATGGTAGGCACCAGCCGCTCAGGTGCCTCCTGGCAGGAAGAACAACGGGACAGCCATATTGTAACACGATTAACCTCTGCAATGTCTGCGCTGTTTTCAGACCCTGGCTTCCATGTCAGCCTGACCGGATTTCACCAGTTTATACTGCTGCATCGCTGGATAGCAATACTGTTTGGTGCAAGCTCGTTCGCCAATGCCGACCATATTCTGCATCTGTTAAATTTAAATGGCTTTAATCAGCCTGAAAATTTCCAGATAAGCCATAAAGACCTGCTGAAATTCACCATGCTGTATTCCGGTGACTCATTTATATCCATGCAGGCAAACATACTATGGAATGCAAATAAACAACTGGCAGCAGCACTATTTCTGGGCCTGCTGTCATCCCGCATAGTCATCAGCGAGGCAGCACATAAAAAAAGAGAAGCATTGCTGAACTGGCTGCCAAAACGTATGCAGGAACTCGATGACCTGTCCGCAATTCCGCTGGGCTATATACATGATGTCTGGATGCACTGTAGTTATGCCATGCTTACCAACAAGCATGATATCAAGCGCAGCATCAATCGTCTGATTCGCAGAGAAATGAGGAACAGAGGAATAACTGACCGGCAGTTCGGAGAGCAAAGAAACAAGATTAACGGAAAACCGGTTGTTATGATGATACTGGAATGGTTTCTTTCCGGGCATTCCATTTATCGGACACACTCAACCGCCGCCAGATCTCTGCGGGAAGAGTACCACCTGATTGGCGTTTCTCTAAGCGGCATGTCGGATGACAACTCCAAAAAAATATTTGATGAAGTTTATGACATACCGCAAAAACAGGGACTTTATAAAAATGTACAACGAGTTATGGAACTTGCGAATCGCTTCAACCCGGAAATTATCTATTATCCAAGTGTGGGCATGTTTTTACAAACAGTCGTACTAATCAATTTCAGGATAGCACCGATTCAAATGGCGGCACTCGGACATCCGGCAACAACACATTCGGAATTTATTGACTACATCCTGGTAGAAGAAGACTATGTCGGCGATCCGAAATGCTTTAGTGAAAAAGTCGCAGCCCTGCCAAAAGACAGCCTGCCATATGTACCGCCACACGATAATTTTACAAAAATTGAATCAGAAATTCGCGACAAACCGGATACTATAAAAATAGCGGTTGCAGCCACCGCCATGAAACTGAATCCGGAGTTTCTGAAAGCCTGTTGCGCTATAAAGGAACGCAGCAGACAGCCCGTAGAATTTCACTTTCTGACCGGACATGCGATTGGTCTCGGCAAAGTCTATATTGAAAATCTTGTCAATCGTATACTACCGGGACAATACATTTATCCGCACAGCAATCGAGATATCTATCTGCAAAACATGAATAGATGCGATATGTTTATTAACCCATTTCCATTTGGAAATACCAATGGACTAGTCGATACCGTGCGTCAGGCGCTGCCTGGTATCTGTCTCAGCGGCGATGAAGTGCTGTCACACATTGATGAAGGCCTGTTTACCCGCTTGGGCTTACCTGAATGGACAATAACACGCACAGTGGAAGAATATATTGAGGCAAGTGTAAAACTTGCAGAAGACCATAAACTAAGGATTCAACTCAGCAACCAACTGAAGCAACAGGATCCGGATGAAATACTGTTCAAGGGCGAACCACGCAATTTTCTTAAATCGGTGAGTTACCTGCACGAAAACCATAAAAATATTATAAGAAATAAAAATAGCTTTTTGCAGCTGACTTCGCTGATATGATGAATGCGAGGCTGGCAAAAACTGCATATCGACCGAATAATCAACCCGAACATCATCAAATCCGCCGGCAACTAACCTGATTCCAGGCGTCTGATCAACCACTCGCGTATCGCCAGTATCTCCGCCGGACAAACAGAGTGCACCATCGGATAAGTCTGCCACTCAACGTCAGGACACAACTTCCGCAGCTGTTTTTTTGAGGCCTCGGCAAATACAACAGGGACCACCGGGTCCATTTCGCCATGAGCCATAAAAATTGAAGGCACATACACCGGCCCATCCGACGAATCCTGAAAATGGTCACTTAATGGCAGCCAGGTTGACAGTGCCACTACACCACCCAGATGATATTCAGATTTCAAGCCGGCATACAGCGCAACAGAACCACCCTGAGAAAAACCGGCCAGAATAATCCTGCGGCTGTCAATACCGCGCTCAATCTCATGCTCCACCAGCATAGAGACAACTTGCGCGGACTCTAAAATACCCTCCTCATCCTGTGGGGCATCAA
Organism: Gammaproteobacteria bacterium; assembly: GCA_028289815.1. Lineage (GTDB taxonomy): Bacteria > Pseudomonadota > Gammaproteobacteria > JAJDYQ01 > JAJDYQ01 > JAJDYQ01. The sequence goes on along the minus strand of JAPYNQ010000081.1, from coordinate 6,952 downwards.
AGGAAATATTCTCGTAAATATCGTACCAGGCGCGCATCATATAACCGCCATTGACAGTAACCGAACGCAATGGCGCATCAGGAAAAATAAACCTCACAGGCCGCTCCGCCGGCAACATAAGCTGCGGCACGATAGATTCAAAATCACTGCCGTCGGCACCCAATCCATGCAGCCAGATGACCGAAGCAACGGGATCAGGCCCTGTTTCCACCATAACTGAACCCAGCTCGACTTCCTCATCGGGCTCCTGGTTGATTATTTCACTGTCTTTCATAGCTACAATTTTAGCAGGATTCCGTGCTGAACAGGTATTCTACACGGGACATAACATTGCCATTCCGCCGCCGGTTGTTTCGTGCTCTTTGAGCAAGCCGACAAAAACCTGATCTTGCCTTCATTCAGGTCATTGATTTTTTAGCTGGATTGATCTGCTTAATATCAAGCCGGCCTGCATGGCAGGACCCATCGCCAATAAAAAGCCGCACGATGCTGTCACCATGCGCGATATACAGCCGGGCCACCTGCCATATCAAACAGCTATCGTTTGAACTGACTGCCACCCCGGCCGATGGCGGTAGCGAGTTCCGTGATGAGTTTGAAACCGCTTACCAGAGTTTAGACATCAGACTCTGACGGGCTACTATCAGCGACTCGCACAGGCCTCCTGACTTTGCCTCATAGGCCTGAACCAGGACAACTCTGTAAAAAGTGATTATGATGTATATGGGTGTCCAACTTTGATATTTGGGTAAAAAAACATGTTGACAAAAACACAAGAGAAAACCGTTTTAAATGCAGTTACTGAAGCCAGCTCCATATGGAAAAACGCCTTCAACTCAGGAAATGCTCAAGGCTGTACAAATCAATATGAACCGGATGCAATCATGGAAGCCAAACCATTTGGCACATTCAAAGGCCATGAAGAAATTTATAACTTTTGGCAAAACCTGATCACTGATGGCTTCAGTCATGTAGAGTACATTGACCCGATCATTGAAGTCATTGATGAAAAAAGTGCAATTTTAAGATCAGGCTGGAAAATGAACAAAGCGAAAGGTGTTATCCACAAAGAGCTTTGGGTTCTACAGAAAGACGGAAAAGCAAAGCTCCGGGAAGACAGCTTCGAGGTTCAGGGCTAACAGGCAGACCCGGATAACGCACATACACAATACCCATGTTAAGCCTGCAATAAAACCCGGCGACAAGTACTGCCATCACTCTCACGACCAGAGATAACTTCTGCCGCAAGGCGCCTTCCCGGCTCCACCTGCATAACAACTTTGGCGAGAACGTACAGATTTCATCCCTGTCAGAGATTCACTTACCCTTGCGCACTAGCTGAATGACAAAACCCATAACCAATAAAAAAGCCGTATAGCACTACTGCCATACGGCTTCTCTGAAAAATCAAATAATGAGACTGATGAGTCCCGGGCTATTTGATCGTGGCATCAAGAGAATCGCCTGCGCCCTTGTTATCGGTCCAGCTGATATTCAGGGTATCACCCTTCTTGGCACCGGCAAACTTAAAGGACAGATAGGGATTCTTGGAGATACCGCCGGACCAGTGTGCAGTCATAACAGTATTGCCATTGTGTGTACCAATGACTTCCTGTACAAAATGGGCAGGGATTACCTGACCGGTTTTCTTGTCTTTGCGCAGACCGGTTTCCATCGGATGACTGATCAGACACTTTACTGTCGTCATGTCACCTTTGGCCTTCGCACGTACTTTAATGGACTTCTTAGCCATTTTTGCAACTCCTGTATATCAATACTAAATCTAATGAGTAATAAAGTCAGGTCAGAGATTAACCACCACAGCCACCGATAGTTACCTTGACTTCCTTTTTGTTCATGTAAACCTTGCCACCTGCCTTGACAACGGCAACCACATCGCCTGTCTTGGCCATCTTGACCCGGGTGGACACAAAAGGTTCGGCACCATTACCCAGCACATAATTGGAAGTCAGAGGCACATTATTACCCGAAGCGAGAATCGCAATGGCTTCCGCACCGTCCATACCAGCCGAAACCGTTATAGGCACCACGGCACCGTTTTCTGCAATGTCCGGGGCTTTGATTTTGATATCACTGGATTCAGCGGCACCGGAAAGACCGATACCTTGCAGTGCATCGTCCACGCTTTTGGCCTCGAAAGCTGTCTTGCTCCAGGTTGCCAGCACCGGACCAGGGGTCAAAAGACCGGCACTAATGGCAACGCTTACCGTACCTGCCGCCAGAGAGCCTTTCAAAAACACTCTACGTTTCATCGTCATTATAAAAACTCCTGAGTTAATTCTGCGGACCCAATGCCCGCACAACATGAACTGGCAAAACATGTGCCATAATAATTATCAGTGCAGGATCAACAAGTTATAACTGTACTCGTATTTTAGCTCATGGTTGACATTGCAAAAGACCATCATGATTTGGCCGCTTTATTGCCATATGCAACGCCTGAATACACATCGACAGCTTTTACCGGCGGGCCGATTTCAATTTTCTCCAGAGTGTTGTCTTATTAATACCGAGTAACTGCGCGGCCTGCTTACGACTACCATCGACATGCTCAAGGACCGCCTGAATATAATTTTGCTCCAGAGCTTTCAAATCGGGCCAGCCATGAATAACCAAAGACGCTGCCATCGCAGAGTCCAAAGGCACATTGCCACCACAAATTGCCGATTCATCAAGATTCATCAACTGCCCCGACTCTGCCAACGCAACATGACGTTCGACAATGTTTTTAAGCTCCCTGATATTGCCAGGCCAGTGATAACCCATAAGCAGCTGCATGGATTGCGAATTGAACGCCTTTACATCCCGATGATATCGATCTGAAAACTCCTTAATAAAACTTTCGATCAGCACAGGAATATCATCCTTTCGCTCTCTCAACGCCGGCACCCGGATTTTTATAACATGCAGGCGGTGATAAAGATCTTCTCTGAATGACCCATCTGCAATCATCTGTTCAAGATTCCGGTTAGTTGCCGCAACGAATCGCAGATCGACTTTGACCGGCCTTAAGCCGCCCACGCGCGTCACCTGATTTTCCTGCACAACCCTCAGTAGCTTCACCTGCATGGCATCTGATATATTACAGATTTCATCCAGAAAAACGGTACCACCCGAGGCCTCCTCCAGTAACCCTCGTTTGCTGTGGGCAGCCCCGGTAAAAGCACCTTTTTCATGCCCGAAAAGCTCATTCTCGAGGAGCGATTCCGTCATGGCGCCACAATCAATGACAACAAAAGGCTTGTCCGCATCCAGTGATTTTTCATGGATGGCCCTGGCGACCAGCTCCTTACCTGTACCGGACTCTCCCTCAATAATGACGTGACAGCGAACATCCGCAATTTTTTCGATAATGCCCTGTATCGCCTTCAATGCCGGAGATTTGCCAATCATCCCCAGATACTCTCTTTCACGATCAAGCTGACGTTTTAACAGGCGGTTCTCCTGCCTGACCTTGACGTTATCAATACAACGCTCAACCAGCAGTACCAACTCCTCCATGTCATAAGGCTTGCGGATAAAGTCCTCGGCACCGAGCTTCATTGCCTCGATAGCATTATTGACCGAGGCGAATCCGGTAATGATAATAACGGCCAGATCAGGGTCTATCCGGAGAAGTTCCTGCATTAATTGCAGGCCATCCTTGCCCGGCATACTAAGATCAGTCACAACAACCGAAGCGGGATACTCCCTGAATGCTGCTATGGCATCGTCTGCGCACCGGAACACACTTGCAGAAAACGCACTGTCTGCGCTGAAGCGCAAAAACAACTCACCGGCTTTCTCGTCATCATCAACAAAATAAACACCTGCCGTCATACGGAAGACTCCTCTCGGACCGCCCCGGGATTAACCGGCATTACCATACTTGCCATAACGCCAATAACCATACTGCTCTCATCGGCAATATTCTGAAGCAGCAGGGCACCCTGGTGCTGCTCAACAATACCCAAGGCAATAGACAAGCCCAATCCGCTGCCCTCGCCGATCATCTTGGTGGTAAAAAATGGCTCAAACAAATGCTCCATAGCATCATCCGCTATACCCTGCCCCGCATTGAAGATACTGAGTCGATAATTATCCCCGACCTCCTCGGCAACCACTTCCACCGTAGCATCCGCCTCGCTCGCCTGAATAGCATTCATAAGCAGGTTTATCAATGCCTGCTGGAGCCGTCCGCGATCACCACAAACCGTAAAGTCACTCGCACATTCGATATTAATCCCGACCTTCCTGCCTGCCGCGACCGACAGCACCAGGGTACGGGTTTGCAACAACCAGGCGCAAATATCAAATTGCGTATAATTCACCGGCACCTGCCGGGAGAAATTCAGTATGCCCTGAATAATGACTGATGCCCGCTCACATTCCTCCCTTATTGCCACGACATCGCTGCTGTTGGCCGCCCGCCCGGCGGAGATATCCTTCTCTATCAAACGCGCATAAGAAATCACGTTATTCAGCGGGTTATTCAGCTCATGGCCTATACCGGCAGCCAGCTGACCCAAACCAGCCAGTTTTGCATTCTGCATGGCCATATCTTTTGCCCGATCCCGCTCATTCTGAATGAGACTGAGATTCCTCTGCATATCATTAAATGCGGCACTCAGTTCGGCCATTTCCTGTGTATCCTGCGCATGCAGGGATATAGTCTGCTCACCACGCGACATGGCACGGAAATTTTTTACCAGCTGCGAAACAGGCCGTGCGATCCGCGCCGCGCCAATATGCGCCACAAACAGGCTTAACAATAAAGTGGCCAGCGCAAATAGTAAAATTCCATAGCGTAAATGCCGGAACGGTTCATTGAACTCGCTATCGTCAACCCATATACCGATGAACCAGCTTAAAAGCCTGTCCGGGTAAGGAAAGGTCTCCGAAAAATATACCGTTTTCTGATCCTCACGGATCTCACCATCAGGATAATCCTGCACAGCACCCAGTAATGAGTCAGGCACAAACCGGGCCAAGCCGCCCGGCGCGGAAAATAACAGAGACTGGTCATCATCATATAAAATCCGACCGTGCCGGTCCGGCATATCGTGATTTATTTCGATAAGACTGAGCCGGCCATGATACGGTCGCGGTGCCAGTTGCAATATGTAATCCAGCTGCTGCCCGACCAGGCTGGTAGTCAGATAACCTACATGCTCACTGCCGGCGACAAGAGGCACGACCCCGTCCAGAAGCGCCTGCCCAGCTCCCGAATCAAACAAACTCATATAGCTGATCTCGCCCGGCTTGAGATCACCGAGCTTCTGCGCAAACCCGGCAATACTCAGCCCCCGTTCCGGTTCCACATATGGAATATCTTCGATCCCTTCAAACGAAGGCGGGGAAATCCGCCCGAAGCTGACCTTGATAAGCGTATTTCCGCGCAAATCAAGCACCCGAAGAATTGTCTGCCAGCGAGTAATATCGTTAAAACTCAACAGGAAACGGCTGACAATATCCGTTTCAGATCGGAAACTCGCCGGTGGGCTCTCTCGCCGGCTAACCGCCTGTAACACAGGCAGATAGCGGCGCACAGCCGACGAATTGGCGATTTGCAGGACAATATCACGTTCCTCAGCCAGACTGCGTTGAATACCGGTGCTGATATTGCCCAGAGACACATGAATTTCCCGGCGTATCTGCTCACGATACAACCACTCGCCATAAATGGTCAGCCCCAGCACAAGCAACGTCAGCGGCAACACCGCGCTGATTGCTATCCACCAGAAAAAGCTTTGCTGTAAGCGCATAACGGCCCGTAGAGAAATCCCGAAAAGTCTTAGCGAGCGACGCCGGCAAGATGTCAACAGCAAGACACACACATTGTATAGTCAACACATGAAAATTCCGAATGCCGCACAACATGGCTATGGCACTGTGCAGTGAGCTTTTCCGGGTTGCTCCGAACAGGAACCCCGAATCTGTCCGGCCTATCGGTACAACTTCAGTTCGACACCAACACCATAGCCCAGGTCGCCCTCGCTGCTTTGCGAATCGGAACAAAACTTCCCCGCTATCAGACAGCCTCAGAACAAACCCGTCGCGCACCTGTCAGAGCTTACCTGAGATTCCTGTTAACTGCTTACCCTGATCATACCGACAGATGCACCATGACAACTGCAATGATCATTGACGCGATCTGGCTTGGTCTGATCTGGACGGCATATTTCTGCATTCACTCACTGCAGGCATCCCTGCCGGTAAAGAACATGATTAACCGAAAATTTCCCATGTTCATGCCGTATTACAGATTGATGTTTAATCTGGTGGCAACAGCACTGTTGATTCCTCCGCTCTGGTTACTATACACAGGGGATAAAATCGTCCTGTGGAACTTTACCGGAGCGTTATTCTGGATTACACAGGGGCTTGCCCTGGCAGCGGTTTTCGGCTTTCTGATATCGACACGTTATTACGATGGGCGGGAGTTTCTCGGCCTGCGTCAGCTGACAAGCCATGCAACCGGAATAACGAACCAGGAAAACCTGTGCCTGTCCCCTTTCCATCGCTACGTCAGACACCCGTGGTACTCATTTGCCCTGATACTGATCTGGACCCGTCCCATGGATAGCCTTATGCTAACCAGTGCAAGCATCATCACACTATATCTTATTATAGGTTCCAGACTCGAGGAAAACAAACTACTGACGTATTACGGTAATGTCTATGCAAGATACATAAGTATGGTTCCGGGACTAATCCCTCTGCCCTGGAAATACCTGAGAACACAGGACGTTGATACCCTGATTAAAGAATACCGGTCAACACGGCCTTCCTCCTGACAGGCCGTCAGGATTCGCTCAGACGAGCGCGAAACAAGACAAACCGGCGAGCCATACAAAAATAAGCCTCTGCCCCTTCAACTAAAAAACGGTTCCGGCGGGTTCCGGAACCGAACGGGTAACGGCCGGATGGGGGTCATCCGACCGGGGAAATA
>JAPYNQ010000080.1 GCA_028289815.1 Gammaproteobacteria bacterium | reverse complement strand
ATAGTATCCAAACAATTGACACTAGATTTTTTTAAATAATTCGATGTGAGCAATAAAGTATTTATTAGATTGATCATCTAATCCAGAAGCCACAACAAAATATTTAATAAGCTGGATCTCCAGTAACGTGTATTCAATCTCAGATAGATCACTGGCGCACTAAAGAAATAAATTCGGAAGCCATGCGAAGATTCGCCTGAATGGTCGTCACCATCAAAATAACATCAGGCTTTAAAGATACTATGCAAACCTATGAGTCGCTTGACAATGCAAAAAAATTTCCGCGTGAATTCAATGTATCGTTGAATCGCTTTGGTTATGGTTCGGATCATGACAATAGAATCTCCAATAAACTCAAAAAATTTACCACTTATTTCAGCCTATGAAACAAGCTACTCTACATGGTCGCTGGACTTACCTCAACAACACCTTGGTAGATAATGATCGGGGCCTCTGATCAAAGTGAGGCACCAATTCAGGCTTTCGGCAAAGTCACTCCGGTTTGACCTTGATATTTGCCACCACGGTCCAGATAAGATGTTTCACAAACCTCATCCGACTCAAAAAACAGCATCTGGGCTACTCCTTCGTTAGCATAAATTTTTGCCGGCAGTGGTGTAGTATTGGAAAACTCCAGCGTAACATGCCCTTCCCATTCAGGTTCCAGCGGCGTCACATTGACGATAATACCACAACGGGCATAGGTTGATTTACCAAGGCATATTGTGAGGACATGGCGTGGAATCTTGAAATACTCGACGGTACGCGCCAGAGCAAAAGAGTTCGGCGGGATAATACAGACATCGCCCTTAAAGTCGACAAAGCTGCTGTCATCAAAATTTTTAGGGTCAACTACTGCCGAATTGATATTGGTAAAAATTTTAAATTCATTGGCACAACGTACATCATAGCCATAACTTGATGCACCGTAGGAAATCAAACGCCCATTCTTGCTGCAATAACGTACCTGGCTTTCCTCAAAAGGAGAAATCAGCTGCTTTTCCCGTGCCATGCGGCCAATCCATTTATCCGCTTTTATCGTCATCGTGGTATCATAGATTAGTCAATCAGCTACAGAGAGAACCATACATGCTCTGGAACCAACAAAAACCAGTCCACTGCACCGAATTCTCGCTCACAAGCTCCCTTGCCGGCACTCCCATAGGCAATCTTTCCTTCAGTACAGTAAGGTCTCGACCCAAATCTTCATTGAAGACCAGCCCTTTATGACCGAACCCCAGAAGTAATAACCTTAGTAATAACCCCAAGGACGATTCCAGAAACCGCCACCCCAAGGGCTGCCAACCCAAGGACTGCCCCAAGGACCGCCAATCCCGGCACTGCGGCCCCAAGGGTTACCTCCATAGCGCCACCAGTCTCTGCCAGCGCCTTGCCCACTGACCATTTCTTCTGCCCAGTACATGGGGCCCCACCTAGGCCAACCGCTGTCGTCCCAGTAGCCATAACTACCATCCCACCATTGGGTACTGGCAACAGGACTGATAAACAACCCTAGTACCAGTGCCAGTAAAGCTGCTCTACTTCGTCTCATCTCTCGACCCTCCTATTATTACAAATTGACCTGTCATCATCATGCCTCGCCCCAAACAGACAACATTAATGTGCGTCAAATACCTTGCTTAGAGCACACGAGCTGGTAAACACAGCCTGACACCCATAGTTTAATCCGAAAAAGGTCCAGACTAAAAGAAAAAAGCATAGATATGTGGTCAGAAACCATCTTGGACAGGATGGGTTCTTTGTCTGGCAGAGAAGGTAACGTTGTCTTACTGCCTTCAGGAATCACCGCCGGAACCGGTAAAGACGCCCGAGGGGTTACCGGAGCAGGAACCATCGGGTATGGCTGAGGATAGTAAGGTTACATCAGATAAGGGTTTGGCATGTAGCCGTGTGAACCATAGCGATAATAATCATTGCCATTATCCCATTATCCCATCCGCCCATCATTTCTTCCATCCAGCACATCGGAGTCCATTCAGGCCAATCGTTGTCATCCCAGTAGCCATTATTGCTACCGAACCAGCCTGCCGTAGCATCCAAGCTAACCAATGCACCGAAACAAAACGCTAAGATACGAGCTTTCATAATCGTTCTCCGTAAATTAAATTAATTTAGAATTATAATATAACAATATTATGATATAATGTATAAGCCTACTACTCAATATAGATTAATGTTCTCCAGTAACCCCGCAGGAACCCCGATTAATTCAGAATTTTCCTTCAACACACAGATGTATAATTAAAAGTAATGACAAAAAACGATTAATTTTTAAGAGAAAATTGAATTGTAGCTCTCTGTAGCCGGAACACATTTTCAAGATGGAATTGTTCAAAATTTCTCTATAATGGAGACTGAAATAAAACATTGGAACCCCCAAAATGCCTGATACCAACAAGGTTGAAACAGCCATTCCCAAGACCATATATCTAAAGGACTATCAACCACCTGCATGGTGGGTAGATACTGTTGATTTACAATTCATACTGGACAGCCAAGCCACCGAAATCACATCCACCCTGACAATCCGTCGCAACTCAGACACGAAAAAACAGGTACTGAAACTGGATTGTGAGAAGTTAAACCTAAAAACAATTTCACTAAACGGCCAGCTACTAGACGAATCTCGGTATCAGCTGACTGATTATTCTCTGATTCTTGAGAACATTCCAGACAAATGCGAGATTACCTCGGTCGTAGAAATCAATCCCACCTGCAATACCTCTTTGATGGGGCTGTATCAATCCGGCGGCAACTTCTGCACCCAATGCGAGGCCGAAGGTTTTCGAAGAATTACCTTTTTCCCGGACCGACCGGATATATTGGCCATATACACAGTCACAATACTGGCCGATAAAGTGAAATATCCGGTATTGCTGTCTAACGGCAATCCACAGCGGTTCGGAGGCACAGAACCCGATAGCAAGGGTAATGCCCGTCACTATGCTGTCTGGCATGACCCTCACCCAAAACCCAGCTACCTGTTTGCCTTGGTTGCCGGTAATCTGGCATGCATCCATGATGAATTTACAACCATGTCCGGAAAACATGTCGACCTGAATATTTACGTCGAACCATATAATGCGGATAAATGCGACCATGCCATGCGCTCAATTATTAATGCCATGCGCTGGGATGAGCAGACCTACGGGCGAGAATATGATCTGGATGTCTTCAATGTCGTTGCCGTTGATGATTTCAACATGGGTGCCATGGAGAACAAGGGACTCAATATATTTAACTCCAAATACATATTGGCCCTCCCCGATACAGCAACCGACACCGACTATCAGGGTATAGAGGGTGTCGTTGGTCACGAGTACTTCCATAACTGGTCGGGTAATCGCGTCACTTGTCGTGACTGGTTTCAGCTCAGTCTCAAGGAAGGATTTACCGTTTTTCGTGATCAGGAGTTTTCGGCTGATATGAGTTCTCGTGGTATCAAGCGCATTCAGGATGTCAATATGCTTCGCTCTCATCAGTTCAGAGAGGATGCCGGTCCAATAGCTCACCCTGTCCGCCCCGACCGATACGTAGAAATCAATAATTTCTATACCTTGACAGTGTATTCGAAAGGTGCGGAAATCATTCGTATGATTTACAGTCTTCTCGGCTCCAAAAAGTTCCGCCAAGGCACTGACCTGTACTTTTCGCGATACGACAGTCAAGCCGTCACCACAGACGAATTTATCCAAGCTATGGAAGATGTCAGTGGCTATGACCTGAAACAATTCAGGCTATGGTATTCGACCGCAGGTACGCCCGAATTAACTTCTACGGAAAACTACGACGCAGGCAGCCAAGAATATACCCTCAGCATTGAACAAAAAATACCAGACACTCCGGGCCAAGCAGATAAGGCCGCCATGCATATTCCCTTTCGTATGGGCCTACTGTCTGCAAAAGGAGAAGCCATACCACTGACACTTAAAAATGAAGAAAATAGCAGTAGTGATATATGCCGTGTACTGCACCTCAAACAAAAAACGGAGACTTTCATTTTTACCAATATTTCTGAAAAACCGATTGCCTCACTGCTACGCAGCTTCTCTGCTCCGGTAAAACTCAAAATGGAGCGATCCATTGACGAACTATGCTTTTTAATAGTAAATGACAAAGATGAGTTCAACCGCTGGGATGCGGCACAAAATCTGGCTACCCGGCTAATGATCTCACAGCTTAGCAGCGACTCAATTGAAGTAGAACCCGCTTTTATTGAAGCTCTAGGTAAGATACTGACAAACAAGAACTTGAAGCCGGCACTGGTCGCAGAAATTTTTCGGCTACCAATGGAAGGGTTCCTCGCCGATCAGCGCCCATCAGCTGAACCAGATAGAATTCATCAAGTCAGAAAAGCCTTTCATATAACCATTGCAGCCCGGTTATACGATGAATTACTCAGTCAATACAATGCCCTTACCCAGCCGGGTGATTACTCCATTGAACCTGACAGGATAGGACAGCGTACCTTAAGAAATACCTGCCTTGGCTATCTAATGTCTCCTTCCCGCGATCAGATTAGCGACGAGGTCATGTCAGCCTGTATCAAGCAATTCCGGCAAGGAAATAATATGACCGATGTCATCGCTGCGTTAGCCTGCCTATGCAATGTAAAAGACCCGATACGTGAATCCTCACTAAACAGTTTTTATGATCGCTGGCGGAATGATACCCTGGTCATGGATAAATGGCTTTCGCTACAAGCCACCAGTGAGCTGCCGGATACGCTTGATCGGGTAAAGGCACTCACCCGGCACAGCGCATTTAATATCAAAAACCCCAATAAAGTTCGCTCTCTGGTCGGCGCCTTCGCCAATAGTAACCCCCAACATTTTCATGCCGAAAATGGCAGTGGCTACGAATTCATTGCAAACCAGATTATTAAGCTGGATCAGCTTAACCCACAAATTGCTGCGCGCATGACCCATGCTTTCAGTCGTTGGAAGCAATACAACAAATCTCGTCAGACATTGATGAAAAAACAACTAAAGAGGATTCTGGATATCAAGGGACTTTCCAAAGATGTGTTCGAGATAGCATACAGATCTCTTAGCGCCTGACGGGCATGTCCATGCATAAATCATACTTCAAAATATCTTGCTCAGCTTATTGTTTCACATAGAGGTTCGTTATTGATCATGAATCATGTACGCTTTGCGCCTTTTACATAACGAGTAACTCGATCACTGGAAATTCTCTGCAAGGGAATCTCAAAAACCATAGCGAGAAGCACGAAATGCGAAAACCGTATTATAATTCAGCAAATAGGTGTTCCGAACATCGTACAGCACAATAGTTTTTCAGAACCTTCCGATGCTTAAACAACCAGCTTAACATATGACCGAGAAAATAGAAGAACTGACCATCACCTATACAGAAGACGGGATCGATACCATCAAAGAACTCGACAAGGTGATCTTATCCAAAGGTGCCTGGACCACCATTATTTTTCGTTATCAGGATTACAATCGCGACAAGCAGGAGTATAGCCCGGATAAATATACCATTCGCCGTTATCAAAAACGTAACGGCACTTACCGCCAACAATCCAAGTTCAATATTTCCAGTAAAGCACAGGCCCAATCAGTTATTCAGGCGCTGGAAAAATGGATTGATGATCAGGATTAAACTGCCGATCACCTGCTCAAGCACTCAACTGACTAATACCAGGATGCGGTAATCGTAGCGATACCCTGCCCACCCCAACATCTTGCCGTTGCAATATCAACACTGCTCATACCACCTATTGCGTAAACTGGCATCGCCATATTCGCGACCAGCTGACCGAACCTCTCCCAGCCTATTCCCTCATGCCCGGGATGCGTCACGGTCATATTGATCGGTCCAACAATGGCGAAATCGGCTTGTAGCAAGCCTGCCTGACTTAATTCCTGCTCATTATGGCAAGAAGCCGCTACTAAAAACTCTTTTCCTAATGGCCTGTCAACCAAGGACTGTAGTCGATACCTATTTAAGTGAACGCCGTCTGCCCCTAGTTGCAAAGCCAGATCAGGCTTGGAATTGAGTAAAACCCTACATTGCTTACTATGACACCGGGGAATCACTACCTTTGCGAGCGCGACATAATCACTGCCGCTTAAGCTCGTCTGACGTAATTGCATCAATGAAACACCATCATCCAACATCCGGGTCAGGTTTGTCATAAATTCAGCACACTGTTTTTCCAGATCAAAGATATTCGGCGTAATAACATAATGAGCAGGCAACTGGCAGGCACTTATAACAGCACGATTAGCCTCTGGAAATTCCAGGTCGGATAGCTCAGCCAATGAAACCCGCTGAATCCGCTGACCCTCCCTGCCATGCAGCCGCCCATACCACCTCGAAACCGTCCAGACATGCAGCAGCACAGATTTTTCCGGGTAATGATATGGAATCTTAATCAAGGGTTGATACTCAAGTGGAGTAATCCCCAACTCTTCTCCAAGCTCACGAATAAGTGCATCATCGGACGATTCACCTGCCTCAAATTTGCCTCCGGGAAATTCCCAGAACCCTCCTTTATGCACATGATCAGGCCGCTTTGCTACAACGATGGCATCACTATCATAGATAACGGCGACAACAACGTGTATCAATTCACTCGACATATATTCCTCCGATAGGGCGGTTTTTATTTTACCACCTGACCCAGCTCCGGATTTGTGTTAGGTTCCACTTTCCTTGGAAGCAACGAATGGATGAAGCACTGTCTGGCAGAAATTTGTAAAGAAGCTGTATTGCTCCGAGATAAATGCAGTTTACCCAAAGTAAATGATCATTCTGAGAGTGCTTTTAACACCGCATCGTGCCATATAAATAAGGCTTCAAATGGTTCCGGATAATTGATTATGTGGCTGAAATCCCTGCATATCTTTTTTATGGTAGCCTGGTTTGCCGGACTGCTCTACCTGCCTCGAATTTTCGTCAATCACGCTATGACTGATGACGAAAAAATCAGTAATCAGCTTAAGACTATGGAACGTAAACTATATAGATTTATTACGCCGTGGATGATTTTAACCGTCATCTTCGGTGTCTGGATGCTGTATGACTATGCTTGGGCGGCATATGGTTCCATGCTCTGGCTACATATTAAACTGAAGCTTGTGGCAGTTTTGGTTATCTATCATTTCTGGTGTGGACAAATAGTCAAAGCATTTGCCAAAGATAAAAATACCCGTAGCCACATCTGGTATCGCTGGTTTAATGAGATACCTGTTATTTTTCTACTGGCAATAATATTGCTGGCAGGATTAAAGCCTCTTTAAAGACTATTTTTTCAGGAAAAAAGAATAACCACGTCTGACCAATCGCATAGCAAATTTTCAGTAATATTCAAATTTTAGTCACCAAAATATCTTCCATCACCAGATATTCCAGATCTGAACCCAAGAACATACTCAGTGCATCTGCCGGCGAACATACCATCGGTTCGCCGCGCCGATTCAAAGAAGTATTCAAACACACTCCGTAACCCTTGAGCTTTTGCAGCTCCTGCAATAGCGCGTAATAACGCGGATTGGTTTTGCGGTCAACGATCTGGGTACGTGCAGTACCATCCTCATGCACAACCTCCGGTATTCGATGCCGCCACTCTTCGGCAACATTAAAAGCAAACGTCATATAGGGCGACGGATGACCGGTCTGGATAATTTCTGATGCCATGGTATCGATCATACTCGGACAAAATGGACGCCAACGCTCACGGTATTTGATTTGCAGGTTGATGCGATCAGCAATTTTCGGGATACCGGGGTCCGCCAGAATACTTCTGTTGCCCAGAGCACGCGGGCCAAACTCCATGCGCCCCTGAAACCACGAAACGGGATGACCCTGCACCAGAATTTTAGCTGTCTCCGCCGGCGTATTATCTAGTGTACGCCAGGTCAGCTTCTCGCCACACGTCTCAGTCGCTGTAACACACTCCTCATTGGTATAACCCGGACCGAGATAGACATGCTCCATCTTTTTTACCCTATCACCCCGCTCATGGGCAACGTAGGTCGCAGCACCCAGTGCTGTACCAGCATCTCCAGCGGCTGGCTGCACAAATAACTCTTCCAGCCCCTGCATATCAATAATTTTCTGATTGAGCTTAACATTCAGGGCCACACCACCCGCAAAACATAGCTTGCCGGTATTGCGGATAATGTCGCCGACGTAATACTCAATCAGCTCCAGTACAACATCTTCCAATATCTGCTGTATACCAGCGGCATAGTCAATATAGGGATCGTCAATCTGATCGCCCCGGCGTCTCGGTCCCAACCAGTCAATCAACCTGGGACTGAAAAAATACCCCTTGCCATTTTCCTTGTAACGACGTAAGCCAACGACATTGGTGTACCGGGTATTCACCTCGAAATTGGACTTTGAGTATTTAATCAGGCGTGAAAGATCATGCTTATGCGGGTCACCATAAGGTGCCATACCCATGACCTTGAACTCGCCATCAAGCATTTCAAAACCCAAATACTCAGTTATGGCAGCATACAAGCCACCCAGGGAATCTGGATCATAGAACTCTTTAATTTTATGAATCCTGCCATTTTCACCATAGCCAAAAAATGTCGTGGCATATTCCCCCTTGCCATCAATGCCGACAATAGCGCATTTACCTTCAAAACCACTGAGATGATAAGCACTAGAAGCATGAGCCAGATGATGCTCAACCGGAACAAGTGCCGTCTTATCCCGACCAATCCCCAAACCATCCATGAGCTGGCGAACCATTCGCTCATTGCGGTAAAAGCGACGATTACCGGCAAACAAAGCCATCAAGGCACGGTCCGGCGCATACCAATAGCGCTTGGCATAATGCCAGCGGGCGGGCGAGGTCAACGGGATTTTTGCATATGGCATGGCAACCACATCAACATCTCCCGGAGCAATGCCCGCCTGCCTCATGCAAAATCTGGCCGCCTCAAGCGGAAAACACCCTTTTGCATGCTTGTCACGAATAAAACGCTCTTCCTCCGCTGCCGCCACGACCTCACCATCAATAACCAATGCGGCTGAAGCATCGTGAAAAACCATACCGGAAATGCCGAGAATTTTCATGAAATAACTGCTGAACTGAATGGGACGCCGCGCAGTATAGCGAAATACGGTAACGGATCATCTCGGAGAAGTACATTGCAGAACAAAGTTGCTTCATATAATCTTGACCACCCCACAGCGAGGGTACCCAAGCAAACGCGACCATGTCTGTTATGCAGGGACGCGACAAGGGCACTACCCTGCATTAAAACCTAACACGGAGAGGTGTCCGAGTGGTCGAAGGAGCACGCCTGGAAAGCGTGTGTACCCTAAACGGGTACCGAGGGTTCGAATCCCTCTCTCTCCGCCAAAATTAGCCAAGTCATTGATTTTAATTGTGTAAAAAAATGATGAAAATAAAATGGCATTATTTTTTATCGCTATTTTGCCAATAAAAGAAGGAAAAGTGATTTCAATTCCTATCTTTATAAATCAAGCACATGAGGCCGCAAACCAAACATACACAAATCCACTGTGCCAACAGAAGTAATGTATCAATACGACCATGGTAATAACCTCCATCAGGCGG
>JAPYNQ010000008.1 GCA_028289815.1 Gammaproteobacteria bacterium | reverse complement strand
TATCAATGGTATTGTATTTTTCAACGGAAGCATCACTTTTAATATCGGGCTGTCCCTGACGTGCGTAGAAGCCCGAAAAACGTGCCACTATATCTTTAACATAAGATGGAGATATCTGAATTGTCGGCTCTTTAAATTGCTGATCGAATTTTTCCTTCGAGAAAGTGCAAATATGCCTGAAATTTACAAAGCCTCCGGGGAAAAAATCTGTTCGAGGAAGCCAGTGGTAATAGTCGGTAAAATTATTTCCAAAAACCTGTTTAAGCCTGCTTCTTTTCTTACCGGTATTTTTGATTTCGGATACCGCCTGATCCACAATACCCTGTTCTTGCTCGATCTTAACAAGAAGAATTCGATCTGCCTTAGGTTCCCCATTGCATCTGACTATGAGATCACAAGCAGGATTCATAACCATATAGAAGGAGAGGGCTTCTTTAAGATTTTTATCTTCCACAATGCTACCGGTATGAATTCTGCTAATCAAAGGAGGAAACAAATAAACTTCTTCAGGAAAAAATTCATCTGTGTCTTCATCAAGCAACCGGAGCATGTGGTTCAGCGTGTAGCGTAACAATGCTTTTTCGGTTTTTGGTGAGTTATCCTTACCATATTTTTTCCAAGTTTTCAGTTGAGGAAGAAGATTTTTCTCGAATACTTTGGTCAGATGTTCTTCAATCTTACCCCTGTTGCCCATAATACGCGTAAGACCCGTGTCATAGATTTCAAAGAACATATCAAACAATTTCTCGTAAGCTGCATTCGATTCTCCTTTCTTATATATTCCTATATAAGCATTATCTGTATCAACCAGGTCCGGCGTTCCAGTCAATATAGCAATAGGTATTCGCAGATTTTGCTCTTCTATCTTTCGTGTGATCCGAAAGCCTTCGTTTCCATCTTCTCCGAGTTTCAGGTCGATAATAGCAGCATCAAAGGAATTATTGAGACTGGAAAAGGCATCCTCCACACTTTGGCATGGAGTGAGTTCTATGAGGAGTTGACGTTGGTTTTGGTATCTTTCGATAGAATCTCGACATGCCGCCAGTTCATTTTCACAATCTTCTACAATCAGAAGTTCAATTGACTTCATAATCATTTTCTTCATTTGGCTGCAGTCTGAAATAGGCCCCGAACTCTGAATCGTAAGCTTTCAATTCAAGTCCGTTCCGGTTTGCGGCTTCTCCGGCGATCGCAAGACCGATGCCAACCCCAGAGGGTTTAGTAGAAAATTGTGGTTCAAAAATAACTTCGCTCGCTATAAGGCTCGGTTCAATTCCCGGCCCTGTGTCGCGATAATCTACATTCAGAAGACGGCTGTCAGTCGTAACAAGCTCTATAGTTATTTTCTTTTCTTTAACTTTTTTTTCACTCATCCAATATAAGCTGTTATCAATGAGATTTGTAAAAATTGCATAGATATCCTGTGACCAACATGGCAACAGAAAATCATCAGAACCAACGACATTAACAAAAACATCTTGTGATTTCATGGTTTCTTCAAAAACAGATAATGCATTTCTTATCTCATCAACCAGATTCAACGGTTTTTTTGCAGAGCGATTGCCTGCTGCTAACGGATCAAGCCTACCAAAGAGGTTGACGAAAATTTCTGCATTTTTCGCCAAGCCATTAATCATGGATATCATCTTTTCCATATGTTTATCCCCGTAAGTCTCTTTGATATGTTCACACCATGCCCTAAGATTTGGTATCTGATTTCTGAAGTAGCTAAGTGGGTGTCTTCCTTCGTGGAGTATTACGTTAATAATCTTTCCCAGTGTCGCCTGCCCCTGATAAACTGCCACAGCTTGGCGTAGCTCCTCAGCTTTCTTGTTTTTTCTCTCGGCATCCTGGTTAACAACCTCTATGATGTCTGCCGTGGCTTTCTTATCCACCCCTCGCTTGCTCAGTATTCGCTGGATATTTCTTTTCAAATCATCGGATACAAACAGTCGTTCAAATTCCTGCTCGATTTTCAACGCCGATCTGCTGATACGTGCCTCTTTTCTATAACTAAAACGCTTAGCCTCCAGTTTGGATATAACACCTTTGGTAATTTGTTTCAGGTGTTCGTAGGCAGTGTTTTCTCTGAGTCCATCTCTTGCGCTTTTCTCAATAAGCTCGGACTCTTCCTCTGATTGTATTTGTACATAACCTATTACCTGATTACTGCCTATTCGAAGCGAAGGGTTCTGAACGCGCTGCTCGTTCAGCTTAAGCCAGTCAAAATCAGCATCACCAAGCGGCCTGAGACGAAATCCGTTTCTGTATACACCAATACCATTGTATTCATTAAGAAGTTGTCTGGCCTCAAGTTTACCAACATAGTTGCCCGCCTCATTCTTCAGACCGCGTTTTATGAGCGCATCTATGGATTCCTTTTCACGATCATATACTCGTATATCAAAAAGTAGTGTCCCACAACCAGTTGATTTTTCATCATCAAAGTTGATTTTTTCTGGTGTCGCATTACGTATTTTCTGCAAGTAATAAGTGAGAGTGCCCTTGCCATCCGCAGAGACTTCTCCTGCAATTCTGTAATCAAAAAGGTCAAAAAGCGGTAGCGGTTCCACTTTTTCGGAAATATCCTGAACATCGGGAAAACCTTTTACAGTCAGCCTGATCTGAAAATTGTCTGTGTTATTACCATCTGCCAAGATTGTATTTACAGGAGAAATAAGTTTTTTTAATTCAAATTTCAGTTTCCTGAACTGATCCTTATTCCATCCATTGAGGAATTTGCTGTCGCCATGAATCGTCAGATTTGATCCTGCAGACTCAGAGGTTTCTATAGTTTCAATCAGAATTTCAACATCTTCAAGATATCGTGTGGTCTCGAAGCTGCTCCATTCAATGAATATGGTAGTTTTGGTTCCTTCAGAAGTAATAGTTTCCAACAGCAGATCGTTTCCCAGTATGGATGCGGCATAGCGGCCAACCCCTTTACGACCTTGCATGACTCTGCCAGCAGGGCTCTTACCTCTGTCAAGTTTATCTCTGGTCGACGGAACCATCCATTTGTCAATTACCGTATCTCTGGACATGCCATGACCGTGATCGGATATGACTATGGTGTATCCGTCTCTGTCTGGGGATGTGGTGAAGTTTATATCGACATCGGGAGAATCTGCGTCATAGGCGTTTTTTACCAACTCGACAACGGCCGCAAAATTATCCTGTATCAGGTCACGGCCTATGGTAAGAATGTGTCGGCCGGCTGGTTTTATCCTGTAGGTTCCGCTTGAATTCACATCCAGCACTCTTGTAGTTTTTCAGCTACTTTCCGGGCGAGGAGGACAGGCACTGCATTGCCTATCTGGCGAAAAACAGATGTTCGTCCGGGGATGCTATTCAATCCCTCAAAGTAGTAGTCATCTGGAAACGTCTGTAAACGCGCCGCTTCTCTGGGGGTTATAGAACGATTCTGGTTTATATCCGGATGAATATAATAATGTCCGTCTTTTGCAATATGTGCCACAACAGTATGGGAAAATGGGATGTCGTCAGCAACGACCTTGAATCGATCAAGGAAGGAGTTCCGATATTTATGGGTTTTAAGTCGTTCCGGCAATGAGTTGTAATTAAGGCGCTTTTTTTTCCTGTTCCAGAGGTTAACAGCGGTTTTGTAAATCTCAAGGTCCTGCTCTGTATTCGGTCTGGCTTGATGCCAAGTTACAGGACCGTCACCGTTTCTGATACCCGCCTCATATTGCCATGTTCCGTTATACGACCCGGGACGGCATGGTCCTGTATTACCTTCACCAGAGTTAATAGCAGGAAGATCAGAAAATATTTCACGAACCTGAACTCTAGGGTCCCATTTATCGGGTTCCGGATAGAAACCGGTGGAGTTCCCTTTCCTGCCAATAAGGATAATTCTTTTCCTCCGTTGTAAAACTCCATAATTCTCCGCTGAAAGAATTTTATATTCCGTTTCATAGCCACATTTCCTGAAAAGGCTTTTCATCTCATCGAAATAGAGTTTATCACTGGTATCCCGCGCAGAGAGCAGGCCCGTCACATTTTCAAAGACAAAATATGTCGGCTTGTACTTCCGTAAAAAATCAGCGTAATAAATATACAAATAATTCCTAGGATCACCTTTCATTCGATTCTGGTCGCGTGACCTGCCGACAAGGGAGTATGCTTGGCATGGAGGGCCGCCAATTATCAAATCGAGTTTCTGGCTTTCAAGTAATGTATCCACTTGTTTGAAAATCTGGGGCAGCGTGTCTTCTGCTATCGTAGCGTTTATGACTGAATCAGCGATTCTTTCAGGTATCAGAGCATAGAACTCCGGGCGAGAAAGTCTGCCATTCAGATAATCAGAGTATTGCTTTTCCCGGCCATGCTCTTTCATCCAGTGATAGGCAATCCGTGTGAGTAATGTATAGCAAGCTGCATGGTCTGATTCGACGTGGGCAACAGGATGAAAACCTGCCCGTATAAATCCTTCGGAAAGTCCTCCTCCCCCGGAAAACAGAGAAATAAAGAACAGCTTTCTGCTCATGCGCAAATATCCGTCAGATTTCTGGCCCCGCAAACGCCGTCATTCTTGCCCCAAATCTGCCCGATGATCATCCGAATTCTCTTCTCCATCCTCTCTATCAGTCTCCTATTGGCAGTGACGAGAGATTGCTCGGCTTCGATATCGGCAACGAGGGCTTGCTGGATTTGAAGAGATGGAAGGGGGATCATCAATCCCTTAAGAATTTTAACTGAAGCCACATTCCGTATAGCTGCTCCAAATGCAACGCTCTCAATGGATTGTTGAAAATTGACACTGTCCATCCATAGTTTCAAGAATGAAGTAAGCACACGATCAGTCGTGCTAAATTTTAGCAGTGCTTGGTTGATAATGCCAAGTGGCGCATTATCAGGCACAATAGCTGTCTGGCCTATAGTTCCTGAACAACTCATGATTATGTCTCTAGGAGAGACTGTAAACCCATTCATTTCGCTATACTTTTTTTCGTCGATAAAATATCTAAATGAACTAAAATCTTGCGAGATTGCATGGCTTTGCTCATATATCGCGTAACCCTCGCTGACGAATATCTTTTTTTTAAGACTCCCACCGAATGGCCCTCGCTTGAAATTGCACACCTGTCCTAACTCAACCAGCGGCCAGTCAGGATCAATTGTGATATGTGGCCGGTAGTTTTCTACCACTGCTCGCGCCCCATCTATGACTTTCTGGTAACCCTCAATCTCTGCCACGATCTCTCGCTGTACTTCCAGAGGTGGCAGTGGAATCTCAATTCTCTTGATGTCGTTCTTGTTTATTGATGCAAACGCTGCTCCAGTATTACCGGTTATATTTGCTTCCAAGCTATGGAGAATGTAAAAAGCATAGCTGGGGAGTAGGTGATTGTCTACTGGTTTAATTGCCACTAGTCCTCGACCTATACATATTTTCTCAGTAGCGAAGTTGACAGGTCCCACAGGAGCACGCACGGACATCAGGATATCGCCAGCCTCAGCAAACCTCTGCGGGTCGGTAGTCCACTTTGTGGACTTACCAATAAATATTGGACCGAACTCGGTTTTCCCTTGATAAAAAGGTGTGCCAACTCCGGCATCGTTATAGGACTTTCCGGGCGGTGACTGCCCGGCAACGACCTCTGTCACTTCACCCAGCGGCACGATAGGAAAGCGTGACTGACGGGCTTTATTCTCCCTATACCTCTCCCCACTCAGGTTATACTCCCCGCCAGCAGCAACTTTCTCCTTTGCCACGATCTGCACAGACCCCTGTCCGGTCAGTTTACTCAGCATGGATTCAGGGGAAGCCTCATCCTGTCCATCCATGTTAAAATACTCCGTTATCGCCCGCTCAATCTGCGGCAGATCATTCTTTTCAATCTTTCGCCGCTGCGCCCCCAAATAAAACCCGTCATTTTCGACCTTGAAGAAACCAATGCCATCCCTGCACCGGGCCAGCGCCTTATCCAGCATCAGGATCGACGTTTTGACACCGGAGTAAGGATTAAACACCCCAGCCGACAGGGACACCACCGCAACAAGATATTCCTCCACCAGCATCTTGCGCAGTTGTTTATAAGCATTCTTACTCTGGAAGATGATTCCTTCCGGCACAATAATGCCGGCGCGGCCGTTGGGGGACAGGTGTTCGGCCATGTAGTCCACGAACAGCACTTCGCTGCGGTTGGACTTAACCGAGAAGCGGTTGTGCGGCCTGATGCCGCCTTTGGGTGACATAAACGGCGGGTTGGCCAGGATTACGTCGGCGTATTCGTTCCAGCGGTCTTCACTGGTCAGCGTATCGTATTCATGGACTTGCGGCGCCACAAAATCGTGCAGGTACAGGTTCACCAGGGACAGGCGCACCATGTCGGGTGAAATATCGTAGCCCTTGAAGTTGTCCGCAAGTTTCCCCTTGTCATCTGGCGTAAGCGTACTGTGGCCCTTTTTATCGGTATTGGCCTTGAGGATATGCTTGTATGACGAAATCAGGAATCCGGCAGTGCCGCAGGCCGGGTCGAGGATGGTCTCATCTTTTTTGGGGTCGATGATGCCCACGATAAAATCAATGATATGGCGCGGCGTGCGGAACTGCCCGGCATCGCCCTGGGAACCGAGCACGGACAGCAGGTATTCGAAGGCGTCACCCAGCCGTTCGCTGTGGTCGTACTCGAACTCGTCGATGATCTTGAGAAAAGTGCGCAGCGTTTCCGGGTCGCGATAGGGCAGAAAGGCGTTTTTGAAAATATCGCGAAACATTGGTGGAATGCCGGGGTTGTCCGGCATCCGGGTGATGGCTTCGGCGTACAGATTCAGCACTTCGTGGCCACCCAGGCCGGCGAACACCAGTTTGGGCCAGCCGTATTGGGCAAACTCCCCGGCAAAGAACTTGCGGTTGCCGCCCAGTTCCTCGCTTTCGGCATCCATGTCGTCCATGAACTTGTAGATCAGGGCGATGGTGATCTGCTCCACCTAGCTTTTCGGGTCGGGCACTTTGCCCACGAGAATATCGCGGGCAGTGTCAATGCGGCGTTTGGTTTCGGTATCAAGCATAATTCACGTCATAGCTTCAGTACAGAGTGAAAGAGAAGCAAAAATGGCCTTAATTCACTTTATTCTTGTCGCGTCATCAACCCCCCATATCCGGCACTGCCTGATCACATAAACTGGTTCAACGCTATGTAATCCTTCACATATTCGGGAATTATATCGCGGTATTCCTCCGGCACTGCTTTTAAGTCGCGGCTGGAGAATACCGGGTTGGTTGCCAGATCAGTGAAATCCCGGTTCTCCACGATGTGGCGTATCTGGTTATTACTGATGTATGCCTTGAAGAACGCCTTGATGGCGGGGATAGAATCCGCGGGTTTGTAATCTGCAATGAACTTGGCAAATTCTTCTTCCAGCAGCTCATCTTTGGACTTGAAACGCGGGATCAGGCCGAATACCTTTTCCAGTATCTCGCGCAGTGTCAGGCGCCGGTCCACATCCGCAGCCTGGCGCAGTTTTTCGAGATTGTAGTAGTCCTCCGGTTTATCGAAGACCTCACGATTGACGTAATCAATGACCCGGCCCCATTCCCCGGCCTCAACTGCTTTAGCGATCATTTCATTCTCGCGTACCGTATCCGCGAAGCGATCAAAGAACATCATCCGGTCGATCTTCATGCCTTTAAGACCAATGATCTGCTCGTCCCGGGAGGAGATCGTGTCAGCGCCCGTGTACTCGTAACCACCAGCCGGGGTCGGCCCCTTGCCACCACCCTCGCTACTCCCATGCGGGGGCAGCTCGATCACTTCGTCGTAGCTGAATTCAGTCTCGAAGTATTCGCAGTTGCCGAAAAAGTCAAACAGCTTGAACGCGGTCTTGTTCGGGTTGGTCACCGCATCTTTCAATTCATTGTTGAGCAACAGCTCCAGAAAATCATGGGTGCGGGTACCCCTTCCCTTTATCTGGATAAAATCGGTCGGTGAGAAGATGGGGCGAAACATGCCGATATTAAGGATATCCGTGCAGTCGTAACCGGTTGTCATCATGCCCACTGTAACGCACACACGTGCCTTGCTGGTGCGGTACGCCAGCATAAAATTGGCTGAACCCTGCAGGTTGTTGTTGGCGAAGTTGATAGTGAACTGCCGGGCGTCCGGCACCCGGGAAGTGACCTGTACGGCAAAGTCCGATTGATATTTGTCGGGAAACAGGGCGTCGGCCATGACGTTGAGAATTTGTGTCAGCTTGGCTGCATGCTGCTGGCTGACGGTGAAGATGATGGATTTGCCAAGCTCTCCGCTGACCGGATCGCGCAAGGCGTTTTGCAGAAAGGTCTTGCAGAACAACTCGTTTGTAGCTTCGGAGAAAAATTTTTTCTCAAAGTCCCTCTTCATGTAGCTTTCTTTCTGATCTTCGCCAGCGTCATCAGTAAAGGTGACTACAAAACCCTGCCTGGACAGGAGTTGCGTGGTCACATCCGTGCGGGCATCCACGACAATCGGGTTAATCAGGACTTTATCCCTGACACCATCCAACAGCGAATAACGAAAGGTAGGCAAACCGCTCTCACAGCCGAAAGTACGGTAGGTATCGAGCAGCAGTCTCCTTTCAATCTCCCTCGGGTCCCTGACTACCGGCCTCACGTTCGCGCCGGTATTACCTCCGCTGCCGGAACATCTCGACATTTTATTATCCCTTGTATCCTGTTCATCCATGTTAATTCCCTTCAGATAATCCCGCGGCGTGGCAGTCAGACCGAGTTTATAACCGACGAAATATTCAAATACCGCCCTGGCATTGCCACCGATGGAGCGGTGGGCTTCGTCGGAGATGACGAGGTCGAAATCGGTGGGAGAGAAAAGCTGCCGGTATTTGTTACTGAATTGCAGGGACTGGACGGTGCTGACAACAATCTCCGCCAGACGCCAATCTGTACGATGCTCCTTGTACACGACTGTCCGGAAGTCATTTTTCAGCAGAGTCGTAAAGGCCTTCCTGGCTTGGTCTTCTAATTCCAGACGATCCACCAGAAACAGGACGCGGCGGGCATTGCCGGTACGCAGGAATAACTTGATAACAGCCGCGGCGGTGAGCGTCTTGCCAGTGCCGGTTGCCATCTCGAACAAAAAACGATCCTTCCCCTGCTTGACTGCATTTTGCAGTTTCTGAACCGCGTTAAGCTGGTAATCCCGCAGGAACTTCAGTTTGTTGGTCTGGATATAAACCGGCTGCTCTTCGGCTATTTTCCATCCCGCCTCGCTTGCATAGCCCGGTCTTTGTATGAGGACGATATAGTCTCTGCCAACAGGCTCATTGACCAGTCGTTTCGGTTCAGGGGTGACTTGTCGATAGCTTGCTGCCGAGTCCGGGGTCGGGAACGAGGTGATAAGATATGGGTTGCCGCGTTCCAGGTCCCAGAAATAATGCAGGTTGCCATTTGATAGCAGAACGAAACGGCAGTTTTGTGAGCGGGCATACTTGCGCGCCTGTTCCTTACCGACGAGAGGTGGTTTGTCTTCTGATTTGGCCTCCAAGACGATACACGGACGACCTTTATCGTCCAACAGCAGGAAGTCGATATAACCTTTTTTGGCTTTCTCAAGGTCATCGCCAAGATCGTCAAGGTCGGATTCCCGGATGCTGGCGCCTGCTTCCAGGACTATGTTGGCAGGCTTGCCGTTTTCGGCAAAAAATCGCCAACCGGCTGCCTCCAACAGTTTGTTAATCTTGACGCGGGCTGTGGCTTCGTTCACGGGAACCTCTAACCCGGATATCTCACCGATGAAGTGAATACTGAACAATCATTGAAAATGTTGTGCCGGATTGTCGATAGCGATCTGGAGGCGGTCACCTCATATCCCGGCGGCTATCTGACGCTTGTGTATAACACCCCTTTCCCGGCCACCCTGAACAACAGACCGAACCGGTCAGACAACGAAGCTTTCGCCGCAACCACATTCGGCACTGGCATTTGGATTGCTGAACTTGAATGCCTCATTGAGGCCCTCGCGACCATAATCAATTTCGGTACCATCCAGGAAGGACATATGCTCATCATTAACAACAACCTTTGCGCCATGCGCCTCAAATACCTGATCGGTATCTGACGTTTCATCTGCATAATCAATCGTGTACATGTAACCGGAACATCCGGATGCTTTCACGCCGATACGCAGACCGACACCTCTTCCCCTGGATGCCAGGGTATCCTTGATGCGGCCTGCTGCGGCCTCTGTAATCAGAATAGTCATAAACACTCCTCAATGCAATTCCGGGCAATCCCCTTTACTGCCGATGATATACCTTTCCACAAGTACCCGTTACAAGATGATATAGGCACACCATCGCATTGCAAGGTTATGGCGATGGCTTGCCACATTAACAAGAGAATATCTCAGGCGAATTAACGTATAATCCGGCAACATCGTCAACCCTGCTCAGGGACGCGGTCGGAGCACCCCTGAACCAGACAGTTTTGAACAGGGGATGCCCGAGCTTGTCTCATCAGGTACTGAATCAGTACCTTTTTCGTGAACACCTGTCTGGGAACTGCCTCACCGCCCGTGGGTAAGCTGGTCGAGCCCCGAAAAACAGCAGCGAGCGACTTCAGGGTATTGCGCCGTTCTGGCAGACTGTTAAGAAGTTCCACTTATGCGCACAATACAACGACTGATATATCCGGCCGTATTAGCCCTCACCCTGGTGCTGACATCTGTCGGCTGTGGAGGCGGTGGCGGGGGTAGCACCCGACCAGACACCTCTCCCCCGGACAGTGTCCCTGACTCTGCCGAGGAAGCTGCCCCGGATACCACTTCCCCGGGTCCGCCTCCGGATAACACCTCCGACCCTGCCGATGAAGATGCCTTGGAGGCCTTCAATATGCGAGTCGAGAACCTTGCTGAAAAACATCGGGAAGATGCCAACTTCGGCCAGCAGTGGGGACTGCGTACCATCAATGCAGACCGGGCTTATGCCCACCTCGATATCGCCGGTGCCGGTAATCCGGGCAGCGGTGTGACTATCGGCTTCATTGATACCGGCATTGACAGCGATCACCCCCTGTTCAGGGAGACAGACAACAAAATCGTCACCGGGCGGCAGATTGCCGGTGAAACCAGCTCATCACGCTTTTCCCACGGCACTGCCGTGGCGAGCATTGCCGCCGGTACCCGTCTGCCGGATTCTCCGGATATGCTGCACGGAGTTGCCTGGAACGCCAGGATTGCCATGTTCGCTATCTCACTCGGTTCCGGCGGCGGCACCTACAATCCGGTATCTTTAGGCAACATTGATTCATCCGGTACATCTATCTTCTTCAATAGTGTACTGGCATGGCGCAACCAGGCTCTGGACTTTCTTAATTTGAGCTTTGGTGCCAGGGGCATCATTAACGGCTACAGCGAGCAACAAATTCGCACCGGCCTGGGTCAGGTGCTGACCACCCTGGCCCAAGCCGATACCACCGACAAGACGATCCTCATATGGGCCGCAGGCAATGCCCATGGCGACCCCTGCACTGCAACCGCAGACTGGTGCATCAACGACCGAGTCAATGCCTACTCTGTCGAGCTTTATCCCGGGCTCGCAGCACGCATTGAAGAGCTGCGCGGACATACCCTGGCGGTCGTTGCAATAAACCGGAGCGGCACCATTTCCAGCTTTTCGAATCGTTGCGGCATCGCTGCCGACTATTGCCTTGCAGCACCTGGCGAGGCAGTCCAGGTAGCCTACTCTGACCCTGTTACCACTATCGATCCAAACTGCTCCACTCAGAACTGCGAGGAAAGGCGCACATTCTCACGTAGCACCCGTGCAGGAAACGGAACATCCTATGCCGCGCCAATGGTCAGCGGTGCGCTGGCCGTTATGAAACAACTCTTCCGGGACCAGTTATCCAACACACAACTCGCCAGCCGACTCCTGCAAACCGCTGACAAAAGCGGTGTATATGCCGACCAGGCCATATACGGCCAAGGCCTGCTGGATCTTGGCGCGGCCACCGCACCGGTCGGCACACCTACGATTACACTTGGCAATCGCGTCGACAATGCCGGTGCGAGCCTGCGAACCACCCACATACAGCTCGGAGCAGCATTCGGAGATGCCCTGCAGCAATCCTTCGCCGGCCAACAAATCGCTGCCTTCGACGCACTCGGCGCACCGTTCTGGTTCGATCTTGACCACGCCGCACAGAACATGCCAACGCCATCAATGCCAACACGCCTGCATCACTTTCTGCAGCCTGCGAACACTGCCTCGGCGCGACAACGATTCGGCTTCATGCAAAATATAATCAGGACCAACGCCCCCGGTCACCTCACACTCGCCAGCTACGCCCTTGGCCTCGGTGTAGCCGAATCAGACACCGTCTCGGTCACTGCCTTCACCACAGAGGGCATGGCTGACCGGATGCCGGCAACCGGCGCAGCGCTCACCTGGCAACCGACGCACACCCCGCTTAACCTCCGCGCCGGCTGGCTGGGAGAACGACAAAGCCTGCTGGGAAGCGCCACCGACGGCGCTTTCGGCACACTGAGCGCCGATGCCGTCTTCGTTGGTGTCCGCACACAGGCCGGACTTGGGCGCTGGCAAATCGGTGCCGACGCGGAAATCGGCACAGTCAAACCAGCCGCCCGCGGCGGCATCATCACAGACACCTCAGATTTGATAACCAGCGCCTTTACCCTGCAAGCAGACAGGAAACTTGACCATGACGCGACACTGCGCCTGTCATTATCACAACCGCTGCGTGTCGAAACCGGTCAGGCATCGCTGACCATACCCGTAGGCCGAACAAAAACCGGTAACGTAATTCACAAATCCATTTCCGCCGGACTTACGCCCAGCGGTCGCCAGCTCGACCTTACCGCCGAATGGCACCGGCGGCTGCCAGTCGGCGAACTCCGCCTTGGCGTCACTTGGACCCATGAACCCGGACATCGTGCAACCTCTGACCCTGAATTAACACTACTCACCGGCTGGCGCCTGAGCTACTAAAGTGAAAGACATACACAATAGCCCATAGCCCCTGCCCAGAATATTCCTTCGGCTAACCCCGTTACCCTGTGGACCGTAGCTGATGGTATTTAATCAGCCGGCTTCTGGCTAAATAGTTCCAGAGCGGCGGACAACAAGTCCTCGTCGAGAATCACCGACTGTTCCTGAATAAAGCAGTTAAGGCACTTACAAGCAGCACTCATTTTTAGGATCCCGGCAACATACAGAATCAAAATCATTGACTTTTATCCTGGTACGATCTTACAAATAACTGGTCTTTGGCTGCCAGCACAGCACCTCCGGTAATCAGGGCACAAGAAAGGGCAATGCGCCAGTCGGCCTGACTGACACCCGACGCAATAAGGATCAGGGTTGAAAGCAGCGGTGCCGTATAGCTTGCGGCACCCAGGATACGGATATCACCATGTTTAACGCCAAAGTCCCAAGCATAAAAGGCGGCACCAACCGGCAGCAGGCCGAGCCCGGCGATGGCAAGCCACTGTCCTGCGGTATGCGGCCAAATCGTCTGTTCCAGCGCCAGATGGCAGATGAACAAAAGAATGGCCGTTACCGCACAAAAGCCGGTGATCGCATCGGTCGGAACCTCACCGAAACGGCGCGATAGCAGTGAATAGGCACACCAGGTAAAGGCAGCACACAATGCCGCACCGTAACCGAAGATAAAACTGTCGCTGAAAGACAAGCCGTTTTTCGCAACCATCAGCACGGTACCTCCAAGGCCTGCCAGTGCACCTGCGATATGGTGCCAGCCAAGCCGCTCTCCAAGGAGGAGCGCCGAACCGACAACCATCATCAATGGCCAGAGATAGCTGATCAGGCTCGCCTCGGCTGCCGGCGCGTTGCGCAACGCAGTAAAGTAAAACAAATGATAGCCGAACAGTCCACCGACACCGATGCACCATATGTATAAAGGCTGGCGTAGATTGCGCACAGCTGACGGAGCTGCAGCAAGCGCGACCAGCCCGAGGATAGTAGCGATCAAAAAGCACATCGCAGCAAGCTGGAATGGCGGCACTCGGCCTGACTTGACCGTCAAAACAGCCATCAGAGACCACATAAGAACTGCACTAAATCCGATCAGTGTTGCTTTCATCAATTATCCCCCAGGCCTTCTGGATGCGAACTTCAAGGGCAGCGGAAATCAACCCGGCTGCAATGACCAGGCTTCAGCGGGAAAGTATCTTCCGAATACCATGCGAATATCGAAGCCGACTTGGTGCGGTCAGTGTCGCCTTTTCAATCCATGCAAGGTGCAGATCACCACTCATGTCGATTGCCATGACCGGACTGCCCTGATATCCGTCTCCCGAAGCACCAGGAACGGGCCAGTCATCGCTCCAGCCGCCGTCAGTTCGCCAGGACAGGAAAACATCACCGACTTCTTTTGCATCACTCCAGTTTTCCCTTGCATCATCCCAGGCAGCGATTAAGCCTCCCCCAAAAGAAATTACTGAAGCATGCCACTGTGCAACCGCCTCACCCATCGTATCCTGTACACGCACATTCTCACCGAATTGATAACCACCGTCACGACTGCGTCCACCCCACACGGCATAACCAGACCCCGGGTTGCGCTTGTCAAGCCAGACGGCTTCCACCAGCCCGTCCCGGCCAGATGCCACGGACACCCGCATAACCCCGGTACCTGTATTTTCAAGATAGTTCTCCATTGCCGCCGGCTCCCGATGCTCGTTGAGCTGTATTGCAGGGCGGAACGCGCTACCTGCCTCACGCAAGCTACCGTAAAGCCGAGTGTGACCCGCCCGCCGGTCCTCCCAGGCAACAAACAGCTCTCCCTTGCTTGTATAGGCAGCGGCAGGAAAACTCTGAAAATGGCTTGCATCATCGGGGGTGACGATCAATTCGGCACTTACCGCCAACTCCCTGTCCCGAACCAGAAGATCAGCGGCCACAAGCCTTTGCTTGCGTCCCTGCCTTTTCGCCCAAATAGCGGCAACCTGCCCTGCTCCATCTGCCGCCAGAGTCACCTGCCGACCCGGCCCGGATGAGAGACTCAAAGGACGAGTATGGGCCTCGGGAGTGAGGAGACTAACCAGAATTTCGCCATCCTGCTCCCAAGCCACTACCCACCGGGTATCTGCAATCGACACAATGGCAGGTTCATAGGCCTCAGTACCGGAACTGAGCTGAAAGGTCAAACGAAAACCAGGGTCAGGCAGCCTCTTGATTGCTGCATAGACTTGCGGCGAACCGGTTCGATCATCTTCCCAAACCAACGCCACATGCCTCTCTGCGGCGGCAAGGTGCCGGCGCCCTGAACCACTCAGATGATGATAATGTGGTGCCAGTGAGGCACCAGTAACGGTGACAGGCTGCCCAAAGTCCCATAGCCCCCCATAACAAGCTACCGGAAACCATAACACCGATAACAACCAGCGGTTCACGTCTCCCCCGATATGAACTCCTGAAGAGTCTGGTTCCGGTAATGCCCGCCATTCACATACAGGTCCAACGCAAGGAACCGCGCCACCGATACAAATCCCGGCATCCGGGTAATAGTGCTGCCATCCGGTTCCATGAAAAAGAAAAACGGCGTACCAAAGACTTTGTATCGAATACCCAGGTCCATCTCGGTCATTTTTTCCCCATTGGGCAGGCGCAGCCGGTC
The DNA here is from genome assembly GCA_028289815.1 of Gammaproteobacteria bacterium. Lineage (GTDB taxonomy): Bacteria > Pseudomonadota > Gammaproteobacteria > JAJDYQ01 > JAJDYQ01 > JAJDYQ01. The sequence continues at coordinate 14,354 of JAPYNQ010000008.1, read as the reverse complement.
ACCGCTTTCGGCATCCACATAAGCCAGCACATAATGCTCATGGTATCGCCTGCGGACTTCCGGATCAGTAAGGCTTTCATGATTCACCCGGGCACAAGTCGGGCAACCGTAGCGCCCGAAGTAAACAAAAAGAGGGCGATTTTTCTCTATCGCTTGTGCCCTAGCCTCATCAAAAGCAAGAAAATTCCAACCCTGGGGTGCATCGGTCAACCCCTCCCGGACAACGAGACAAAGACCAAGTAAGACAACCATCCGACCAACTGGCGAAAAGCGGTGACTCCACATGACAGTCCCCTCCAGTGAAAAACAGGGTTCATTTTAGCGCGGATAGCCCGGAGTTTCACCAGAAGAAAAGAAAAGGAATTACATATCTGGATCCGCAAATAGCATAGACATGAAACAACACCACACAATCCGGTATCGGCTGCATCCGCCTACCAGGGTCAAAGCAAACAGGTTATTCGACCATTGCCGGTACTTGCCCGTGTTGCTGTGGGCGTTGGTCGCAACATTGGGCAGATAACCCTGTGTCGGATGGCAGGGCACTTGGCCCGTGACCTGCCTGCAGCAGACAAGAACGTCAAATTGATACAAATCTACCAAGTACGGATTCAAGTATAATAGAACTCTCAATTAAATTATCTTCCACCTTTCATAGCGGAGAATTCTATTATGGTGAAAGCATATGCCGCACTTAAGCGGGGCCAAAAATTACAACCATTCGAATACAACCCCGGCGAACTGAAAAGCAACGAAGTCGAAATTGACGTTAAGCATTGTGGCATCTGTCACAGCGATTTAAGCATGCTGAATAACGAATGGGGACTTACCCGGTATCCCCTGGTTCCAGGGCATGAGGTAACGGGACTCATATCTCGGGTTGGCAAGGGTGTCACAAACCTGAAGACAGGTGATAAAGTCGGTCTCGGATGGCACTCAGGTTACTGCATGACATGTCCGAGTTGCCTAGACGGCGACCATAATATGTGTACCCTCCAGGAAGCTACCATAGTGGGGAGATATGGCGGATTTGCTGAAAAGGTTCGTGCGCAATCGGAGAGTGTCGTACCACTTCCTGATGGGCTTGATATGACAAGTGCCGGCCCGCTATTCTGTGGGGGCATTACGGTTTTTAATCCGTTGCTGCAATTTGATGTGAAGCCAACCGACAGGGTGGGAGTGATCGGTATCGGCGGATTAGGGCATATGGCAATCATGTTTCTTAATGCCTGGGGCTGTGAAGTCACGGCATTTACATCAAGCGACTCAAAGAAAGAAAAGGCCCTTAAAATGGGAGCGCATCACACGATCAACTCCCGCAATTCAAGAGAACTCAAGAAGGTCACGGCCAAATTTGATTTCATTATTTCAACCGTCAACGTCAAACTCGACTGGAATACATACCTGGAAACATTAAAACCAAGAGGCCGCCTGCATATAGTCGGTGCCACCCTTGAGCCATTGGATATAGGCGCGTTTCCTTTGATTATGACCCAAAGGTCGGTATCGGGTTCTCCTGCCGGCAGTCCGCTATCAATAGCAAAAATGCTTGATTTTGCGGCAAGACACCACATCAGCCCGATAATCGAAACCTTCCGGTTTGAGCAAGTCAACGAAGCATTAGAAAAACTGGCGAGCGGCGAGGTCCGTTATCGCGTAGTCTTAAGCTGGTAAATCCGGCTGCATGGAAACCCTGATTTAGCCGGGGTTTTCCTGCGCCTGAAAATGACATGATTTAACTTCCTCAAAAAATTTTTTTCCGATATTTTCTATTTTGTCTATTTTCCCACGCCCGGTTCGTCCCCTTACAACAAAGCTCTCCTTGTCGGCACGATACCCGATCTCCAGGGTAGCGGGCACATTGGGAGCACCAATATGATCCAGCTTTTCATAGTGGAAGGAACCTGGCGGTTCCTCGCGCGCCAAGTGAAGCGTTACATCTGTGTCATCCTTGAGATACTGGCTCGGCGAACCGAAAAAGAACAGATATCGTACTGATATATCACCACGGACAAAATCCATCCGAAAGAACCATGTTTTTTTCGCAGATTTGCTCTGCTTCAGGCTGAGATATTTTTCAAACTCCAGGTCACCAAAATCTCTCAAATTGAATCGGCCTATCAGCGCATTGTCATTAAGCAGCTCCGTGAGCTGGTGAAAATAGCTGCGAAGTAATTCCATAGCACTTTTCCATACTTCGTACTCGTTCCTAGCCTTACTAAGCGCCTCAGGCGGCGAAAATCCGGCAACCAGATCGGCTGCCCACTCTTTTTCTTTTTGCTGTTCCCTGACGGATCTCTCATATTCCTCCAGACTCTCTCTGATACACTCTTCGACCAAGGCAATAAACGGAGATAAATCCGAGGTTTGAGAAATTTCCAGTGCATCGTAATAACGAAATCTATCCTCTTTGGTAACTATCGCTATGGGGTATCCGTATCTCATCAAAATCAGGTTCATCAGCAGGCGTGCAACCCTGCCATTTCCATCAATAAACGGATGAATATATACGAGCCATGTATGGGCAGCGGCGGCATAAAGTATTGCATCAAGGGTACCGCGATCATCATCTATAACGGAAATATCGGACAGCCACTTACCAAAATCCCGCATCTCGGATGATATATCTGCAGGAGCAGGAGGTTTGTAATCGGACCCACTGATCTCAACATCAACGCTTCTATACTGCCCGGCATTGCTATCATCAATATCTTTCAGGACAAAGTGATGAATTTGTCTTACGTCGGCTCCGGTAATTGACCTTTTTGACGATTTGACCAGGTCCTCCAGAAAATCCAGGGCCTCTCCCAGATTTTTCGCCTCCGCCTGGTCTTTCAGCGGCTTGCCGGTAATCGTCAGACCATGCTCCACAACCTGCCTTGTTTCACCAACATCAAGTACATTGCCTTCAATGGCATTTGAATGATAAATGTTCTTTATCCTGAAATATCGCCTTATATTACTCAGTACTCTCGGAGTCAGCTGCCCGGCCTTCCGCATCCTGATAACATCCTCTGACAGCTCTTTTAGGGAAGGTAATCGGGACTCCTCAAAGCCATACGGTGTACCGACAATATCTCTGGACGAATTGCTTTCCGGCATTTCAATTTCTCCTTCCCTATACAGATTGTCCATAGTCCGCTGATTATTGGTCGGGGTGAGAGGATTTGAACCTCCGGCCCCTGCCTCCCGAAGGCAGTGCTCTACCAGGCTGAGCTACACCCCGACATTCGGCATTGATTGGGTCGCTCGGACAGCGGGCCACCGAACCCTATCGACCCAACCAACCCTGCCTGAAGCAGAATTGACTAACGAGCAGTCGTACCGGAGGTTCAGTATAGACAATATAAATGCCTCGTAGCAAATTATTCGCTCCGCCAGGCCCGGTTATACCCATTGCGGCCTAGAGCCATAAACCCATCGAAAAATCTACGCCCCCAAGGGACGGGAATTGACGTTCACAATCAGTAGCCTTACTCTCGCAGACATGTTTCTGCTAAAACCATACCTTGGAAGTACCCATGCCCGGGCAGAAAAATATTGGGCCAGAAAGGTGGAGCGATGTGTAACGGTTGATCATCTCCGCCAGGTAATGGAAAGGCGCGTCCCGCCCATTGTCAGGGAATACTACCGCGGTGGTGCCGACGACGAGATCACCCTCAGAGACAACATTGAGGCCTTTCGGAGAGAGCGATTCAAACCACGCTCCGGGGTACAACTGGAAGCAGTGGAAATGCACACCGAAATTTTCGGAGATGAGATTGACCTACCCGTCATCGCAGCCCCCGTCGGCAGTCTGCGGATGATCTGGCCGCGGGGCGAGGAAGCCGCCGCCAAGGCCATCAAACAGTCTGGCAGTATCTGTACCGTCTCCAACTTCGCCGGAACCGATCTGGAGGAAATCAGGGCCGCCTCAAATGGGCCATGCTGGTTCCAACTCTATATGATCGGCGGCGAACAAGTAGCCGTGCGCAGTATCATGCGGGCCAGACATGCGGGCTACTCCGCGCTTGTCCTCACCATCGACACTGCCGTTCCCGGCAATCGGGCGCACCACGAGTCAATGGGCGCGTCCCTCACCATTGGCGGCACCCTGATACAAAAGCTGCGATTTGCGCCACAGATGTGGCGGCACCTGTCCTGGCTACAGAGCTACTATTCCGACGGCGGGATGATGGAATTTCGCAATGTTATCCTGGACGACGGCAGGCCCATGCCATACACCGACATCGGGACACAGCTGCGAGCCTCCGCAGTCACTTGGGAGCATCTCCCGCGAATCCGGGAACACTGGGGCAGCAGGCCGATAATCATCAAAGGCGTGCAATGCGTCGAGGATGCCTGCCTGGCGGCAGAACATGGAGTGGACGCCATTGTGGTCTCCAACCACGGTGGAAGGCAACTGGATCGGGTATATCCGACCCTGTACATACTCAGGGAGATCGTCCCGGCACTGAAAGGATCCGGGGTAAAAGTTTTTCTGGACGGAGGTATCCGCAGCGGTACCGACGCAGTAATCGCTCTGGCGCATGGGGCCGATGCCGTACTCATCGGACGGGCCTATGCTTACGGACTCGGCGCAGGCGGCGAAACCGGTGTCCGCAAAGCATTCACCATACTGAAAAAAGAAATTGAGGACACCATGCGACTACTGGGCTGCCGCTCGATCCATGACCTGCAAGCCGACACTCACCTTCGAACTCACCCCTTCGCAGCAAACCGGCTCTGAAGCATTCATGCCGTCCGGCACGAACAAGGCATCACAGCAGTGACTCTGTCTTGTCTACAAGCCCTGCCTGCCTGCCGAAAAACCGGACACCGCAAGAGGGCAAGGCCACATTAAGGTAAGCCCTGCTTTCAGAGGTGCCCTTGAGGAGGCAAAGGTGGTGGCCACCGAATCGGCAGGAGAAAGCATCAACCTGCAATGCTGCCGGCTGATAATCAACTTCGATATCCCCTGGAACCCGGTGCGCACGGAGCAGCGCAAAAACCCGCAAATCCTACTCCCAAGATGCAAAGGCGCTTGTGGATATCCGCTTCATGGAAACCAAAGGCGGCGCCTTCACCAGGAATATTGCGATCACACAAAACCACAGTGCACTCCTGAGAAAGGATTACCGGCTATACATCGTCTATCAATGCGGAAATGATAATCCCGAACCGGCTGTCCACAACTATCCCGGCCATCTTAACCTGGGAGCCGGTAGTAGTGATCAAACTGAAGTCACGTACTCAACTCGAAGCTGTCAAGTACTTTAAGGGGATATTAACAGCAAGCCATGCGATAATGGTACTAATCGGATTACAAGCCTATCCAAGGAGTACACCATGATACTGGACCGCGTCCCGTCGGGCAGCGATGTGCCCAATGACATCAATGTCATTATTGAAATACCCTCGCACAGCGACCCCGTAAAATACGAGGCCGACAAAGATTCCGGGGCGATGTTCGTTGACCGCTTTATGGGCACAGCCATGCATTATCCCTGTAACTATGGCTACGTACCACACACTCTATCCGATGATAGTGACCCGGTTGATGTGCTGGTCGTTACCCCTATTCCGTTAATTCCCAGCTCTGTAATTCGTTGCCGTCCCATCGGCATACTGAGCATGGAGGACGAATCCGGCATGGATGCCAAAATACTGGCCGTGCCGATTGACAAGCTCACCGGCATGTATCGGGGTGTCAACTCCTGGCGCGATATGCCCCAACCCCTGCTTGACTCCATTTCTCATTTCTTCAAGCACTATAAGGATCTGGAAAAGGGCAAATGGGTAAAAATTATAGGCTGGAATGATGCCGAAGAAGCGAAAAAAGAAATTTTAGATGGCATTGAACGCTACAATAACAAAGGTGATTAACTACCGTCTTAAAGGGTCTGCTAAAAAACTGCCGGGCACCATACAGGGCTTCCCTGGTTCGGGCAGACCAATGTTCGCCAAAGACTCGCTTTAGCAGACTAGTCGTCCGTGCTACGGGACTTCTCCGTATTTGCTTTTCCTCCACAGCAATCATATGGAAGATACCATCAATGGTCTTTTCGGTGACATATTTATCAATATTATAGTCATCTGGAGTAATGTAATTTCCTATGACTCCAAGGTTACTAAACAGCTTCCTGTAATGGCTTGTAATCCCTGCCCTGGCGGTTGCCTCTGCAACAATCGGGCTGATTTTCCTTGTCATATCATCCCCTCCTGCTCTACACAGATATCGGGTTGCTGCGTCATCCTAGCCTTGGAGTATTTTTTTCGCATCTGCCACACTCATGTCCTTTACAGCCTTTTTAATAATATCCAGAGTCAACGGTACGGCAGACTCTGCGGCACGATTTATCGTCAATAAGAACTCATCCACATATTTATCCTGACCAGGCTCACGCAGGGTTTTTTCCACAAACGCAAGGTTTTCAGGCATTGGAATTTTCACATCGGCATTTTTCCAAAACCCATCTCTTCTACCAGGATGCTCAACTGCAAACTCCGCTCCCTTGTCCAGGGCCTGTTTCAATCCGGCAACAACATCCTGATAACCGGGAACCGATACCGCAGAGCCGAAAGAAGGCGACGACTCACTACTCCCATCTCCTTGCAACGTTTCAAACTGCCCTTTCAACAGGTCCTGTCAACCGGCCACGGCACCTCCGAAAATACCCGTTTGCAACCCACAAAAAAGCATTAACGTAACTTGCACTACCCTTTTCACCATAATCTTCATATCAAACAGTTTAACTGTATCAAATCATATACTTACACGCACAATATTGCCTATCAAGGATTATAGGCCTGAAAAAATCTGTTGTGCGACATCATAACGGCATCGTGGGGCGCTCGCAATCCTTATGTATTGGCTGATATACAGCGGGCACTCTGCCCCGAAACCGCTCGCGACAGATCTCCGGGGACTCTTCATAACAAGCGCGAAGTAAGGCTACCAAGACGCGCCCTAAAACGCTGAATAAACTCGGGCACCAGCAGAAAGACAGCACCCGTTACCATGATGTTCAGAACAGCGATAATAAAGAACACCTCATCCTCGGTGTAGCCCAGCTTCCCCAACAACACGATTCCAAATACCGCCGACAAGACCATAAAAAAGGCATTCAAGATATTATTGCCGGCAACAACACGCGATAGAATACCCTTTTGGGTACGCTGCTGTACGACGGCAAACAACGGCACAATATAAAAGCCACCAAATATCCCGATAAGCGCCATATCCACTAGGCAGCGCAGGCCACCCTCCAACTGCAAAAACTGCCCAATCATAAGCGGACCAGCGCTGGTTTCGACCGTGCCCGGTGCCGAAAAATACAAATCAACCCCGAACAGGCTTATACCTGCAGCGCCCAGAGGCACGAGTCCGATTTCTACCCGATGGCCAGACAATTTTTCACAGAGTAACGACCCTATGCTGATACCAATACAGAAAACTGTCACCAGGAGAATATAAACAGACTCATCGCCGTTAAGCATTTCCCGCGTATAATTAGGCAGCTGTACCATATAGGTCGAACCGATAAACCAGAACCAGGAAATGCCCAGCACAGAGAAAAATACCGTTCTGTTTCTCGTCACCATTCGCACCGTAACCCAGGTCTGGACAAACACATTCCAGTTAACTCTCAACCCCGGTTCCACTGCCGGAGTAAGCGGAATGTTCCGCGCTCCCATATAACCCGCAAACGCGACCACCAACACCACGACAGATACCACGTACTCACCCCCCTCCACGGTCATCAGAGCGCTGCCCAGCATCATGCCGGATAAAATGGCCATGAACGTACCCATTTCAACAAGACCATTTCCACCAGTTAACTCTGCGCCATCCAGATGCTGCGGGAGATAGCCATACTTCACCGGGCCAAACAACGACGATTGTGTACCCATCAAAAAAAGCACCGCCATCAGTAAGCTGATCGACTCTAGGAGAAAGCCGATTACCGCCAGAAACATTATGAAAATTTCTGCAAGCTTAATGCCCCTTATCAAGGTAGATTTTTCATAACTGTCACCAATCTGGCCGGCTGTCGAAGAAAATAAAAAGAACGGCAGAATAAACAGTGCCGCACTGATATTTACCAGATACCGGGAGCCTGCCAGATCGTCGCCCATATGCTGAAAAGCAATCAGAATAATCAGCGCGTTTTTGAATACATTATCGTTAAACGCACCGAGGAATTGCGTAATAAAAAAGGGTAAAAATCTCCTCTTACCCAGCAGAGTAAACTGAGACTCAGATGGCATCAGCAGGGCCTCCTCCGAAGGAAATCCGAACCTCGGACAACCATATGCACACACAACAAAGCCGGCAGGCCACACAACTCACAATTAAAACCAGCCTTGGATCCTTCAGTGTACCTCATGCTTCATAAATGAATTCTCAAGCACGCCAGCAATCTGCTCCAGAAAGTCAATGATATTGATGGGTTTGGAAACATAGGCAGAAAATCCGGCCTCAGCACCCCGATCAATATCCGCTTTCATTGCATTAGCGCTCAAGGCAACAACCGGAATGGTAGCCGTCAGTTCATTTGCTCTGAGCCTTTTCATCACCTCATAACCATCCATCACCGGCAAAAAAATATCCAGCAATATAAGATCAGGGTGCTCGGAAGATGCCAGCTCCAATCCGGACACAGGATCTGACGCAGACAAAAAACGAAAGGCAGTTTTCTTTTCAATCACCTTCTGTATAAGAATCAGATTGGCGGGATTATCCTCAATATACAAAATACTAATATCAGGATTCGACAACACGGTCAAAGATGCGATGTCAGAAGCACTGGTCAAGTTCAACCTCCGGCTGGTATTCAGCCTGTTATTACACCCGCGCTGGAGTTTAGCTCATTTACCAACCTGCCGACACCACTTAAAGGGCCCCAAGCGGGCCTACTGCGATGTACGGGCGCAGCCTCCAAATCAATACTCTGGAAATTTGATAAAAGCCAGCTACTGGTCCGAGGCATTCCTGAACTGCTGGTATTCCTGCAAAAAGGGGAGTGCCACAGCCAACTCTGAGCTCAACTCTTCCCTGCCGCGACTAAAACTATCAAGTACGGCATCACGCATGGCACCCTCACTACCGGCCAGTCCGAGCAGACCCTGAAGCTCGGCAGTAACAAGCTGATAGTAGTCACGAACACAGCTTCCGTAACGATCCGCCTGTGCCCTGATACTGCCCAACTCTTTTGCATCCTCAGGCAATACCGGGGGCTTTCCGCAATCCATGTCGGATATTCGATAGGCACGGACTTCCTCAAAGGTCTTCGGAATATTCAAGGGATAGACATTCAACAGCTCCACCTCAAAAATCAGAGTTGCATTTGCAGGAATGGCACCAGTAGCGTTACTACCATAGGCCATATACGGCGGGATGTAAAAAACCGTTTTACCTCCCTCTTTCATGGTCTGCAATCCTTCGGTCCAGCCCTTTATAACCTGACTCAGCGCGAAGCGGGCGGGCTGACCGCGGTCAATGGAGCTATCAAATACCTTCCCATCAATCAACGTACCGTGATAATGCACCCTGACCAGATCCGTGGCACCCGGTTTCAAGCCGGTACCTTCCTCGATAATTCTGTACTGCAAACCGCTTTTTGTTGTAACCACACCCGGCTTACCGGCATTATCCTTCAGAAAGTCGGTACCGGCATCGGACAAAGACACAGGGCTCCACAGCACGGCAGTAAGAACCACTGTAAGAAATTTCGATATCGATACCATCAAATCACCCTCCGGTTTATGTTGATCCAGGACATACTTGGAAGACTTCCGACAATTCCATTCCGAAATTACCAAATATCACCAAAAATACCCGGTTACATCAGAGCTTCCCCTGTCTTTTCCCATATAGATCAGGCATCCATATCGGGAATCAATTGATCCTGCAGCATTTTAATTTCATCCTTAAGCCGCAACTTGCGCAACTTCATTCGACGCAGACGCAGCTGATCGGTATAAGGATTCGCCGACAGATCATGGATCATCAGGTCCAGCTCCTGATGTTCCTTTTTTAACTGACACAAGCGTTTTTGTATTCTCGTCATTTCAAGCGTCGCTTCGGTTTAATTTTCAGCACCAGCCACCCCACTCAACCATACCCGGATGTGCGATAAGATAACCGATATAGCCGTTATCAGGAACAGATTTTACCCTGAATCCGAAAAAATCAGGACAACAATCCATAAACCCGGTCATAGAAAGCCAGCTCGGAGACCAATGCCTGCCGAATAGTTTCAGCTCTTCTGAAGCCATGCTGCTCACCCTCAAACATCAGCAGCTCCGCACTGATTCCCTTGTCCTTTAGCGCTGCCACCATTTTTTCCGCTTGCTGCGGAGGAACGACTCTATCCTCCGCGCCCTGCATGAAAATCACCGGACAAGACAATTGATCAACATGGTTTAAAGGTGACCGACGCACATAAATATCCTTTTCTTCCGGATATCGACCTATCAGGTAATCCAGATAATGAGACTCAAACTTATGCGTATCCATCGCCAGAGACTCAAGATCACCTATGCCGTATAGGCTGCAACCGGCGGAAAATACGTCCGTAAACGCCAGAGCGGCAAGAGTTGTAAATCCGCCTGCACTGCTACCACGTATCGACATTCGCCTACGGTCCGCCAGCTGCCTCTCAACCAGATAGTGCGCACCGGCCACCACATCATCGACATCGTAAATTCCCCAGTAACCTTTGAGTTTTTCACGATACGCGCGACCATAGCCCGTACTGCCCCGATAATTCACGTCCAGCACAGCAAAACCGCGGCTGGTCCAAAACTGCGTACGCAGATTAAGGCTTGCCGAAGCCGCTCCCGTTGGCCCCCCATGAGACATAACCAACAGCGGCGGCAGCTCTCCCGGCTGACCCTGCGTATCAGGATTTCCAGGCTCGTAATAAAAACCATGGGCAATACCATCATTGGTTGTGGGAAAAGAAACAGGCTGCGCGGTGGAAAGCCAACCATCATCCAGCCCTGTCTCACCCGCTTCATTACATCGGGTTATCACACCCGTCTGCAAATTAATAGAAGCCACTTCATCCATAAAAGTGAATCCGGCAGCAACCACCACAGCCTTTTGCTCATCGGCAGCAATACAGGAAAAACTGTTGTACCGCGTACAGATGGGTTCCATCTTACCGGTATCGGCACAAATACCAATCAGGCGCCATAACCCCTGTTCACATAAAGTCGCAATGATCCGGCGCTCATTCTGAAAGGCATAGGTCTTCATGCCAAACTGCCAAAGCGGCAAACCCATCTCAGCTTCGTAATCGCAAATACGCTCGACGGCACCTACATCATTCAGATCATTGAGACGATACAGCTGCCACCAACCGGCAGGATCATTGACAAAGTACAGACGACCATCAGGCGACCAATCCGGCTGGAATACCGCCTGCCCTGCCTCCGCAATAATCCGGCGTACACCGGAGAAGCGTCCATCAACACCCACATCTGCCAACCACAAAACCGTTTCATCCCAGGGCATATCGGGATGAACCCAGCTAATCCAGGACAGATACCGGCCATCCGGACTCAATGCAGGTGCAGAATAGAAATCATCCCCATTCGCCACCACAGAAATCTCACCGCTGCTGCGACCAATCCGAACCAGATCATTCACCGGTTCGGGCCGGGATTCATCCGAATTATGTTCACGCACGGCGTACAGACAGTCATGTCGATCATCAATCACTATATCTGCAAACCGACAGCCATCAGCCCTCGTCACCTGCCGGATACCATTTCCCTCACGAGGGCTGCCAGCAACATGATATATCTGCTGGTCGGCATCATTGACAAACCAGATATGACCATTCCTGACAGCCATCGCGCCGCCGCCATATTCATGAACACGGGAACGCGCACTATAAGGTTCAGGCAGAACATCCTCACGCCTGCCCTCATGCAGACGGACGATCACGGTACGTCCGTTTTCCCGGGGCCGTCCCTCCAGCCAATAAATATCATCGCCGTCAATGATCACACCACCATAACGAATCGAACTGCCCGATACCATTTCCGGCGTAATCAGAGATTGCCATGCGCCAAAGGGAGACTGTGTTTTTCTATTATCCACCAAGCAACCAGCTGATTAACCCGAAATGCCCGGAGGCCAGAATCTCGGAGGGAACAATGACCCCGCGGTCGTTTAATACTATATCCAGAAAAGAGACCTGCTACAGGCAAGTGATACATGCAGACAGAAGAACAACTATCCGCGTCCTTGTACACAAAGACACCGCGAAAAGCCGTAACGAGCAACCGGGGCACAGGAAACTGACGCACAGCAATCCTCATGTGCAGTCAATACCGGAAATCCCTACGGGCACGTTACCCGCACGACAAAGGCACCATACTACCAACAGGACGCAGGCCAGAAAAACAGATCCGACAATACCGCTCCCCCGGAATAACAATCCGGCAGACTTTACCAGTTCAGCTTGAATTCGGCGCCGATACCGTGGTTGACTTCGCCCTGATCACCCTCGCGACGAATCGCCTTGATGTCCAGTTCGGTATTCCACTCACCCGGCGCCGACAGCAGACGCCAGCCCAAGGTCAGGTCACGCTCAGCGCCCGAAGAAGACAGACCTGCATACGGGATACCTGTAGCACCGTCTTCCAGGGCAAAGCCCCATTCACCCTCCAGGTTCCAGCTACTCGACACCTCGCCTGCCTCAGACGCATCCTGCTGCTTCAACGAATCCGACAACGAACTCGACAGCATCTGACTTAAGCCACTGGCCGTCGAAACATTGCCATATTCCTGCCGCAGGCTTAAGGACGGGCCATAAGACGAACCCGGTTGCAGATCGTAGCGCAATGAACCCGATATACCCCATTCACGCCGATCCCGCACCTCATGCTCCAGCAGATAACGACCACGCACATCCAGCGTCAGGCCACTCGCCGGTAGTTCCCAACTGATACCACCGCCCAGCTCTATACCGAAGCCATCGTTGGTATCTCCACCGTCATAGCGCACGCCCATTTCCAGTTCCGGTATCAGGCGACCTCCTTCTGCCTGCGGAAGCTGCCAGGACCACTCCAGTCCCATGCGGAACCGTTGGGTATCCGCCGTCAGACCTTCCATTCCACTCTCTTCCTCTGTCTCAATACGTGACAGCGTGGCATCCGAGATCAGCGTCAGCGTCAGGCCGCCCTCTTCCAAAGGCCACTCCAGCAGCTTGCCGCGGACACCCGCCGAAGCCGAAAACTGCTTCAGATCATGCTGTATGTCACTGGTGACACCACTCCGGTTCGTCGCCGTCTGCTCCAGCTCACCCTCACCATAGCTCGCCGCTCCCCATACCTGCAAGCGTTCACTCACATCGTGGCGTATGTATGGCAGCAACGAGAGCAGACTGCTGGATAACCTGCCATCGCCCAAGGCACCGTCCCAGTCACCGTCTCCATCGCTGTATGACAGCGCCAGACCCAATAACGTGCGTCCGCTGTCGCTGTCCACGCCCAGCATACTGGTCGTGATTTCTCCATCCACCGACACACCTTCAATCGTATCTTCGTAGCCCGAGTGCGACACTTGTCCCCATACCGACAGGCGGTTCTGATCACTGTACAGGAAGCGGCTGCCATGCAGCAGACCCGGCAACGACAGTGACAGCGACCTCGACAAATTAAACAGCCGGTCCACTGACCCTGCCCCCAGGCTATCTCCGCTTCCGCCGTTACCAAATCCGTCTATGCCGGCTCCCGACATCGCTCCGTCCGACGCACTCAGCGACCGGACTCCGGTTGGCCAGTCAGGCAGGCCATTCAGATTACCCGACAGCCCCGGCCGATCCGTCACCGTAAACCGGTATTCCAAGCCATTGAGCATATGTTCCACGGCAACTACGCCAAATTGCGGCAACCATACTTCTTGTGCCGCTTGCATCTCTGCTATTTCCGCCTGCGTCATGGCATCGGCATCCACCACCGGCTCTTCATCGTCCGTCACGCTCACCCGCACATCGGCAATCTCCAGAGCGGCTGTATAACCAACACCATCACCCCCGGCTATCGCATGGCGGATTTCTGTTTCGCCTTCAGCCACGCCCGTCACCGTTATCGCCTGCGGTATGCCCCAGTTCGCCGACGTGAAGGTCATCGGTTGAAACACCAGGGACGCTGATGAATCGGGTGCTTCGCCTGCCTCGTTTACCTGCGCTATCTCCGGCATCTGCGAGGTCACCGTCACCCTCACAGACCTCTCCGGCGACGCTTCCAGCACCACAGTATAACGGGCTGTGCCTCCCTCAGCGACCCGGATATTCGTCTGGCTGACCGTCACGCCCGCCACCATGTTGTCGCTGTCGGCAATGCTGACCCGCAAT